>DATLQA010000240.1:0-23974 GCA_035535495.1 Actinomycetota bacterium | reverse complement strand
CGACGCCCTCCTCCAGCCGCGAGGGGCCGGGGGGTCCGGGGGGCTCAACGAGCGAAGCGGTAGCCCCCCGGTCAAAAGGGGAACGGCCGCGGCCCGACAGGTCCTCGATCAGCGTCAGGATGGCGCTGTGGTCGAGCGAGCCGCGGTCCAGGCTGCGCAGCGCGACCAGCATCTGGGCGACCAGCGCCGTCACCGGGATGGCCACGCCGCTGTCGCGGGCCGCCGCCTGGATGATCTGCATGTCCTTGTGGTGCAGGTCGATACGGAAGCCGGGCTCGAACCTGCGGGCCAGCATGCCGGCGGCCTTGCGTTCCAGGATCTGGTTGCCCGCCAACCCGCCCGCCAGGACCTTGATGGCCGGCTCCATGTCGACGCCGTGGGCTTCCAGCAGCACGATCGCCTCGCTGACCAGCTCGATCACGCCAGCGACGATGAGCTGGTTGGCGGCCTTCACGGTCTGACCCGAGCCCACCGGGCCGACGTGCACGACGGTCTTGCCCAGCGCCTCGAGGATCGGCAGGGCGGCCTCGAAGTCCTCGGCGGCGCCACCGACCATGATCGAGAGCGTCGCCTCCTTGGCGCCGATCTCGCCGCCGCTCACCGGGGCGTCCAGGAACCGGACCCCGCGGGCCAGCGCCTCCTCGCCGATCTGGCGGGCCGTGTCAGGCCGGATGCTGCTCATGTCGATCAGCAGCAGGCCCTGGCGCGCGGTCGAGAAGACACCGTCCTCGCCCAGGACCACGTCCTCGACGTCGGGGGAGTCGGGCACCATGGTGATCACCACGTCGGCGTCGGCGGCCGCGTCAGCGGCCGAGCCGGCCGCCTTCGCGCCCGCCGCGACCAGCGCCTGCACCGGTTCCGGGGAGCGGTTGTAGGCGGTGACCTCGTGGCCGGCCCGGACCAGGTGCTCGGCCATGGGCCTGCCCATCACGCCGAGGCCGATGAACCCGATCGCCGTCATCGGCGGCCCTCCTCAGTTCTGCACTGCCGCGCGCCCCGACCTCGTGGTCCGGTCCAGCGGCGGCGGTCCTGCGCCGACCGCGGAAGCTCGTCGCCGACGAGCGGTCGCCTCGCACGCTTTCCGTCATGCGGGAAATGCCACCCACTAAGTGGGTGGACCGTACCCCGAGTAGGGCCCTCCGTCAAGCCTCCGGAGCGTGGTCAGGACGCGGCCACGAGGCTGCCCGTCATCGCCGCGGAGATGCGCATCATCTCCGGGAGCAGGCGCTCGTAGTCGTCACGGCGGAGGCGCCCGTCCGGCGCGGAGACCGAGACCGCGGCCACGCTGTCCCCGACGCCGAACACCGGGACCGCCAGGCAGCGCACGCCGATCTCCTCCTCACCGTCGTCGACCGCGTAGCCCTGCCGCGAGACGAGGTCGAGCTCGGCGAGGAACTTGCCCCGGTCGGTGATGGTCCGCGGTGTTCGCGGCGGCAGACCGGTGCGGTCAAGCAGCGCCTCCATCGCCGGCCGCGGCCGGAACGCCAGCAGGACCTTGCCCGCCGCGGTCGAGTGGGGCAGCACCCGCCGCCCGACCTCGGTGAACATCCGGACGTTGTGCTTGCGGGAGGCCACCTGCGCGACGTAGACGGCGTGGTCGCCGTCGAGCATCACCAGGTTGGCCGACTCGCCGCTGATCTCCATCAGCTCGGTGAGGTAGGGCTGCACCCACCCGCCGAAATGGCGCCCGGCCGCGTCGCCGAGGCGCAGGAGGCGCGGGCCGAGGGTGTACTTGTGGGTCTGCGGGTTCTGGCGGGCGTAGCCGTGCAGCACCAGCGTGCCGAGCAACCGGTGGATGGTGCCGAACGGCAGCCCGGTCGCGGTGCGCAGCTCGCTGACGCCGACCTCCTCGCCGAGGTCGGCCAGGCTCTCGAGCAGGGACAGGGCACGCTCCACGGACTGCACGCCGCCCGGGGCCCTCGCAACGGTGGTGATGGCACGCCTCCTCGTCGGACGACCCCGGCCCTGAAGCGGGGCTCCCGCACCCATCATCTGCCCATCGTGCGGAAATCGCATCCGGTTGACGGGCAGAACGGGGCGATGTCGCTGTGAGGTCACCAACCTGCCTCAGGTTGTTCGCCTCGCGTAGCGGTCGATCGCCGCGCGGTCGAGCCCGCTCAGCTCCTGGACCTCGGCCGCGTCCAGCGCACCGCAGTCGAGCCCACGGGTCACGAACCCGGCCAGCGCCTGCGCCGTGGCCGGCTCGTCCAGCACGCCGCCGGCGGTGCGGCCGGCGTACGCCCGCAGCCGGGCCGCCGCCGCCGGCAGGCCCTCGCGGAAGAAGGCGTAGGTCGCCAGGTAGCGGGTGGGCAGCTGGGCCGGGTGCAGGTCCCAGCCCTGCCAGTAGCCGCGCACCAGGGACCGGTGGACCAGCCGGGCATGCAGCCGCCACGCCGCGTGCACCGCGGGCGTCTCGCCGGCCGGCAGCACGTTGGTCGACCCGTCGGACAGCCGGACGCCGGTGGCGGCCGCGGCCACCTGCATGACCGCCTTGGCGTGGTCGGCCGCGGGGTGCTCCATGCTCTGGTAGGCGGCGGCGATCCCGCAGGCGGCGCTGTAGTCGTAGGTGCCGTAGTGCAGGCCGGAGCAGCGCCCGTCGGCCCCATGGATCATCCTGGCCACGGCGGCGGTGCCGTCGGCGGCCAGGACCGACTGCGGCGTCTCGACCTGGATCTCGAACCGCAGTCGCCGTGCGGGCAGGCCGTGCGCCCGCTCCAGCAGGCCGCACAGCATGGCCATGGCCTCGACCTGCCGGACGTCGGTTACCTTGGGCAGCGTGACCACGAAGCCGTCTGGCAGCGCCGCCTCGGCGAGCAGCGCGCCGAGGAAGAGATCCAGGGTGCGCACCCCGCGGCGCCGGGTGGCGGCTTCCAGGCACTTGACCCGCAGCCCGACGTAGGGCGGCGCCGTCCCGGCTTCGAGCCCCGCGGCCAGGGCGCGGGCCGCGCCGATGGCGTCCCGGTCTTCCTCCCCGTCCGGCCGTGGCCCGTACCCGTCCTCGAAGTCGAGGCGGAGGTCCTCGACGGGCTCGGCGGCGAGCTTGGCCAGGATCCTCGGGAACAGCTCGGCCACCAGCGCCGCGTCGACGCCGGTCGCGCCGGCCAGCGCCGCGGCGCTGTCGGCGTGCAGGTCGACTGCTGCCCGCGCCTGGGTGCCCCAGTCGGTGACGAGCCCAGGGGTCATCAGGTCGGCCGCGACATAGACGGTGTGCACCGGTTGGCGGGCGCCAGGGTCGCCGGGGTAGAGGGCGGCGAGGTCGGCGTCAGCGGGCGCCAGCCGCCGGTCGAGGTCGTCCAGGACGCTGGCGCCGAGGCGCGGGAGGACTGCGGTCACCGGGACTCCTCGCAACGGCCACGGCCACCGCCTCGCCGGGCCCGTTCCCCAACGTCGGGTGAGGGCGGTGAGGTCCCGGTCCACCGCGGAATCCTCTTTCCGTTCTGCGGGCACACGGTACCGCGTCTGCCGGCCGGCGGCGAGCACCGGCCGCCCACCATGGCCCTGCTCGGCTCAGCGCGACGCGGCGCGGTCCTCGACCGGCGGCAGGGCGGCGTCGGACTCCGGCGTGGGCTTGGGGCCGAGCAGGCGGCCCTGGACCAGGGCGATGCCGAAGATGATCACCAGCGCGCCGGCGACCTGGCGGAGCGAGAAGGGCTCGCCGAGCACCAGGATCCCGGCGGCCACACCCACAATCGGGATCAGATAGGTGACCAGCGACGCGCCGGTCCCGCCGACGTCCTTGAGGATGCGGTAGTTGAGGACGTAGGCGTAGCCGGTGCCGAGCCCTCCCAGCAGGACCAGGCAGAGGGCGACCAGCAGGGTGAACTCCACGCCGCCGCGGGCCACCTCCACGGCGGTGCCGGGCGTGAGCAGCAGGGCGGCGGTGGCGAGTTGGCCGGCGGCCAGCCGGATGGGGGAGAGATCCTCGACGAAGCGGTGGGCGTAGGCGAAGCCGAAGCCGTAGCCGGCGCTGCCGGCCACCACGCCGAGGGTGCCGGTGAACGAGCTGCCGGCCAGGTCGCCGCCGCCGAGGCCGGCCACCACCGCCACCCCGGCCAGCGCGATCGTCAGGCCGGCGAGCTGGGGCGGGCGCAGCCGGGCGCGCAGCAGCCAGGCGGAGAACGCGGCCGCGAACAGCGGCGTGCAGGCGTTCAGCACCGAGGTCAGCGCGGAGGTGATCCGTTCCTCGCCCCAGGCGATCATGGTGAACGGCATCACGCTCATGGCCACGGCGAGCACGGCGAGGTGCCCCCACCACCTGCGCTCGGGGAGGCGCTCGCCGCCGCCGTAGAGGAACGCGAGCACCACCACCAGACCGAAGACGACCCGGCCCCAGGCCACGAACTGGGGCGAGGAGCGCTCGACGACCACCTTGATGAACAGGAACGACCAGCCCCAGATGAAGGCGAGCAGGACCAGTCGGCGCACGGGCACTCCAGCGAGGTCGAAGGGAGGACGCCAGCCAGGCTACTCTCGCCGCGGTCCGCCCCCGGTGGCGAGCGGATTTCCGGCGCCGCGCCGCTGACGGAGCGGGGTCGGGTGCTCACGGTCCAGGGTTTCTCCTGGTGCACCGGGGCCGCCGCCCGCCGAGACTCCTCTCGGAGCGAACCTGGGCAACGACGCGACCCCGACCGCCCCGGTCGTCCCGCTGCTGCGCCGGATCCGGAGCGGTAGTCGCGGCCTGCCCGCCCGCGGCATCATGCCGCATGCGGATCGCCGTGCTCGCCGACACCCACGCGCCAAGGCGATGGCAGCGCTGCCCACCGGCGGTCGCCCGCCACCTCGAGGGCGTGGACCTGATCCTGCACGCCGGCGACGTCTGCACCGCCGGCGTGCTCGACGAGCTGGCCGCGTTCGCGCCGGTCCGGGCCGTGCTCGGCAACAACGACGGCCACGAGGTCGCCGAGTGGGGAGCGACCGAGACCCTCACCGTGGAACTGGCCGGCCTGCGGGTCGGCATGGTCCACGACGCCGGCCCGTCGGACGGCCGGCTGCGGCGCCTGCGGCGCCGCTTCCCCGAGGCGGCCCTGGTCGTCTTCGGCCACTCGCACATCCCGCTCGACGCCGAGGACACAACGCTCGGCCTGCGGATCTTCAACCCGGGCTCGCCGACCGACCGGCGGCGCCAGCCGGTCGGGACGATCGGCCTGCTCGAGGTGTGGCGGGGCCGGCTCACCGAGGCGCGGATCGTGCCGGTGACGTAGTTGAGCTGCCCGGTCTCCTCGGCCATCCGAAAGGGCCTCGTTGCTGGCGTGCGCCATGCGCTGTTGCTGATGAGCAGCTCGGCGCAGGCTTCTGTCAGGCCAGCGGTTGCCGGGCGAGGACGGGTGGTTCGCGTCCAGCCAGGAGCCAGCCGACGGCGGCCGCGGTCAGGGGGAGACCGACGACGGTGACGGTGAGCCACCGGGGCGAGCCCGTGAAGCGGTCGAGCGCGACATCCCGATTTTCTTAACACTTACGTTGACAAAATTATCGCGCCAGGCGGACCATGCGGACCACCGACTCCGAACGACCAACGGAGGTCCCCAATGGCCGCATCCCCATCCGGCCGCCTCGCCGGCACGACCGCGCTGGTGACCGGAGCCTCCCAGGGTCTCGGGCGGGCGGTCGCGCTCGCCTACGCGCGCGAGGGCGCCGACGTCGTCCTGGTCGCCCGGCGCGCGGACCCCCTCGAGGCCGTCCGTGCCGAGGTGGAGGCGCTCGGCGTCCGGGCCCTGGCCGTCCCGGCCGACGTCGGCGACGCCGACGACGTGGAGCGGGTCGCGGCCGCCGCGCTTGCCACCTTCGAGCGGGTCGACGTGCTCGTCAACAACGCCTCCGAGCTCGGCCCGACACCCATGCCATACCTGCTCGACACCGACCCGGACGCGATGCAACGGGTCCTCGCGGTCAACGTGGTCGGGCCGTTCCTGCTGACCCGCGCGCTGCTCGGCCCCATGCTGGCCGCCGGCCGGGGCAGCGTGGTCAACGTCTCCAGCGACGCCGGCGTGGTCGGCTACCCGGGCTGGGGCGCCTACGGGCTCTCCAAGGCCGGTCTCGACCAGCTCACCCGCATCTGGTCGAGCGAGCTGGACGGCACCGGGGTGCGGGTCAACTCGGTGGACCCCGGCGACATGGCGACCGCCATGCACGCGGCGGCACTGCCCGACGACGATCCGGCACAACTGGCCAAGCCGGAGGAGCGCACCGGTGTGTTCGTCTGGCTGGCCGGCCCGGAGTCCGCCGAGGTGAGCGGCGAACGGCTCGAGGCGGCCGACTTCGTCCCAGCGGAGGCCGAAGCCGCAGCAGGCAGGTGAGTGCCGTGCGCAGCGAGGTCAGCTTCCTCCTGCCGCCCGAGCTGGAGGCGCCGGCGCCGCCCGAGGCCCGCGGCCTCCGCCGCGACCAGGTGCGCATGCTGGTGGTCGACCGGGCCACCGGCGCGGTAGCCCATCACCGGTTCACCGAGCTGCCCGGGCTGCTCGACCCGGGCGACCTGGTGGTGGTCAACGACTCCCGCACGCTGCCGGCGAGCCTGCTCGGCCACACCAGCACCGGGCTGCCGGTGGAGATCCGCCTGGCCGCCAGGGACCGGGAGCGGTGGGCCGCCCTCCCCCTGGGGGTGCCGCCAGGCGGCGGCGACCCCGCCCTGGTCGCCACGGACGCCCGGCCGGCCCCACCTGCCATGCCGGCGGGGGAGCGGGTGCGTTTCGGCGGCGGGTTGACGGCCACCGTGCTCGGGCCTCACGAGGAGGCCGCGCCGCTGGTCTGGCTCGTCTTCGACGCCAGCGGGCCGGCGTTGTGGGAGGCGCTGCACCGGGCGGGCCGGCCGGTCCGCTACGCCTACGTCAGCCGGGCCTACGCCCTGCACCACTACCAGACGGTCTTCGCCGCCGGCCCCGGCTCGGTCGAGATGGCCAGCGCGGGCCGCCCGTTCACCCTGCAGACCCTGCAGGAGCTGCGGCGCCGCGGCGTGAAGGTGGCCAGCATCAGCCTGCACGCCGGGCTGTCGACCTATGGCGACCCGGTCACCGACCGGGGCTTCATCCCGGCGGAGCCGTACCACGTGCCGGCCGCCACCGCCCGCGCCGTCAACCGTGCCCGCGTCACCGGCAGCCGGGTGATCGCGGTCGGCACCACGGTGGTGCGGACGCTGGAGACCGCCGCGCTCGACGGCACCGCGCGCGCCGGGTCAGGCACCACCCGGCTGCGGATCACGCCTGGCCACCGCCTCGCCCTGGTCGACGGGCTGCTCACCGGTTTCCACGAGCCGCAGGCGAGCCACCTGGACCTGCTCGGCGCGTTCCTCTCCCCGGAGCTGCTCCGCGCCGCCTACCGGGTCGCCCTCGACGCCGGCTACCTGTGGCACGAGTTCGGCGACGTCTGCCTGATCGTGCCCGGCCGGCGGTAGGAGGCGGCCTCGGGCCGCCGGTGGCGATCCCCACCGGGTGATCAAGCGGCTCGCCGCCAAGGCGCTGGTCGCCAGCCACCGCGGCGACCCGGCGCGCCGGTTCGCCGCGCTGCTCCCCGGCCCATAGCGGGCCAACGGAGAAGTCAACCACCGACCCGTCCTGCCCGATGACAGGGATATGTCTACCCGATGGTGGCGGCTCTACCTGGCGGTAGGGACGGTGGCGGTCGCCGGCTATTTCCTGCTGCCCGACAACTGGTGGCAGACGGGCGCGACCGCCGGCATCGGCCTGTTCGGCGTGGCCGGGCTGCTCGTCGGGTCTGGCTGCACCGGCCACGCCACCCCGCCATCTGGTTCGTGCTGGCCGCCGGGCTGGTGTCGATCTGCGCCGGCGACGTCGCCTACGCCCTGTATGAACGGGTGCTGCACCAGTCGGCGCCGTTCCCGTCGCTGGCCGACGCGCTCTACCTCGCCGGTTGCCCCCTGATCGGCATCGCCCTGGTGCTGCTGGTGCGGGTGCGCACGGCTGGCAGGGACCGGGTCGGGTGGATCGACGCGACCATCGTGGCCAGCGGCTTCGGCCTGCTCTCCTGGGTCTTCCTGATGGTCCCGACCGCCACCAGCAACAACCTCAACTGGCTGGGCCGGCTGGTGGCGCTGGCCTACCCGGTCTGGGACGTGCTGTTCCTGGCGCTGGTGGTGCGGCTGCTGGCCGGGCTGGGGGCGCGCCTGCCCGCCCTGCGGCTGCTGGCCGGGGCGGTCACGGCGTGGTTCGTCTACGACACGATCTACGCCCTGCTGCTCCAGTACGGCTCCTACGACCAGGGTTACTACGTCGACGTGATCTGGCTGCTCGGGTTCGTGCTGTTGGGTGCGGCGGGCCTGCACCCGTCGATGGGGGAGCTGACCCAGCCGGTGGTGGAGCCGGTCACGCGGCTCAGCTGGCGGCGGCTGGTGCTGCTCGCCTGCGCCTCGCTGATCGCCCCTGGGCTGCTGGTGTCCCAGACCGTGCTGCGGCGCGGCCGGGTGGATGGGATCGCCATCGGGACCGCCTCGATGTTGCTGTTCCTGCTGGTGGTGCTCCGCATCGCCGGTCTGGTCAGGCAGGTGGAAGAGCAGGCAGGGCAGCTGGCCGCGCTGGCGCGGCACGACGGGCTGACCGGCATGCCCAACCGGCGGGTCTGGGACGGCGAGCTGCCGGTGGCGATGGACCGCGCCAGGCGCGACGGCGTGGCGCTCTCGGTGGCCATGCTCGACCTCGACCACTTCAAGCGTTACAACGACCAGCACGGCCACCAGGCCGGTGACCGGATGCTCAAGAACGTCACCGCCGCGTGGAGCGCGGCGCTGCGCAGCACCGACCTGCTGTGCCGCTACGGCGGCGAGGAGTTCGGCGTGCTCATGCCCGGGGCCACCGCCGAGCAGGCCGCCGAGGTGCTGGAGCGGCTGCGGGCGGTGTCGCCGAAGGAGCAGACGTTCTCCGCCGGCCTGGTCAGCTGGGACGGGCAGGAGATCTCCGACGAGCTGGTCGCCCGCGCCGACCGTGCCCTCTACGCGGCCAAGGCGGCGGGCCGGGACCGCATCGTGGTCGGCGCCAAGGCCGCGCCCCACGCCGAGCCGCGCCAACCCTGACGCGACCGTTCCGGCGAGCGCCGGCGCCGCCGTGGGGGTGGCCGACGTGGCACCCTACGAGCCATCAGGCGATCTCGATGGGAGCGCGTCGATGGCGAGCACGCGGGACCGGCCACACGCCGGCGGCCGGTTGGTGATCTGTGCCACCCCGATCGGCAACCTCGGCGACGCCTCCCCGCGCCTGGCCAGCGCGCTCGCCGAAGCCGACCTGGTGGCCTGCGAGGACACGCGGGAAGCGGCCAAGCTCCTCGCCCACCTCGGCGTCAAGGCGCGCACGGTCAGCTACCACGAGGGCAACGAGCGGGCCAGGGCGGCCGAGCTGGTCGAGGCGGTGGCCGGTGGCAAGCGGGTGGCGCTGGTGAGCGACGCCGGCATGCCTGGCGTCTCCGACCCCGGCCACGACCTGATCCAGGCCTGCCTGGCCAGGGGCTTGCCGGTCGAGGTCGTGCCCGGCCCGAGCGCCGTGCTGGCCGCGCTGGTGGTCAGCGGCCTGCCGACCGACCGGTTCTGCTTCGAGGGCTTCCTGCCTCGCAAGGCCGGGCCGCGCGACCGGCGTCTGGCCGAGCTGGCCGCCGAGCCCCGCACGCTGGTGTTCTTCGAGGCGCCGCACCGGGTCCTCGCCACCCTCGGCGCGATGGCGGAGGCCTTCGGGCCGGAGCGACCGGCCGCGGTCACCCGGGAGCTGACCAAGGTCCACGAGGAGGTGCTCCGCGGCGCGCTGGCGGAGCTGGGCGAGCGTCTCGCCGCGCAGGGCCCCCGTGGCGAGTTCACGCTGGTGGTCGCCGGTGCTCCCGAGCCGGCCGGCCCGGACACCTCCGAGCTGGCCGGCGAGGTCGCCCGCCTGGTCGAGGGCGGTGCCAGCACCCGCGACGCGGTCGGCGCGGTGGCCCGCGCCACCGGCACCCCGCGCCGGGCCGTCTACCAGGCCGTCCTCGACGCCAGGGCGCTTCGGTCCGGTAGCTGACCAGCCGCGCGGCAGCCGTGACAGGATCGGGCGCCTGTGCTTGGTGGACGGTTCTTGGGTGATTGGCTAGCCTCCACACCCTCGACACCATCCTGGGGGCCGTGAGCGCTGTGAAGGACACCTTCTACGTCACCACTCCGATCTACTACATCAACGACGAGCCGCACATCGGCCACGCGTACACCACGATCGCGGCCGACGTGCTCGCGCGCTGGCGGCGGGCCCACGGGGAAAAGGTGCTGTTCCTCACCGGCACCGACGAGCACGGCCAGAAGGTCGCCCGCGCCGCCGAGGCCAGGGGCCTCGACCCGCAGGCGTGGACCGACCAGATCGTGGAGCGGTGGAAGGGGGCCTGGGCAGCGCTCGACATCAGCTACGACGACTTCATCCGCACCACCGAGGAGCGCCACGTCGTCCCGGTGCAGCACCTCTGGCAGCGCCTCCACGAACAGGGCGACGTCTACCTCGACGCCTACGACGGCCTGTACTGCGTCGCCTGCGAGCAGTTCTACACGCAGGACGAGCTGGTCGACGGGAACTGCCCGATCCACGGGACGCCGGTGGACTTCGTGCGCGAGGAGAACTATTTCTTCCGCCTCTCCAAGTACGCCGACCAGCTGCTCGAGCTGTACCGTGAGCGCCCGGAGTTCGTCCGTCCCGAGGCCCGGCTCCACGAGGTCCGCTCATTCGTCGAGCAGGGCCTGCAGGACCTGTCGATCTCGCGGTCCAGCTTCGAATGGGGCGTCCCGGTCCCGTGGGACCCCAAGCACGTCATCTACGTCTGGATCGACGCGCTGCAGAACTACACCACCGCGGCCGGCTGGGACGCCGACCTGGAGCGATTCGAGCGGATCTGGCCGGCCGACTACCACTTCGTTGGCAAGGACATCGTCCGCTTCCACGCCGTCATCTGGCCGGCCATCCTGATGGCCGCCGGCCTGCCGGTGCCGCGCACCGTCCAGGCCCACGGCTGGCTCCTGGTCGGCGGCGAGAAGATGAGCAAGACCAAGCTCACCGGGATCGCCCCCGAGGACCTGGTCAGGCCGTTCGGCTCCGATGGGTTCCGCTACTTCTTCCAGCGTGAGGTCGCCTTCGGCCAGGACGGCAACTTCTCCTGGGAGGCGATGGTCGAGCGCTACAACGCCGACCTCGCCAACGGGCTGGGGAACCTGGCCAGCCGGGTGACCGCCATGGTGGAGCGCTACCGGGACGGGGTGCTGCCAGGCCCGGGCCTGCCAGGCCCCGCCGAGGAGGCGGTGCGGGAGGCGGCCGACCGGGCCTACGCCGACGCCGCCGCGGCCCTCGACGGCGACCTCGCCTTCGAGCGCGCCCTGAGCGCCATCTGGCGGCTGGTCGGCAGCGCCAACGCCTACCTCTCCGACCGCAAGCCGTGGGACCTGGCCAAGGCCGACGACGACCTGGCGCTCGACACCGTGCTCTACACCGGCGCGGAGGCCCTGCGGGTGATCGCCCTGCTGAGCTCGCCGTGGCTGACCAAGGCGGCTCCACGGATCTGGGCGGCGGTCGGCGCCCCGGGTGAGCTGGCCGACGCCAGCTTGCCGGAGGCGCTGCACTGGGGCGGGCTGGCCGCCGGCGCGCGGGTGAGCCGGCTCGGCGCGCTGTTCCCCCGCCTGGACGCGGAGGGCCAGGCGGTCGGCGGCCCGCCTGGGCAGCAGGCGGTGGGCCGGTCGTGACGCAGGCCGCCCAGCCAGTCGAGGTCGCCGAGTACGACCCTGCCTGGCCGCAGCGGTTCGTCGAGGAGCGGGAGCGGATCGCCGCCGCCCTTGGCGACACCGACGCGGTCATCGAGCACATCGGTTCGACCGCGGTGCCCGGGCTTCCGGCCAAGCCGGTGATCGACATCCTGGTCGGGGTCAACGACATCGAGCGCGCCGGCCAGGCGGTGGCCGCGCTCATCAGCCTCGGCTACAACTACGCCCCCGAGGTCGAGACCGACCTGCCCGACCAGCGCTACTTCTACAAGGGCTCGCCCCATACCCATCACGTCCACATGGTGGAGCGCGCCAGCCGCCTGTTCGAGGAGCACCTGCTGTTCCGCGACCACCTCCGCGCCCATCCCGAGGCGGCCGACGAGTACGCCCGGCTCAAGCGCGGTCTGGCCGCACGCTTCCGCGACGACCGCGCCTCCTACACCCGGGGCAAGAAGACCTTCTTCGACACGGTGGTGGCGGCCGCGCGCCGGGCGCGGGTCGGCGGCCCGCCGAGCTGAATACCCGCGCGGCCGCCCTGGTCAGGCGTGCACCGGCGGGCGGCGGTGCTCCCACGACGCCGCCTCCTCGAGCTGGGCGGCGACCCGCAGGAGCAGGTCCTCGCGGCCGTAGGCGGCCACCAGCTGCACGCCGACCGGCAGGCCGGCGGCGGTCTGCGCCAGCGGCAGGCTGATCGCCGGCTGGCCGGTGATGTTGAACGGGATCGTGTAGGCGACCACCGCGGCCGCGCGGAACACCGCCTGCAAGGGGTTGTCGGGCGGGGAGACGAACTGGCCGAGGGTGGGCGGCGGCTCCGGGATCGTCGGGGTGACCAGCAGGTCCCAGCCGCCGGCCCACCAGGTCTGGACCGCCGCCGAGTAACGGTGCAGCGCCCACAGGCCGGTCAGGTACTGGGTGGCGCTGACCGAGCGGCCCAGCTCGGCGACCGCCCAGGTGGAGGTCTCCACGTCCTCGGGGGTGAGCGTCCGGCCCAGCCACGCCCCCCAGTAGTCCAGCTCCGACGCGGTCCAGGCGCCGTAGCAGGGCAGGAAGGCGACGGCCAGCTCGGGGTCGAGGAGCGCGGCCGGGTGGTCGTCCTCGACCGTGTGCCCGCAGGACTCGAGGAGCCGCCCGGCCGCCTCGACCGCGGCCACGCACTCCGGGTCGGTCTCGGTGGCGCCGTCGGGCGCGCTGGTCAGCACGCCCACCCGGAGCCGGCCGGGAGGTGCCCCGACCTCCTCCACGTACGGCCGCACCGGTGGCGGCGGGGTGTGCAGGTCGCCGGGGCACGGGCCGGCCACCACGTCGAGCACCGCGGCGGTATCGCGCACCGTGCGGGTCACGGCGAGGCTGGACACCATCCCGCCCCAGGCCTCGGCGAGGTCCGGCCAGAGCGGCACCCGACCCCGCGACGGCTTCAGGCCGACCAGGCCGCACTCGCTGGCGGGGATCCGGATCGACCCGCCGCCGTCGGACGCGCTGGCCAGCGGCACCAGGCCGGCGGCCACGGCGGCGGCGGACCCGCCGCTCGACCCGCCGCTGGAACGCCCGGTGTCCCACGGGTTGCGGCACGGGCCGTAGGCCTCCGACTCGGCGGTCGGCAGCAGGCCCAGCTCCGAGGTGTTGGTCTTGCCCAGCCAGACCAGCCCGCCCGCGCGGAAGCGGCTGGTCAGCTCGGCGTCGTGGTCGGCGTTCCAGCCGGCCTGCCGGGCCGCCTTGAGGCCGGCATGGTAGGGCTCGCCGGCCGACAACGCCGCCAGATCCTTGAGCAGGAACGGGACCCCACGGAAGGGCCCGTCCGGCAGGTCGCCGGCCGCGGCCTCCCTGGCGCGCTCGTACAGCGGGGTGACCACCGCGTTGAGGGTGCCGTTGAGCCGCTCGACGCGTTCGATGGCCGCGTCGACCAGCTCGAGCGGGCTTGCCTGGCCGCTGCGGACCAGCTCGGCCTGGGCGGTGGCGTCGAGGAACCCGTTGTCACTGCTCACATCCACCGTCCTTCGCGTCGCTGCTGGGCTTCCTACCGACGATCCTTCCCCCGCGTCCTGCCCGCTATCAAGGCGTCGCGGCGGCGGCGTCCCGGGTAGGGTTGCACCATGCTGGTCGACACCCACTGCCATCTGTACCTGCTCGACGGGTCCACCGACGAGCTGGTCGCCCAGGCCCACTCGGAGGGCGTCGCCCACCTGGTCGACGTCGGCGTCGACCTGCCGTCCAGCCGCCAGGCCGCCGACGACGCCACCCGGCTGGCGTCGCTCTCGGCCACCGCCGGCGTCCACCCGCACGACGCCTCCCAGGTCACCGGGGCGGTGCTCGAGGAGCTGCGCCGGCTGCTGGAGCAACCCGAGGTGGTGGCGGCGGGGGAGACCGGCCTTGACTACCACTACGACAACTCCCCCAGAGACGTCCAGCGGGCCGCGTTCGCGGCCCACGTCCGCCTCGCCCGCGAGCTCGACAAGGCCCTGGTGGTGCACTGCCGCGAGGCGTTCGAGGACGTGGTGGCGGTGCTGGAGGCGACCGGTCCGCCCGAGCGGGTGGTGTTCCACTGCTTCACCGGCGACGCCGAGCAGGCGGCCCGCGTGGTCGAGGCCGGCTGGCTGGTCTCGTTCTCGGGCACGGTCACCTTCCGCAACGCCCCCGGGCAGCGCGCCGCCTGCGCGGCGGTCCCCCTCGACCGCATGGTGCTGGAGACCGACAGCCCCTACCTGTCCCCGCACCCATACCGTGGCCGGCCCAACCGGCCCGGCCGGGTGGCGGTCACGGCCGCCACCGTCGCGGCGGTCCACGGCGTGCCGGTCGAAGAGGTTGCCCGCGCCACCACCGCCACCGCCAGCCGGGCCTTCCGGCTGCCGGCACCGGTCGGCTGAGCGGCCGGCATGGAGATGCAAAGGCCCGACCCGATCGAGCCGCCCGCCGAACCCTCCCAGTCGCCCTCCCCGCGGGGCGGTCGTGCGCTGCTCACCCCGCCGCGCATCCGCGCGCTGCTGGCCGCCCACGGGCTCCGGCCGGTCCGCTCGCTCGGCCAGAACTACCTGGCCGACCCGAACACCGCCCGCAAGGTGGTCCGCCTGGCCGGGGTCGAGCCGGGCGAGACCGTGCTGGAGGTCGGCCCGGGACTCGGCAGCCTCACCCTGGCCCTGCGCGCCGCCGGGGTCCGGGTGGCGGCGGTCGAGGCCGACGGGCGGCTGCTGCCGGCGCTGGAGGAGGTGCTCGCCGGCGATCAGGGCGTGACCGTCACCGTCGCCGACGCGCTCCGTGTCGACCTCGGCGCGCTCGCCCCGCAGGCGCGCCGGCTGGTCGCCAACCTTCCCTACAGCATCGCCGCGCCCCTGGTGCTGCGCGTGCTGGCCGACTTCCCCGCGGTGCGCGAGCTCACCGTGATGATCCAGCGGGAGGTGGGGGAGCGCCTGGCCGCGACGCCGGGCACCTCCGCCTACGGCGCCCCCAGCGCCAAGGTGGCGGCGCTCGCGGACGCCCGGGTGCTCGCGGCCGTGAGCCGCCACGTGTTCATCCCCGAGCCCCACGTCGACTCGGTCCTGGTCGGCGTCGCCCGCCGCCCCCACCCGGCCCTGGAAGGCGTCGGCTACGACCAGGTCGCCCGCGTGATCGACGCCGCCTTCTCCCAGCGCCGCAAGACCCTCCGCAACGCCCTGCGCACCCTCGGCCTGGACGCCGCCGGCGTCGAGGCGCTCGGCCGCGCCGCCGGGGTCGACCTCGCGCTGCGTGCCGAACGACTCGACGTCCCCGCCTTCGCCGCCCTCGCCAACCACCTGGATCCGCCCGGGGGTGAGCCGGATCCGCCCAGGTAGTCCGCGCGGAACTGCCGGTTGCTGCCGGCGCGCTCGCGTCGCTACCATCCCGGCACCCCGGGCTCGACAATGCGGTCGATCGCTGCGTGAGGAGGAGCGCTGTTGTCCCAACCGACCGGAGCTCCGGCCCGCCTGAACGTCCGCGCCGCCGCCAAGATCAACCTCGCCCTGCTGGTAGGGCCGCCCCGCGGGGATGGCTTCCACGAGGTGGTCACGATCATGCAGGCGGTCGGGCTGTGGGACGAGCTGGAGGTCCAGCTGGTCCCCGAGGGGCTCGGCCTGGAGGTCGAGGGCGAGGGCCTGCCGCCCGACGAGAGCAACCTGGTGCTGGTGGCCGCCAGGGAGATCGCCCGCCGCTCCCGTGACCTGCCCGGCGCCCGCTTCCGGCTGCGCAAGGGCATCCCGGTCGCGGCCGGGCTCGGTGGCGGCAGCGCCGACGGGGCGGCCGCCCTGCTCGCCCTCGACCGGCTCTGGGGGCTGCGCCTGCCACCCGTCAACCTGTTCGCCATGGCCGCCGAGGTAGGCACCGACGTGCCCTTCCTGCTCAACGGAGGGAGCGGCCTCGGCACCGGGCGGGGCGAGCGGACCACCGGCATCCCGGCCAAGGGGAGCACCTGGTGGGTGATCGGCGTCGACGCCGGCGAGCTGGCCACCGACTCGGTGTACCAGCGCTTCGACGAGCTCGGGCTGGCCAGGCCGCTGGACGGCCGCTGGCCGGAGGCGCTGCTCACCAGCCTGGCCGAGGGCGACCTGGTCCAGCTCGGCGCCCAGCTCACCAACGACCTCGAGCCGGCCGCGTTCGACCTGCTTCCGCGGCTGGCGGGCAGCAAGCAGCGGCTGCTCGAGGCCGGCGCGCTCGGCGCCGTGACGAGCGGCAGCGGGCCGACCCTGCTCGCCCTGTGCCGTGACGAGGAGCACGCCGGCAAGGTCGCCCGCGCGGTCCATCCGGCCTTCGCCAGGGTGGAGATCGCCCGCGGCCCGGTGCCAGGGGTCACCTTCGGCTGAGCGCGCCAGGGCGCGGATGGTGCGAGCGGCTGAAGCCGGACAGGCGTGGTCCGATACGATGCCAGCAGCGGCCCCGGCAATGGCGGGTGGTGTAATGGCAGCACGGCGGCCTTTGGAGCCGTCAGGTAGAGGTTCGAATCCTCTCCCGCCAGCTCAGAATGAATGCCCCGCAGGTAGGGCAACTCGTAGGGATGGCGCCGGCTCGCTTCTGTGGTACCGGCCCCATCGCAGCCAACGACCAGCACGACGCCTCTCGGGAGCTGCCCAGCCCGAGCGGGGTGGAACCGCGGTCCCGTGACAGCTTCGGAGGGGAAGAATGAGCCTCAGCGTGGTGGTGCTCGCGGCGGGCGAAGGCAAGCGCTTCCGCTCGTCCACGCCAAAGCCGCTGCACCAGGTCGCCGGGCGGCCGATGCTCTGGCACGTCCTGTCGGCCACGGCCGGGCTGCGGGCCGACACCACCGTGGTGGTGGTCGGCCGCGGCGTCGACCAGGTCCGTGAGGCGGTGGCGAGCTTCAGCCTCGGCCCGGTCGAGTTCGCGGTGCAGCGCGAGCTCCTGGGCACCGGCGACGCTCTCGCCGCCGCCCTGCCCGTGCTTCCCGCCGAGGGCGACGTGCTGGTCCTGTACGGCGACGCGCCACTGATCACCCTGGCCACCCTGGAGCAGCTGCTGGCCACCCACCGCGACCTCGGTGCCGACGCGACGCTGCTGACCTGCGAGATGAGCGACCCGGCCGGCTACGGCCGGATCCTGCGGCGGCCGGACGGGGAGCTGAGCGGGGTGGTCGAGCACCGCGACGCCAGCGTCGAGCAGCGCGCCATCACCGAGGTCAACGCCGGCTTCTACGTGTTCCGGCGCGGCGCCCTCGACGGCCTGGCGAAGCTGGAGGCCGACAACGACCAGGGGGAGTGCTACCTGCCCGACCTGGTGCCGCTGGTGCTGGCCGCTGACGGGTTGGTGGCCACCTGCCGCGGCGCCGAGGTCGAGGTGCGCGGCGTCAACGACCGGGTCGAGCTCGCCTCGGCCGGGGCGGTGCTGCGCCGCCGGGTGCTGGAGGCGTTGATGACCAGCGGGGTGACCGTGCTCGACCCCGCCGCCACCTATGTCGACGTGGACGTGGAGGTGGGCCCGGACACGGTGATCGGGCCGCTCACCGTGCTCGAAGCCGGGACCCGCATCGGCGCCCGCTGCGAGATCGGCCCCAACGTCCGCCTGACCGACTGCACCGTCGACGACGAGGCGCAGGTCACCCAGGCGGTGGCGGTGCGCTCCCATATCGGCGCCGGCGCGCAGGTGGGCCCGTTCGCCTACCTCCGTCCGGGGGTCGAGCTGGCTCCCGGCAGCAAGGTCGGCACCTACGTGGAGGTGAAGAACTCCCGCGTCGGCCCTGGCTCCAAGGTGCCGCACCTCACCTACGTCGGCGACGCCGACATCGGCGCCAAGGTCAACGTCGGCGCCGGCACCGTGTTCGTCAACTACGACGGCGTCGCCAAGCACCGCATCACCGTCGGCGACGGCGCCTTCATCGGATCGGATACCATGCTGGTGGCGCCGCTGGACGTCGGCCCCGGGGCGCAGACGGCGGCGGGCTCCACCATCACCAAGGACGTGCCGGCCGACGCGCTCGCGATCGAGCGTGCCGAGCAGCGCACGGTCGAGGGATACGGTGCCAGGCGGCGGCAGCGGAAGCTGCAGGCACAGCGGCGCGCCGCGGACGAGCGGCATGAACCGGACCGACCCTGAGTGAGCCGGGGAGGCGGGCAGTGAGCCAGGGTGTGACCCCCAAGATGGTCGAGACCCTCGGCCGCAGGCACCTGATGCTGTTCTCCGGCCGGGCCAACCAGGCGCTGGCCCACGAGGTCGCCAGGAACCTGGGCATCGAGTGCGGCTCGGTCGACCTCCGCGACTTCGCCAACGGCGAGACCTACGCGCGCTTCCAGGAGAGCGTCAGGGGCACCGACGCGTTCGTGATCCAGACGCACGCCGAGCCGGTCAACGAGCGCATCATGGAGCAGCTCATCATGATCGACGCGCTCAAACGGGCGTCGGCCAAGCGCATCAGCGCGGTGGTGCCGTTCTACGGCTACGCCCGCCAGGACCGCAAGGGACGCTCCCGCGAGCCGATCACCGCGCGCCTGATCGCCGACCTGTTCCGGGTCTCGGGCGCCAACCGCATCATCACCATGGACTTGCACTCCGGCCAGATCCAGGGCTTCTTCGACGGCCCGGTCGACCACCTCACCGCCCTGCCGCCGCTGGCCGACTACGTCCGGGAGAACTACCACGACGAGCTGGTGATCGTGGCGCCGGACGCCGGGCGGGTGAAGACCGCCGAGAAGTTCGCCGCGGACCTGAGCAGCCCGCTCGCCTTCCTGCACAAGCGCCGCAGCCGCGAAGCCCCCAACCAGGTCGACATGCACGAGGTGGTCGGCGAGGTCGACGGCCGGCACTGCGTGATCGTGGACGACATGATCGACACCGCCGGCACGGTGGTGAAGGGTGCCGAGGTGCTGCTCGCCAGCGGCGCCAGCCGGGTCACCGCCGCGGCCACCCACGGGGTGTTCTCCGGGCCGGCCATCGACCGCCTCAAGAACGCCCCGATCGACGAGGTCGTCATCACCAACACGCTGCCCCTTCCCGAAGAGAAGCGGCTCGACAAGATCGTGGTCCTGTCGATCGCGGCCATCCTGGCCGACGCCATCCGGGCGGTGTTCGAGGACGCCAGCGTGTCCGAGCTGTTCAACGACCAGAACCAGCTCTAGACGACCGCCCCGCGGGTAGCGGGACCGCGGATCCGGCGTGCCTCGCGGCTCGCTCGCCGGCCAGCTGGGCGGTGCTCGGCGTTTACCGCTCCTCCCGCCGAGACAGTCCAGGGGACTGGAACCGAGGTTCCTGACCGATCCCGAGCATGTATGGGAGGACTGGCGTATGGCTGGCGAGCTGCAGGGCAAGCGGGTTGCGTTCCTGCTGACCGACGGCGTCGAGCAGATCGAGTACACCGAGCCGCGCAAGGCCGTCGAGGCGGCCGGCGCCGAGGCGCAGCTGATCTCGCTCGAGCCAGGCACCATCCAGGGCTTCAACCACCTCGACAAGGGCGACACCTTCAAGGTCGACCTCACCGTGAAGGACGCCGATCCGACCGACTACGACGGGCTGATCCTGCCTGGTGGGGTCGCCAACCCTGACGTCCTGCGGACCGACGAGGACGCGGTCGGGTTCGTGCGGGCCTTCTTCGAGGCCGGCAAGCCGGTCGCGGCCATCTGCCACGGCCCGTGGACGCTGGTGGAGGCGGACGTGGTCAAGGGCCGGACGCTGACCTCCTGGCCGAGCGTGCGGACCGACATCCAGAACGCGGGCGGCACCTGGGTCGACGAGCAGGTCCACGTCGACGCCGGCCTGGTGACCAGCCGCAAGCCCGATGACCTTCCGGCCTTCTGCGCCAAGATCATCGAAGAGCTGGAAGAGGGCGTCCACCCCGAGCAGGCCGAGGCGACCGCGCGAGCCTGACTCAGTTTGGGCCTCGCGCCCGGTGGTTAGCCAACCGGACGAACAGGAACCAACGACTCGAATGATGGAGGGAGCCGCCATGGCCAGGGTTGCCCGTGACGTGATGACCCCCGACCCGCAGTGCGTCAAGGAGAACGAGACCCTGCTGGCGGCGGCGCAGAAGCTGGCCGAGCTCAATGTCGGCTCGATGCCGATCTGTGGCGAGGACGACCGCCTGAAGGGCATGCTGACCGACCGTGACATCGTGGTGAAGGCGCTCGCGAAGGGCGCGGACCCCGGTAGCACCACCGCCGGGTCGCTGGCCGAGGGTAAGCCGGTCACCATCGGCGCGGACGACTCGCTGCGGGAGACCCTGCAGACGATGGCGCGGCACCAGGTGCGCCGCCTACCGGTGATCGACGGGCACAAGCTGGTCGGCATCATCGCGCTGGCCGACATCGCCCGGACCCACGATGACGAGGCCAGCGGCGACCTCCTGGAGGCGATCTCCGCCACCGGGTAGCCGCCAGGCCCCCGGGATTATCGACCCCGGGTGGGGGAAAGTGCCCGGCGCCTCGTGATGGAGCAGGTTGAGCAACGCTCTTTGGGGAGAGTGCTCCCGCTCCAATATGAGGCGCCGGGCACTTGCATGTCCGCTCATCCACCTGGAACCGAGCGGTCCTCGGGCGGGGCGGGTATCCCCCGGACGGGCCATTGGTCGGTGGCGCGGGGTGCCGGCAGAATGCTGGGATGGACCTCCCAGTCATGCCGCCCGTCCGCCCGATGCTGGCCAAGGCGGTGTCGATCCTCCCCTCGGGCATGCTCTACGAGCCAAAGTGGGACGGCTTCCGCACCATCGCCTTCCGCGACGGCGACGAGGTCGAGCTCGGCAGCCGCAACGAGCGGCCGATGACCCGCTACTTCCCGGAGCTGGTCGCCGCCGTCCGGGCGCAGCTCCCGCCCCGCAGCGTGGTCGACGGCGAGGTCGTGGTCGTCCAGGGCGACCGGCTCGACTTC
The DNA here is from genome assembly GCA_035535495.1 of Actinomycetota bacterium. Taxonomy (GTDB): domain Bacteria; phylum Actinomycetota; class CALGFH01; order CALGFH01; family CALGFH01; genus DASUZB01. Next base: position 2,973 of record DATLQA010000240.1, on the reverse strand, counting down.
GAGGCGTTGCAGCAGCGCATCCACCCGGCCGCCTCGCGGGTCGACCTGCTGGCGCGGGAGACCCCCGCCTCGTTCATCGCCTTCGACCTGCTCGCGCTCGGCGACGAGTCCCTGGTGGAGCGGCCGTTCGCCGAGCGCCGGGCGGCCCTTGCCGAGGCGCTCGGTGGGGTCGAGGCCCCGATCCACCTCACCCTGTCGACCGATTCCGAGCGGCTCGCCCAGCGCTGGTTCCGGGTGTTCGAGGGCGCCGGCCTTGACGGCGTCATCGCCAAGCCGCACGACATCCCCTACCTGCCCGACCAGCGGGTGATGTTCAAGGTCAAGCACGAGCGCACCGCCGACTGCGTGGTGGCCGGCTTCCGCTGGCACAAGAAGGGCCCGGTGGTGGGCTCGCTGGTGCTCGGCCTCTACGACGGCGGCAAGCTGCACCACGTGGGCGTCTCGGCCTCGTTCTCGATGGAGCGCCGGCGGGAGCTGCTCGACGAGCTGGCTCCCTACCGGCTCAACCCCGGCGACCCGCATCCCTGGCTCGGCGCCAGCGCGGGCGAGCGGATCCCCGGTGGCGAGCCGTCTCGGTGGAACGCCAAGAAGGACCTCTCCTGGGAGCCGCTCGCCCCGACCCTCGTGGTGGAGGTGGCCTACGACCACATGGAGGGCCACCGCTTCCGCCACACCGCGCAGTTCCGGCGCTGGCGGCCCGACCGCACCCCGGAGTCCTGCACCTACGAGCAGATCGAACGGCCGGTCCTCTTCGACCTTGGCCGGGTGCTGACCGGCGACGCCGGCGAGGAACTGGCCGCTCCCTGAGCCGCCCGGCCTGGTTCCTGGCCGCTCCACGTGGGAATCCCAACTCGGACGGGGCACCGAGCGAGGAGGACCACCGATGGAGGGAGCGGACCGATCCGCGCCGCGCGAGCAGGACACCGCGGACGCGGCCGACCTGCCGGTGGAGGCGGTCCCGCCGGACGCGCCGACGCAGCCCTACGCCGCCAGTGACGCGCCACCGGGCCGGCCCGATCCGGCCGAGGTAGCCGGCGACCCCGACGCCCACCGCGACCCCCGGGCGGTGATGGACGCGTACGCGGCGGCGCTCGCCGACGGCGACGCCGACCTCGCGGCCGGCTTGTTCGCCGAGTCCAGCCTGCTCTCCTTCGGCGAGGGCGCCGACTCGGTGAGCGGCAGGCAGGCGGTCGCGACCTGGCATCGCGAGCTGCTGGAACGCGGTGCGGTCACGGTCGCCCCGGCGGCCCAGGGCAACGACGCCGGCCGCCTGGAGCTGCGCACGCCCGACGGCGACCGCGTGGTCGAGTTCTCCTTCGACGCGGCCGGGCGCATCGGCACGGCCCGCTGGCTGACCCCGGCGGAGCAGCGCCGCCCGCAGGACGAACGCGAGAGGAGAGCGCTGTGATCACCGAGTTCCAGCCCGGGACGGTCCGCTGGGACGCCGACCGGCCGGTGGCCGTCGGCGACCAGGAGCTGAGCGTTCCCACCCGGATCGCCCGGACCGGTGCCGGGTTCTGGGGGATCTACGGCACCGGCGAGGAGGTCGTGGTGGTCCACCCTGCCGGGGCGTTCGGCGGCCCGGCCGCCGAGGTCGGCTCGCGACTGCGGCAGCTCGCGACCGACGAGGAGGTCGACGCCGCCGAGCGTGACGTGGCCGCCGCCTTCGCGCACCTGCTCGGCGGCGACGACCCTGGTGCCGACGGCGACGTGCCCAGGTCGCGGGTGGAGAGCGACGGCCCGCCGCCCACCTACCGGCTCAGCGATCCGACCAACTCGCCACCCGAGGCGGCGTCCCCGGACAGCGGCCCGGGGTAGGCGTCGTCGGCTCGGGGATCGTCTACCCTGCCCGGATGCCGGCTCGACTCTCCGACGCGGAGCTGCGGCTGCGCCGTCTGCGCTCGCAGCGGCTCGCCGGCCGCCCCGCGACCGGCGTGCCCGAGGTGGTCCGGAGCGCCGGCGGCCTGCAGGCACAGGACACCAAGGCGGCCAGGCTGGCGGTGCGGCCGCGCAGCACCGGGCCGACCGCGGCCGCGGTGACCGCCGCCTGCAACGACGACCGCTCGGTGGTCCGCACCTGGGTGATGCGCGGCACCCTCCACATGGTGGCCAGCGAGGACGTCGGCTGGCTCGTCGGCCTGCTCGGGCCCGTCTTCGCCGCCGGCGGCGCGGGCCGGCGGCGGCGGCTCGGGCTGGACGAGGACACCTGCGAGCGCGGGCTCAGGGCGATCGGCGAGGTGCTCGCGGCCGGGGAGGCGCTCACCCGGCCCGAGTTGATCCGCCGGATCGCCGCCAAGGGGGTGGTGATCGACCCGCGCGGCCAGGCTCCCGCGCACCTGGTCGTCCACGCGGCCCGCATGGGCCTGGTCTGCCGGGGACCGGACCTGGCGGGCGACCGGCCCACCTACGTCGGCCTGGCGGACTGGGCGGGGGAGCGGCCGGCACTCGAGCCCGACGCGGCCCTCGCCGAGCTGGCCCGCCGCCACCTGGGCGCCTTTGGCCCGGCCGACGCGCACGACTTCGCCGCCTGGTCAGGCCTGGGGGTCGGCCGGGCCAGGCGCGGCTTCGAGCTGATCGCCGGCGAGCTCCACCAGGTGGTGGCCGGCGATCAGCCGGCCTGGGTACTGGCGAGGGCGGACGGGGAGCCGGCGGACCTCGACCGCCCGCAGGTCCGGCTGCTCGGCCATTTCGACCCCTACCTGCTCGGCTACCGCAGCCGTGACCTGGTCCTCGACCCCAGGTTCGCGCGGCGCATCCAGGCCGGCGGCGGCTTCATCCAGCCGGCCGTCCTGGTGGACGGCCTGGTCGTCGGGACCTGGCGGCAGCAGCGCGGGCGCGACCGTCTGACCATGGCGGTGGAGCCGTTCGAGCCGCTCGACCAGGCCGTGCTTCCCGAGCTGGAGGCCGAGGTCGCTGACCTCGGCCGCTTCCTGGACACCGATGCGGCCCTGGTGGTCGAGCGCGGCTGAGCCA
>DATLQA010000239.1:0-5328 GCA_035535495.1 Actinomycetota bacterium | reverse complement strand
GCCAGCGTGGTCACCGCGCTGCTGTTCGTGGTGGCGCTGTTCCTCACCCCGCTGGTCGAGGTGGTGCCGTACGAGGCCGCTTCGCCGGTGCTGGTGGTGGTCGGGTTCCTGCTGATGGTGCAGGTCCGCCACATCCCATGGGACGACTTCGACCTGGCCATCCCGGCCTTCCTGACGATCGTGCTGATGCCGTTCACCTTCTCCATCACCAACGGCATCGGCGCCGGCTTCATCGCCTACGTGGTCATCAAGGCCGTCAGGGGCCGCTGGCGGGAGCCCGGGCCGCTGATCTGGGGGATCGCCCTGGCGTTCCTGATCTATTTCGCGATCGACCCGGTCGAGCGCCTCCTGGGCATCGGCTAGCCACCGCCACCGGCCGCCCCGAGCCCTGCCCGGTCAGCTCGGGGCTGGTCCCAGGGTGGCCGCCTCGCGCTCCACGCGGGCGGCCAGCTCGCGCTTGTCGCCGTCGTCCAGCCAGGTCGCCTCGACGCCGTCGAGGGCGATGGCGGTCATGTCGGCCCAGTCGTAGCCGAACGCCGCCATCACCGAGCGGTACTCCTGGCCGAGGTCCAGGTCGGTGAGGGCCGGGTCGTCGGTGTTGAGCGTGGCCAGCAGCCCGGCCGCGCGCATCTTCGGGTACGGGTGGTCCTCGAGCCTGGGCACGGCGTTGGCGATCCGCACGTTGGAGTTCGGGCAGACGGTCAGCGGGATGCGCTCGCCGGCCAGGCGGCCCACCAGCTCCGGGTCCTGCATGCTGGTCAGGCCGTGGTCGATCCGCTCCGAGCCGAGCAGGTCGAGCCCGGCCCGGATGTAGCTGGGCGGGGTGGTCTCGCCCTGGTGGGAGGTGCGGCGCAGGCCGGCCTTGCCGGCCACGGCGAACGCCTCGGCGAAGTCGGCCGGGTCGACCCCCTGCTCGGTGGAGTCCAGGCCGATGCCGATCACCCGCTCGGTGCCGGGGCTGCCGAGCCGTCGGAGCTCCACCAGGCGCTCGACCATCTCCCGGCCGGCGGCACCGCCGTAGGCACGGTCGATGCCGGCGATCAGCATGGCCCGCGCCCCGGTCTCCTTCTCGGCCGCGTCCAGGCCCTCGGCCAGGCCGGCCACGATCTCGGCCAGGTCCTGCCCGGCGGCCAGGTGCCGCGCCGGGGTGAAGAACGTCTCCCGGTAGACCAGGCCGTGGGCGGCGCCGTCCAGGATGCTCTCGTAGGCCAGCCGGGCCCAGTCCTCGCGCCTGGCAAGGGTGGACTGCACCAGCCAGAACACCTCGAGGAACGAGTCGAGGCTGGTGTAGCGGTACAGCTCGGTCGGGTCGGCGGTGGGCAGCTCGAGGCCGTTCTGGCGGGCCAGCTCCACCACGGTCGCTGGGCGCATCGTCCCCTCGACGTGGCAGTGCAGCTCGACCTTTGGCAGCCGGTCGAGGGCGGTGGCGACGTCCAACCATGCCTCCTTCGTCGGTGGTGTGGTCGGTCTATCCGGCCTGGCCGGTCTCGTAGACCTCGGGTCGCAGGGTGGCGAGGAACGGCAGGCTGCGGTACCGCTCGGCGTAGTCGAGCCCGTAGCCGACCACGAACGCGCTGGGGATGTCGAAGCCCTTGTAGCGCACCTTCAGATCGGTCTGGAGCTTCTCCGGCTTGGTCAGCAGCACGCACACCTCCAGCGAGGCCGGCCGGCGCGGCGATAGCGTCTCCACCAGGTAGTCGAGGGTGAGCCCCGAGTCCACGATGTCCTCGATCAGGATCACGTGCTTGCCGGTGAGGTCGGCGTCCAGGTCCTTGAGCAGCCGCACCACGCCGGAGCTCTCGGTGGCGGCGCCGTAGCTGGACACGGCCATGAAGTCCACCTCATGGGGGACGGTGAGCCGGCGGCAGAGGTCGGCCATGAGCACCACCGCTCCCTTGAGCACGCCTACCAGCAGCACCTCGTGGCCCGCGTAGTCCCGGGAGATGCGCTCGGCCAGCTCGCCAACCTTCTCCTGGATGCGCCGCTCGTCGAGCAGCACCGCCTCGATGTCGTCCTCGTACACGCCCGCTCCTCGGCCCGGTGGTCGCCGGCCCAAGCCTAGCGGCCCCGTGCCCAGCGCGGGAGCACCGATTCGGGGGACCGCCAGGGGTTCAGCCGCCCTGGCCGAACGGGCCGACCACGGCGGGACTCTGGCGGGCGGGCAGCACCAGGAAGGTCAGCGCGGCCTCGTCCACGTCGGCGGCCGGCGGGGTGGTGGTGACCCCTGGCTGGGTGGTGGTCGTGGTCTCGCCGGGACCCTCTCCGGCGCCGGCCGGTTCGATCACCAGGCGGCGGGGGCCGGTGACGTCCTTGCGGAAGATCAGCAGCGCCGCCTGGAACGTGCCGGCGGGACCGGTGGTCACGGTGACCTCGCCGAGGCCGAGGTCCCATCGCAGCCGCAAGCTGACGCCAGGGTCGAAGCCGGTGCCGGTGACCTGGACGACCGTGCCGGGCACCCCGGTGGTGGGGTTGAGCGTGACCCGGTCGGCCACGGCCTGGACGGTGGTGGTGGTCTCCCCGGCCGGCGGGCAGGCGGGCACGTCGACGTCGTCGGTGGCGACGGTGGCGCCGCTGGCGGCCTGGACCGTGAACGCGGTGGTCTGGCCGACCGGGATGGCCTGCTGCCGGACGGTGAACGCGCCGGCCGCGTCGCTGGTGGCGTTCTGGGCGCCTGGCTGGGCGGCCGGGTCGGCCTGCCCGACGGCGGTGAAGGTCACCGCCACCGGCGCCTGCGGCGGGAACTCCGTGCCGGTCACGGTGAGCTGGAAGGTCGCCGACCCGTCCGGGCTGCAGGTGGCGGTCGCCGTCACCGCCGGCTGGGCGAGCGCGGCACCGGCCGGGGCGAGCAGCATCACCCCCACCGCCGCGGCGAGCAGCACCCGCCGGCCGCCCCGGCGCGGGGCCGCGGGCCGGCCGGGGGTGGTCACGGCGCCGTGGTCTCCGTGGCGCCGCCGATGGTGGTCGGCGGGGCCTGGTCGGCGGCGGTGGTCGGCGGCACCGTCGCCGCCGGCTGCAGCGAGGTGAGGAAGCCGACGAAGGACACGGACTCCTCGCAGGTCTGCTGTTGCTGCGGCTTGCCCTCCTGGTCGCAGTTCACCTCCACCACCAGGTCCTGTTCCCGCAGCACGATCGGGGCGACGAAGTGGAAGTCGAGGTCGCGGAGGTTCTCCAACGCCTCGATCAGGATCACGTCGTCGCCGCGTCTGACCGCCAGCCGGCCGCGGTCGCCGTTGGGGTTCTGCACCACCAGGTCGGTGATGGACAGCGCCTGCTGGTCGCCGACGTCGAAGGCCTCCGCGGTGGGCTCGCCGTTGCCGGCACCGTCGTTGACCGCGATGCGGCCGTTGATCGGCTCGCCGAGCGCCCCGGTGCCGGGCAGGGTGGTGGCGGTGGGGTCGTTGGGGTTGTTGGGATTGCCGATCGGCGGCACCGAGGTGCCCACCTTGGCGGCGAGGTCCTGGATGTTCTTGTCGGCCGCCTGCAGCGGCGCGGCGACGGCCTGGGCGGCGGCGTTCTCGACGGTCGGTTTCAGCACCACCCCCCAGACCACCGCGGCGCCCATCAGCAGCGCCAGGCCGACGGCGACGGCGCGGGGGACCCAGCCGGGAATCATCGGTTCCTGGACCATCGACCCGTCCAGCAGGGTCGGGCTGGCCCCGTCGGGCGTGACCGTCACCTGGAACGGGATCGTCTGCGGGGTGCCGCGCCAGAGCAGCTTGCGGGCGGTCACGCGGACCCTGGCGAAGGAGGCGGCGCCGGGCTCGGTGCCCATGCGAGGCGGGGACACCACGAACGAGAGCAGCTTGTCAGGGTCGCCGGCGGTGACCTTGGACTGCACCCGGCTGTTGCCGCGGTTGTTGAACGACAGGTCGTGCCAGGCCGCCCGGCGGCCACGCGAGGTCCGCGGTGACAGCTCGGCGAACGCGTCGACGAAGTGGCTGATCTCGAGGAGACCCTCCTCGACGACCGAGCCTTCCAGGTCCTCGCGTGAGCTGACCCGGACCGCGAACGGCACCGGGCCGGCGGGCACCTCGGCCGACCGGGGCGGCCGGAACCACACCAGCACGCTCTCCTCGGCGTCGGGGAACAGCGACAGGCTGGCCGGCTCCACCGTCGACCATGCCGCCGCGTCGCCGAGCACCTCGAAGCTGAACTGGTCGACGACGGTCCCGTTGTTGCGGACCTTGACCTCGCAGCTCACCTCTTCGCCGGCCTCGACGGCCAGAGAGGGGCTGGACAGCACCGCGCTTGCGCCCATGGCCTGAACCCTAGCCGAGGACGCGGCCGTATCCAGGGGGCGGAGCGCCCAGACCTTCGGGCAGGAAGCAATGCCCGTTGAGTCCTCGTAAAGCGGTGGCAAAGCGCCGCGTGGGAGGGTGCTCCCGGTCCCTTGGAAAGGAGTCCTGATGCCCGAACGGATCCCGGTGGCCGTCCACGCCCGCGACCCGATCTCCCAGGCCGGAATCGCCAGCCAGCTCCGCGCCCGCCCGGAGGTCGCCCTGGCCGAGAACGGCGATGCCGCCTCGGCCGCGGTCGCGATCGTGGTGGCCGACGAGGTCGACGAGCCGACCATCCAGACCCTGCGGGCGGTGCAGCGGAGCGGCTGCAGGCGGGTGCTGCTGGTGGCCACACGGCTGGACGACGGCGCCCTGCTCAGCGCGGTCGAAGCCGGCGCCTGCGGCATGCTGCGGCGCTCCGACGCGATGCCCGAGCGGCTGGTGGGGGCGATCCGCACCGCCGCGGCGGGCGACGGTACCGTCCCGCCGGACCTGCTCGGCCGGCTGCTCGACCAGGTTGGCCGCTTGCAGCGCCAGGTGCTGGCGCCACGCGGGCTCACCTTCGCCGGCCTGACCGACCGGGAGACCAAGGTCCTCCGGCTGGTCGCCGACGGGTTCGACACCGCCGAGATCGCCACCAACCTGGCCTACTCCGAGCGCACCGTGAAGAACGTCATCCACGACGTCACCGCCCGCCTGCAGCTCCGCAACCGCTCCCACGCGGTCGCCTACGCCCTGCGCGCCGGCCTGATCTAACCGACACTGCCCCGCAGGCGGGGCGGCTCGTCGTGCTCGGGTCTGGGGCGACCCGCGCTGGTGGCGGGCGGCTGAGGACCGTGGTGCGGGCTTCCTGTTCGGGATGAACAGCAGACGACTGCCCCGCAGGTAGGGCGGCGGCGGCTGGCGGGACGACTCGCTCCTGGCGGTGGCCGGCCTGACCACGGTCCGTGCCACCCCGCCAAAGGACTGGGGTGACTGCCCCAACGGGCAGGCGGTGGCGCCCCAAAGGATGGCCACCGGGTGGCTGCCTGCCGCGCGCCGGTAGGCGAGC
>DATLQA010000238.1:0-10759 GCA_035535495.1 Actinomycetota bacterium | reverse complement strand
ATAGTAAATGGCAGTGTGACGTTACTCAAGAGACGCTTGGGCACGGGGGGGTCCGGGGGGCTCAAGGAGCGAAGCGGTAGCCCCCCGGTCAACAGGGGGTCCGGGGGGCTCAAGGAGCGAAGCGGTAGCCCCCCGGCGAACAGGGGGTCGCGGTGACGCCGACGGCGCTGCTTGACGAGGTGGTCGCGCGCGTCCGTGAGCATCCCGGCCTCCGCGGCAAGGCGGCGATCGGCATGGTCGCCGACGCGCTGGGGGCCACCGACTGGCTGGCCGGGCCCGGCGACGACGGCGCGGTGGTCCCGGACGGGGAGCGCGCCCTGGTGGTCGGCGGCGAGGCGATGCTGCCGGCGTTCGTGGAGGCCGACCCGTTCGGCGCCGGGCTCTCGGCCGTGCTCGCCAACGTCAACGACCTCTGCGCCATGGGCGCCTGGCCGCTGGCCATCGTCGACACGGTGGTCGGCCCCGCGCCGCTCGCCCGGCGCGTCCTCGACGGCCTGCGCCACGGTGCCGAGCTGTACCGGGTCCCGGTGGTCGGCGGCCACCTGACCGTCAGGGACGGGCCGCCGGCGGTCTCGGCGTTCGGCCTCGGCCGCGCCGGCACGGTCCTGAGCGCGCGCGCCGCCGCCGCCGGGCAGGTGCTGCTGCTCGGCTGCTGCCTCGACGGGTCGATGCGGCCGGACTTCCCGTTCTTCTCCTCGATCGACCGGCGCGGCGGCCTGGTCGCCGACGACGTGCGCCTGCTGCCGCGGTTGGCGGAGTCGGGCGACTGCGTGGCGGCCAAGGACGTCAGCATGGCCGGCCTGCTCGGCTCGCTCGCCATGCTGCTCGAGCCCACCCGGCTCGGAGCGACCGTCGACCTCGGCGCGCTGCCCCGGCCGCCGGCGGTCGCACTCCCGCAGTGGGTGGTGGCCTTCCCCGCGTTCGCGTTCCTGCTCTGCGTCCCGCCCGACGCGGTGCAGCGGTGCCGCCAGCCCTTTGTCGAGCGCGGCCTGACGTGCGAGCCGGTCGCCGTGCTCGACGGCTCCGGCGAGCTGCGGGTGCGGCTCGACGGCGAGCAGGCGCTCGTGCTCGACCTCAACCGCGAGCCGGTGACCGGCCTGGCCCGCCCGACAGGCCGATGACCATCTGCTGGTGGGGCCGGCCGCAGTAGTCCGCGGCCTCACCAAGGCGCCGCCAGCCGAGCCGTTCGAAGAACGCCACGTTGGCGAGCTGGATCTGGGCCACCATCTCGCGCCCGCCCAGCTCGCCGGCGGTGCGGACGGCGAAGCGCACCAGCGGCGCGCCGACGCCGTGCTGGCGGAAGCGGGGCAGCACGGCGAGCCGGTCGCCCTTCCAGCGCCCCGGCTCCCGCAGCGGATACAGCCGCACCGTCCCGGCCACCTCGTCCCCGCACAGCCCGAGGACGTGCAGCGTCCTCGGGTCGTCGTCGTGAACGTCGCGGTCGGTCAGCTCGAACAGGCCCTGCTCGCCGACGAACACCTCCGTCCGGATGCGCAGGTGCAGGTCGCGCTCTTCCGCGTCGGTGACGACGCGGCAGCGCACCGCGTCCGCCTCGACGGCCGCGCTAGCTGACCTGGACGATGGGGAGCTGTACTCGTTGGTCGTTCGCAAGGTCCCGCTCCAGCACGGACATGGCCGAGCAGGCCTGGCAGCGCGCGCAGCCGGCGCGGACGTCCCAGGAACCCAGCCCTCTGGCGACGAGATAGGGGGCCACCTGCCGGTAGACACGGTCCATGTAGTCCGGCGGCGGTGGCACGCAGTCCTCCATGAGGCTGCCTGGGACCGGCCGCAGCGGCACCACGAACGGGTACACGCCGGCGTCGATCGCCCGGCGGCAGCCCGCCACGGTCACGTCGGGATCCTCGCCCATGCCGAGGATCACGTAGGTCGACACCTGGCCGGGGCCGAAGACCTCCACCGCCCGCTCCCAGGCGCGGAAGTAGCCGTCGATGCCGGTGCGGGCCTTGCCGGGCGCGATCCGGGCCAGCACCTCGGGGTCGAAGGACTCGACGTGCATGCCGACCGCGTCCACCCCCGCCTCGTGGACCTCGTCGAGCACCGCGAGGTCGGCGGGTGGCTCGAACTGGCCCTCGATCGGCAGCCCGGTGGCCCGCTTGATCGCGCGGGCGCAGCGGCCGAGGTAGCGGGCGCCCCGGTCAGGGCCGTTGGAGCTGCCGGTGGTCAGGGTGACGTCGACCGCGCCGTCCAGCTCCTTGGCGGCCGCCGCCACCTCGGCGAGCTGCTCGGGCCGCTTCACCGGGATCGTCCGGCCGGCCTCGAGCGACAGCTCGATGCCGCAGAACTGGCACTGGTCGTCGGTGCCCCAGTAGGTGCAGGTCTGCAGCACGGTGCTGGCCAGCGAGTCGAGGTGCAGGAGGGCGATCTTCCAGTAGGGGACGCCGTCGGCGGTCTCGAGGTCGTAGAAGCGCGGCCGTTGCAGCGGGTCCGCCGTGGCGACCCGGACGCGGTCCCGGTAGATGCCCCAGCCCTCGTCCTCCCGGCGCATGACGAACGGGGACTGGGCGACGTAGTCGGCCCCGACCGGGATGGTGACCGCCACGCCCTCGACCCAGATCATCCCCGCGTCGGCCGGTCCGGCGCCGCCGCGGCGCGCCTCGAACGGCTGCTCGACACGCAGCCCGAGGCTCTGCAGCTCGGTGATGAGCCGGCCGAGTTCGGGGGTGACCGGGGGCCGCGTCATCGGCCCGGCGGCGTCAGTCGTGGCCATGCGCCTCACCACTTGTGGCCGTAGAGCTCCTCGAAGTTCCGGGAGAAGACCCGCTCCTTGAGCTCCTCGCTGACCGGTGCGCCCGCGATCTTCCAGTACTCGCCCCAGAAGTCGCTCCACGGCTCGTCGGAGGCGAACAGCACCCGGTCCTCCCCGACGCCGCGGCGCTCGATGTCGGTGAGCAGCCAGCGGGCGCCGAAGCCGACCGTCCAGGTGGTGTCCGTGTAGACCTTGTAGCCCTGCTCGACCCAGTCGAGGAAGCGCGGCACCAGCCGGATGTGCCCGCTGACGCCCCCGCCGAAGTGGACCAGGTAGAGCTTCACCCGCTTGCCGTACCGCTCCACCAGCGGGATGAAGTTGGAGATGTCCGAGGCCCCGCCAGGGCTGGTGTGCAGGTGGAAGACGAGGTCGTGCTGCTCGGCGGCGGCGAAGCAGGCCTCGGCGAGCTCGGTGGTGGCCTCGTCCCAGGTCTCCGGGTTGGGGTTGCCGCCCAGCAGGAAGGTGGTCTTCAGCGCCACGATCCGGGGCTCGCCGGCATGCTCGAGCGCCGCCAGGGTCAGCTCCTTGTTCTGCGGCAGGATCGAGACCCACAGCGCGCCGGCGAGGCGGTCGTCGTCCTTGGCCGAGTCGAGCACCAGGGGGTTGAGGGAGAACGGCTGGTCCTGGACCGGGATCCCGTAGTTGGGGATCACCAGCGCCCGCTCGACGCCGAGGTCGTCCAGGTGGCCGGTGAACTCGGCGGTGGTGGCGAAGTCGTAGACGGTCGGCCTGACCGCCTCCTTGAGGTCGTAGAAGCGCCACGCCGCCAGCTCGCCGATGTGACTGTGGCCGTCGATCACCCGCCGGGAGACTCGCTCACTGGCCATGGTCCGCCTCTCGCTGGACTGAATTGCCCCAAGAGCCGATTACTTTATGAAGAGACCCGTACACTAAAGGAAATCCGGTATTGCCTGTCAAGGGCTGGCGGCCTGGCCGCGCAGCTCCTCGATCAAGGCCCGCCACGGCTCCGGGTCGTCGAAGGTCCGCGGCTCGTCCCAGACGTTCGCCTCGTTGAGCCAGTCCCCGGTGTGCGGGTCGAGCTGGACCGCCTGGACCCCGTACACCGGCCTGGCGGTCGCGATGTCCTGCTCGACGTAGACGTGGAGGCCGGCGCCGCCGCGCAGGTGCATCTCCAGGCGCCGGTACGGCACCGCCGGGGCCCGGGTCTGGCTGCCCGCCTCGTACAGCACCACCCAGGCCTCGCCCCGCTCCCGCGCCGCCTGGATCCGCTCCATCGCCCGCCCGCGGGCGAGCTCGCCGACCATCTCGCGATGGCGCAGGCCGAAGGCGGCGCTCGTGGCCAGGCCGAGGTCGATGTCGTCGACCGCGAGCGACTCCCGCTTGATCACCCGGGCGGCGATCTCGGCGGCGTCCCCGAACGCCGCCACCAGCGCGGCCGTCGTGGTGACGCCGCGCAGCTCGTCGGCGATCGAGCGGACCAGCTCGATCGCGCGCTCGTACAGGTCCGGCCGGACCATGACGACGGGGTAGAGCCGCTCCTCCGCGGCCTGCCAGCGCTGGGTGAGTTCCGCGGGGACGTCGCCGGCGCCGTGGTCCGCCGGCCCCGGCGGACCTGGGGATGGAGGAGCCATGTCGCGCCTCCCGGGCAGCGGTTGTACCTCCTTAAGGCGTGAACTATGCTAAACGAATCGTTTGCTATGGTCTATCTCGCCGACCTCGACCGCCCAGGGCGTGCCCGCATGACACAGACCGTGGTCCTCGCGCTGGGAGGCAACGCGCTGAGCCAGGCGGGCCAGTCGGGGACGTACGAGGAGCAGGCCGCCAACGCCGCCGCCATGGCGGCGGCGATCTGCGGGCTGCTCGATGCCGGCCGCGGCGTGGTGATCGTCCACGGCAACGGTCCCCAGGTCGGCGCGCTGGCGCTGCAACAGGAGGAGGGCGTCGCGCTGGTGCCGCCCCAGCCGCTGTTCGCGCTCGGCGCCATGACCCAGGGTCAGCTCGGCAGCCTGCTCGGACTCGCCCTGCGCAACGCCTGCGGCGAGCGTGCCGCCAGGGTCGTCTCGCTCACCACCCACGTGCTGGTCGACCCGGCCGACCCCGGGTTCGCCCACCCGACCAAGCCGATCGGGCCCTTCTTCCCGCCCGAGCAGGCACGGGCGCTCGCCGCCAGCCGCGGCTGGGTGGTCGGCGAGGACGCCGGCCGCGGCTGGCGCCGGATGGTCGCCTCTCCGGAGCCGCTCGCGATCGTGGAGGCCGACGCCATCCGCAGCCTGGCCGCCGCCGGGTTCCTGGTGGTCGCCGCCGGCGGCGGCGGCGTCCCGGTCACCCGGGCCGACGGCGGCATCCACGGGGTGGACGCGGTGGTCGACAAGGACCTGGCGGCGGCGCTGCTCGCCGCCGCCACCGGCGCCGACGCGCTGGTGCTGGTGACCGGCGTCGACCAGGTCGCACTCGACTTCGGCACCGACAGCGAGCGGCCGGTCGACGCGATGACCGCGGACGAGGCCGAGCGGCACCTGCTCGCCGGCCAGTTCCCGCCGGGCAGCATGGGGCCGAAGATCGCCGCCGCGGTCCGCTTCCTCCGCGCCGGCGGCAAGCTCGCGGTGATCACCTCACCGCCCCACCTCGTCGCCGCCCTGGACGGCCGGCACGGCACCCGGATCGTGCCGGCCAGGACCCGGGCGGAGGCCCGGCGATGACGGCGGCGGGTCTCCGCGTCCACCGGGACACCTACCTCGACTCGGTCCGGCTGATGGCCGGCGCCACCGCGATGCGCCAGGCTAATGGGGTCGTCTGGGCGACCGCGCTGATGGGCACGCCGGCCAACCTCGCCACCCTGGCGAGCGACGGCTTCGAGGAGGACGAGCTGGCCGGCGTGGGCGCGAACGACCTGCTCCTGGCGGTGCGCGCCGACGAGGCGGAGGCGGCCGACGCGGCGCTGGCCAGCGCCGAGCACGCCCTGCTGGGCGAGCCCGAGCGGGTCGAGGGGGCCGGCCCGGCCGGCGGGCACCGGCCAAGGACCCTCGACGACGCGCTCGCCGCCCTGCCGGATGCCAACGTCGCGGTGGTCTCGGTGCCGGGGGAGTACGCGGTGCTCGAGGCGGAGAAGGCGCTATCGGCGGGCCTTGACGTCCTGCTGTTCAGCGACAACGTGCCGGTCGAGGCGGAGGCCGCGCTGAAGGCCAGGGCACGCGACCGCGGCCGGCTCCTGATGGGCCCCGGCGCCGGCACGGCGGTCCTCGGCGGCGTCGGGCTCGGCTTCGCCAACGCGGTGGGCCACGGGCCCGTCGGCATCGTCGCCGCGGCGGGCACCGGCGCCCAGGAGGCGATGACCCTGCTGGACCGCTGGGGCGCGGGCGTCTCGGCGGTGATCGGCGTCGGCGGTCGCGACCTCTCCGCCGCGGTGGGCGGCTGCATGACCACGGCCGCCCTGGCGGCCCTGGAGCGCGACCAGGCGACCGAGGCGATCCTGCTGGTGTCCAAGCCGCCGGCGGCCGACGTGGCGGCGGCCGTGCTGGCCGGGCCGACCACCAAGCCGGTGGTCGCCGCCCTGCTCGGCCTGCGGGCGGCCATCCCGCTGCCGGCCGGCGTCACCCTCGCCACCACCCTGGAGCAGGGCGTGCTCGCGGTCCTCGGCACGCTGCGGCGGCCCTTGCCCGATCCGGTGGCCGGGCTGGCGGCCACCGCCCGCCGCGCGGCTGCCGACCTGCCGGCCGGGCGGCGGGCGGTCCGCGGCCTGTTCTCCGGCGGCACGCTCTGCTACGAGGCGCTGGTCCTGCTGGCCGACCGGCTCGGCCCGGTCCACTCCAACACCCCCATCCGGGACGGCTGGGGACTGCCGGCGCCCCCGGACGGCCACGTCTGCCTGGACCTTGGCGAGGAGGAGTTCACCAAGGGCCGCCCCCACCCGATGATCGACCCGGCCGCCCGGAGCGAGCTGATCCTGCGGGAGGGAGCCGATGCGTCCACCGCGGTGGTGCTGCTCGACGTCGTCCTCGGGCACGGCGCCCACTCCGATCCCGCCGGCGTGCTCGCCCCCGCCTGTGCCGAGGTGCGCGCGCGGGGGCCGCGGGTGGTCGCGTACGTGCTCGGCACCGCGCGCGACCCGCAGGACCGCACGGAGCAGTGCCGGAAACTGGAGGAGGCCGGCTGCCACCTCGCCCCGACCAACGCCCGCGCCGCCCTGCTCGCGGCCGCGATCGCCGCGCGCCGCCCCGACCTCGCGGAGGCGACGCCGTGACCAGGCCGAGCGTCGCGCTGGTGACCTACTCGACCAGGCCGCGTGGTGGCGTGGTGCACACCCTGCACCTGGCCGAGGCGCTCCAGCGGCTCGGCGAACCGGTCCACGTGGTCGCCCTCGGCGACCCCGGCGCCGGCTTCTACCGGCCGACGCCGGTGCCGCACACGATCATCCCGGTGGCGTCGCACGCCGCCAGCCTGGAGGAGCGCGTCTTCCGCGCCGTCGACGCGCTCGCCGACGGGCTCGCCACGCTCGCGCCCGGCTTCGGCGTGCTGCATACCCAGGACTGCATCTCGGCGCGTGCCGCCGCCCGCGTCCGCGACCTGGGCGCCGCCGTCCTGGTGCTCCGCACCGTCCACCACGTCGACGACTTCACCACCCCGGCACTGGTCGACTGCCAGCGGCGGGCGATCCTCGAACCCGACCACGTCCTGGTGGTGAGCGAGGCGTGGCGGCGGATCCTGCTCCACGACTACGGCGTGACCGCCGGTGTGGTCGGCAACGGCGTCGACCTCACCCGCGTGACCCCGCCGCCCGCCGGCGATCGCGACGCCCGCCGCGCCGGGATCGGTGCCGCCGACCGGTTCCTGTTCCTGACGGTCGGCGGGATCGAGCCCCGCAAGGGCAGCGGCGAGCTGGTCGAGGCGCTGGGGTCGCTCGCCAGGGCGGGCGCGCCCCCGCTGCTCGCCGTGGTCGGCGGCCACTCCTTCCAGGACTACGCCGCCTACCGCGAGCGCGTCCTCGACCGGGCCGCGAGCCTCGGGCTCGAACTCGGACGGGACCTGGTCATGCTCGGCACGGTCGGAGATGGCGAGCTGAGCGCCTGGTACCACGCGGCCGACGCGTTCGTGTTCCCCTCCCGCAACGAGGGCTGGGGCCTGGTGGTGTTGGAGGCGATGGCCGCCGGCCTGCCGGTGGTGGCCACCGACATCCCGGTGTTCCGCGAGTACCTGACGCCAGACCGCGACGCCCTGCTGGTGCCCCCAGGGGACGCCGACGCCCTGGCCGCCGCGATGCGGCGGCTCGCCGCCGACCCGCAGCTGCGGGCACGGCTCGCGGCCAACGGCCCGGGCGTGGCGGGCCGCTTCCCCTGGGAGGCGGTCGCCCGCCGCCACCTGGACCTCTACGCGCGGCTGGCCGCCCGTCCGGCGGTGCGGCTGAGCGCCAGGTAGTCCCGCGGCACCATCCCCGACGCCGGACCGCTAGAGCGGTTCGAGGCGGTCTGGACGCGGGTGATCGCCTCGTTCACCACCCACCGGCAGCTGTGGGCCACCCAGCTCGAGGGGGTGACGCAGATCGAGCACACGCCCGAGCTCCGCGAGCAGCTCGCCGAAGGGCTGGGGCAGGCACGCCTCGGCCTGGCCGAGCTGATCCAGCGCATCGACCCGGCGGAGGACGAACGGCAGGCGAACCTGGTCGGCTCCTTCTACCAGGCGTTGCTCACCGGCGTGCTGGTCCAGTGGCTGATCGACCCCGGGCACGCCCCGTCAGGCCGCGACCTGGCCGAGGCGCTGCGGGCGATCGCGGCGGACGTCCCCGGCGGGACCCGGAAGACCCGCGGGAGGGCGCGCAGCCAATAGTTGAGCCTTGACTTATATAAGCGTTCACTGACATAGTGTGCCGCATGCACGCGTTCGACGTCCTCGGCGACCCGGTGCGGCGCCGGATCCTGGAGCTGCTCGCCGGCGGCGAACGGTCCGCCGGCGCGGTCAGCGCGATCGTGCAGCAGGAGTTCGGGATCTCGCAGCCGGCGGTGTCGCAGCACCTCCGGGTGCTCAGGGAGAGCGGGTTCGCGACCGTCAGGGCCGAGGGCACCCGCCGCCTGTACGCCGTCGACCACGGTCCCCTGCGGGAAGTCGACGTCTGGCTCGAAGGCTTCCGGCGCTTCTGGACGCCGCACCTGGACGCGCTCGCCACCGAGCTGGCGCGGGGCAAGCGCGCCCGCCGCGGCACCCAGGAGGCGGGCCCCTCGATCGGAAAGGACAGGGAGGACCCATGACCGACAGCGCCAACTCGCTCACCGAGATCCAGCGCGAGGTCGGCCGCAGGCGCATCGCCGCCGGCGAGGCCCGCACCGCGGTGTTGCGGCGCCGCTACGACGCGGCGATCCAGGACGTCTGGGAGGCCTGCACCGACCCCGACCGGATCAACCGCTGGTTCCTGAACGTCACCGGCGACCTCCGCGTCGGCGGGAACTTCAGCCTCGAAGGCAACGCCAGCGGCGAGATCCTGCGCTGCGAGCCGCCGCGCCTGCTCGCGGTGACCTGGGTCTACGGGGACCGGCCGGTCGACGAGGTCGAGCTCCGGCTGTCCGCCGGGGCGGGCGGTGGCACCGTGCTCGAGCTCGAGCACGCCACCGTGAGCACGCAGGTCGAATGGGACGGCCAGCTGCTCGACGTGATCCCCGGGGTGGGATCGGGCTGGGAGCTGCCGCTCACCTCCAGCCTGCCGATGTACCTGCGCGGCGAGCTGCCCGACGCCCCCGCGTCGGAGTGGTTCGAGCTGACGCCGGAGCACATGGAGCTGGCCCAGCGCAGCGCCGAGACCTGGGCGGCGCTCGTCGCGGCCTCGGGCGCCGGGTCGGCGCGGAAGGACGGGGCGTAGGCGGCTGACCGGCCGGCGGCTACCCCTCGGACGCGCCGGTCAGCTCCGCGACCGCCGCGCCGAAGACCTCGGTGTGGAGGTCGACGTCGGCCTGCCTGGTGGCCGGGCACATCAGCGCCATGTTGTGGAACGGGGTCATCAGGATGCCGCGGTTGTGCAGGTACAGGTGGAGGAAATCGTCGAGTTCCTGGTCGCCGGCGGCGGCGGACTCGCCGCCGTTGCGCGGCGCGGGCGAGGTGAACCGGTACTCGGCGCGCGCGCCGAGCTGGACGACCGACCACGGCATCCCGGTGGTGTCGAGCACCCCTTGGACGCCGGCGGTGAACCGCCCGGCCAGCGCCACCATCCGCTCGAACGCCCGGTCGGTGAGGACGTGCTCCAGGGTGGCGCGCATCGCCGCGACCGACATCGCGTTGCCGGCGAGCGTGCCGCCGACGCCGCCCGTGTCCACCAGGTCGGCCTCTGGATGGGCGCGGAGGCGGTCGGCCACCTCGGCGCTCACGCCGTAGGCGCCGGCCGGGATGCCACCGGCGATCGCCTTGCCGATGGTGACCATGTCGGGCCGCAGGTTCCACGCCTTGGTGCAGCCGCCCGGGCCGGCCGAGAAGGTGTGCGTCTCGTCGTTGACCAGGAGCGAGCCGTGCCGCGTGGCCAGCTCGCGGACGCCTTCCAGGTAGCCGGGGAGCGGCAGCACGATGCCGATGTTGGTCAGCGCCGGCTCCATCAGCACGCAGGCGACGTCGCCGCCCGAGAGCTCGCGGTCGAGGACGTCGAGGTCGTTGAACTCCACCACCCTGGTGGTGACGGCCGGGTCGACGGGCGCGCCGACGTTGCCCTGGCGGGCGGCTGCTCCCCCGGCGCCGAGGGTGATGAACGTCTCGTCCACGGTGCCGTGGTAGCAGTAGTTGAACACCAGGATCTTCGGCCGGCCGGTGACCAGTCGGGCCAGCCGGATCGCCCAGCGGTTGGCGTCGGTGGCGGTGAGCGTGAAGCTCCACAGGGGGACGCCGAAGCGGCGGGCGAGCTCGGCGCCGACCCAGGCGGCCTCGGAGGTCGGGAGCATGGCGGTGGCGCCGCCGGCCTCCCCGTAGCGCCACTGCACGGCCTGCGCCGTCGCCGCCGGGGAGTGGCCGGCCATGGCGGCGCTGTCGCCGAGGCAGAAGTCGACGTAGCGATGGCCGTCGATG
>DATLQA010000237.1:0-25080 GCA_035535495.1 Actinomycetota bacterium | reverse complement strand
CGGCATGGACCCGATCGGGACCACCTGGACCCAGACCCAGGTCCGCTACTACGTCTACGCCTTCCTGTTCGTGATCTTCGACGTCGAAAGCGTGTTCCTGTTCCCCTGGGCGGTCGTCTTCGCCAACCTCGGCGTGGCGGCCTTCTGGGAGATGGTGGTGTTCATCGGGGTGCTCGCGGTGGGCCTGCTGTACGCATACCGGAAGGGTGTCCTGCGATGGGTCTAGTCGATAAGGTCGAGCTGCCCCAGCCGATCAAGTTCGTCTTCAACTGGGGGCGCAAGTACTCCCTGTGGGTGTTCAACTTCGGGCTGGCCTGCTGCGCCATCGAGTTCATCGCCACCTCGATGGCGCGCCACGACTTCATCCGCCTCGGGGTGATCCCCTTCGCCCACGGCCCGCGCCAGGCCGACCTGCTGGTCGTCTCGGGCACCCTGACCGACAAGATGGCGCCGGCGGTCAAGCGCCTCTACGACGAGATGCCCGAGCCCAAGTACGTGATCAGCTTCGGCTCCTGCTCCAACTGCGGCGGCCCGTACTGGGACTCCTACTCGGTCACCAAGGGCGTCGACCAGATCATCCCGATCGACGTGTACGTGCCCGGCTGCCCGCCCCGGCCGGAGGCGCTGCTGCACGGCATCATCAAGCTGCAGGAGCGCATCGGCACCGAGTCGCTCAAGGAGCGCTACGCGCGCGGCGAGCTCGAGCCGATCGTGGTGGGCGCCTAGTGGACGCCGCCGCCCTGTCCGATCACCTGGTGGCCGAGTTCGGCGACCTGCTGGAGCCGGAGGTGAGCTACGGCCTCCTGACGGTGACCGTGACCCCCGACGGCTACCGCCGCGTGGCCGAGTTCGTCCGCCAGGACCGCGACGTGAACTGCAATTTCTTCGAGTTCCTCTGCGGCGTCGACGAGGAGGCGGCCGGCATCGCGGTGGTGCTGCACGTCTACTCGATCAGCCACCACCACCACGTCCAGGTCCGCTCGGTGGTGCCACGCGACGGCGGCAGGCTGCCCACCGTCCACGACCTGTGGGCGGGAGCCAACTGGCACGAGCGCGAGACCGCCGAGCTGTTCGGGGTCGGCTTCGACGGCCACCCCAACCTGGCCAAGCTGCTGCTCCCGGAGGAGTTCGAGGGCCACCCGCTGCGCAAGGAGTTCGCCCTGATGGCCAGGGAGGCCAAGCCCTGGCCGGGGGCCAAGGAGCCGGGGGAGTAGGCCATGTCCACCGAGCAGACCGCTACAGGCGGCAACGGCGGCCGCCAGGTGGCCGCCCCGCCGGACGGCGGCGTCGCGTTCCAGGCCGCCGACGGCACCGGCGTGGGCATCATCGTCCGCGACCGGGCCGACCGTGCCCTGCAGACCCAGGACATGACGCTCAACGTCGGCCCGCAGCACCCGGCCACCCACGGGGTCCTCCGGGTGGTGGTGACCCTCGACGGCGAGATGATCGAGTCGGCCGAGCCGGTGATCGGCTACATGCACCGCTCCTTCGAGAAGCTCGCGGAGTACCGCGACTACCGGCAGATCATCGCGCTGGTCAACCGGCACGACTGGGTCTCGTCGATCTGCAACGAGCTGGGCGTCGCCCTGGTCGTCGAGAAGCAGATGGGCCTGGAGGTGCCGGAGCGGGCGACCTGGATCCGCATGCTCATGGCCGAGTGGACCAGGGTGCTCAACCACCTCATGTTCGTCGGCTCCTACCCGCTGGAGCTCGGTGCCATCACGCCGATGTTCTACGCCTTCCGCGAGCGGGAGGAGATCCAGGCGCTGATGGAATGGATCACCGGCGGGCGCCTGCACCTCACCTACTGCCGCGTCGGCGGGCTCAAGCAGGACCTGCCGAGGGGCGCCCTGCAGCTCTCCCGCGACCTGGTCCCGCGCCTGCGCAAGCGCGTCAAGGAGTACGAGACCCTGGTGCTCGGCAACGAGATCTTCGCCGCCCGCACCAAGGGCATCGGCGTGCTCCCGGCGGACGTGGCCTGCTCCTACGGGGTCAGCGGGGCATCGCTGCACGCCTCCGGGGTGCCGGAGGACGCCCGCAAGACCGAGCCGTACCTGTTCTACGACCAGGTCTCCTTCGACGTGCCGACCGGCCGCAACGGCGACTGCTACGACCGCTTCGCCGTGCTCGTCGCCCGCATCAAGGAGTCGCTCAACATCATCGAGCAGGTGCACGAGCGCATCCCGCCGGGCCCGGTCGCCACCAAGCTGCCCAAGGTGGTGCGCGCCCCCGCCGGTCACGCCTACGTGCGCGCCGAGAACCCGCTCGGCCAGCTCTCCTACTACATGGTGTCGCACAACGAGAAGACACCGTGGCGCTTCAAGATGCGCACGCCCTCCTTCAACAACGTCTCCGCCCTGCCGTACCTGCTGAAAGGGACCCTGGTGCCCGACATGATCGCGGTCATGGGGTCGGTCTTCTTCATCGTGGGGGACATCGACCGGTGACCGACCTGCTCTCCAACTACTGGGTGCTCATGCCGGTCAAGGCCGTGGCCGTGCTGGCCATCTTCCTCGTCTTCCCGCTGGTCGTCGGTTACATGGAGCACAAGGTCATGGCCCATATGCAGGCGCGTGTCGGGCCGATGGAGGCGGGCCGATTCCACGGCGTGCTGCAGCTCGTGGCCGACGGCATCAAGTTCGTGCAGAAGGAGTCGGTGGTCCCGCGGGCGGCCGACAAGTGGGTGTTCACCCTCGCCCCGGCGGTGGCTCTGATCCCTGTCATCCTGGTCTTCGGCTTCATCCCCTACGGCCCCGACCTGGTCCCGATCCGCTCCGACGTCGGCCTGTTCGTCACCCTTGCCCTGTCGAGCGTGAGCGTGATCGGCGTGCTGATGGCCGCCTGGTCCAGCGCCAACAAGTACTCGCTGATCGGCGGGCTGCGCGCCGCGGCCCAGCTTATCGCCTACGAGCTGCCGCTGGTGCTCGCCGCCGCGGCGGTGGCGATGCAGGCCGGCTCGGCCGACCTGGCGGTGATCGTCGAGCGCCAGCAGTTCTGGGGCTGGACCGGCTGGGCGCTGCTGCCGCTCGCGGCCGGGTTCCTGGTCTACGGCACCGCCGCCCTCGCCGAGTTGACCCGCCCGCCGTTCGACATGCCGCTGGCCGACTCCGAGGTGGTCTTCGGGCACCTCACCGAGTACACCGGCCTGCGCTTCGCCTTCTTCCTGCTCACCGAGTACGCCGGGATCGTGGCCCAGTCGGCGATCGCGGCCAGCCTGTTCCTCGGCGGCTACAAGGGCCTGGTGCTGCCCGACGGGCCCTGGTTCCTCGCCGCCAAGGTGCTCGCGCTGTCGTTCATGGTGATCTGGTTCCGGTCGACCTACCCCAGGCTGCGCGAGGACCAGCTGCAGAAGTTCGCCTGGGTCCGGCTGGTGCCGGTGTCGCTCCTGCTCATCTTCGTCGTCGGCCTGCTCAAGGTGGTCTGATCCATGCCAGCGCTCAAGGGGGCCGGTCTGGTCAAGGGGCTCGGCGTCACCTTCCGGACCATGTCCCGGCGGGCCGCCACCCAGCAGTACCCCCACGTCCAGCCCAAGCTGCCCGCCCGGACCAGGGGCGTGATCGCGCTCCTGGAGGAGAACTGCACCGTCTGCATGCTCTGCGCGCGCGAGTGCCCCGACTGGTGCATCTACATCGACTCCCACAAGGAGACGGTGGCGCCCAAGGAGGGCGGCCGCGCCCGCACCCGCAACGTCCTCGACCGCTTCGCCATCGACTTCGCGCTCTGCATGTACTGCGGCATCTGCGTCGAGGTGTGCCCGTTCGACGCGCTGCACTGGAGCCCGGAGTTCGAGTACGCGGAGTACTCCCACGACGCCCTGACCCACGAGATGGAGCGGCTACGGGAGTGGACCTACACGGTGCCGCCGCCCGACCCGCTGGACGAGGGCGCGGTCGAGGCCAAGGAGGTCGAGACCGCGCGCAAGAGCGCCGAAGCCGCCAGGGCCAAGGCCGCCGCGGCGTTCGAGGCCCAGCAGCAGGCCGCCGCCGAGGCCCAGGCCGCCGAACCCGCCGCGGCCGGCACCGCCGAGGCCCCGGCCGCCACCACCGCGGCCCCGGCGGCCGAGGCCCCCGCGGCCGAAGCGCCGCCGGCCCCGCCCAAGCAGGAAGAAGTCCACGTCGAGCCGGGCATCGACCAGGAGACCTTCGACCGGCTGGTGGCCGGGGGCGAGCCCGAGCGGACCGCCAGGGCCAAGGCGAAGGCGGCCTACATGCGCAAGGCCAAGGCCGCCGCCAGGGCCGCCCAGGCCGCCTCCTCCGGCGAGGGGGAGAAGGCGTGAACGGCCAGGAGATCGCCTTCCTGGCGCTCGCCGTCGTCGGCGGGCTGGCCGGCCTGTTCGTGGTGACCAGCCGCAACGTGGTCCACGCCGCGCTATGGCTGGTGGTGGCGCTGTCCAGCGTCGCCGGCGTCTTCCTGCTGCTGGCCGCCCCGTTCGTGGCCTTCGTGCAGGTGATCATCTACGTCGGCGCGATCGTGGTGCTGATCCTGTTCGGCATCATGCTGACCCGCGCCCCGGTGGGGCGCCGGGTGTTCGACAACAGCCTGCGCGCCCGCATCGGCGCGCTGGTCATCGGCGGCGGCATGTTCGCCATGCTGACCTGGTTCATGGTCGACGCCTGGAGCGGCGAGCGCATCACCAACCGCGCCCCCACCACCACCGAGGCGCTCGGCAACGCCATCTTCAGGAACTATGTCCTGCCCTTCGAGGCGGTCAGCGTGCTGCTGCTGGCCGCCCTCATCGGCGCCATCGTGCTCGCCAGGCGCGACTAGGCGCCGCATCCCCCCGAGGAGGAGACCCACCCCGATGCCGCTGCTCTACCCGCTGGTGTTCGCCGCCTTCCTGTTCAGCGCGGGGGTGTACGGCGTGCTCGCCAGGCGCAACGCGGTCATGGTGCTGATGAGCATCGAGCTGATGCTCAACGCGGTCAACGTCAACCTGGTCGCGTTCAGCGCCTACCTGCAGGACAAGTTGCTCGCCGGCCAGGTCTTCGCGCTGTTCGTGGTGGCGGTGGCGGCCGCCGAGGTCGGCATCGGCCTGGCCATCGTCCTGCTGATCTACCGCAACCGGGAGACCGTGAACATCGACGAGGTCGACCTGCTGCGCTGGTAGCGTGCCGACACCCCGGGCGCGCCCCGAACGAGGAGCACGATGGAGAGACTGGCCTGGCTCGTCCCCGCCCTGACGCTCGCCGCCTGGGCGCTCATCCTGCTGGTCGGCAGGCGCCTGCCGGGCAAGGGCGCGCCGTTCGGCATCCTCGCGGTCGGCGCCGGCTGGCTGCTCAGCCTCGGCATCCTCGGCCGGGTGATCGGCGGCGCGGCGCCCTACCACCTGCGCGGCGACTGGGCGCCCTTCTCCACCGACCTGCGCATCCCCATCGGCATCACCGTCGACGGCCTGGCCGCCGTCCTGCTGGTGGTGGTCACCACCGTGTCGCTGCTGGTGCAGATCTACTCGGTCGGCTACATGCGCGGCGACGAGCGCTACGTGCTGTTCTTCGCCAATCTGTCGCTGTTCACCAGCGGCATGCTCATCGTGGTGCTCGCCGACAACCTGCTCTTCCTGCTGGTCGGCTGGGAGATCATGGGTGTCTGCTCGTACTTCCTGATCGGGCACTGGTGGGAGGACCCGGCCAACGCCCGCGCCGCGATCAAGGCGTTCCTGGTGACCAGGGTCGGCGACATCGGCTTCCTCTTCGGCATCTTCGTCTTCTTCTGGGCCGCCAAGAGCTTCGAGATCGAACGCATCATCGCGGGGGTGGAGTCGGGCGCCATCGGCTCGACCACCGTCACCCTCGGCGCGGTGCTGCTGTTCTGCGGCGCCATCGGCAAGTCGGGCCAGTTCCCGCTGCACGTGTGGCTGCCCGATGCCATGGCCGGGCCTACGCCCGTCTCGGCGCTGATCCACGCCGCCACCATGGTCGCCGCCGGCGTCTTCCTGGTCGCCCGCATGTTCCCGGTGTTCGAGGCGTCGGCCACGGCGATGAACGAGATCGCCGTGATCGCGTCGATCACCATGCTGATCGCCGCGTTGCTCGCTCTGGTCCAGGACGACATCAAACGGGTGCTGGCCTATTCGACCGTGAGCCAGCTCGCCTACATGATGGCCGGGCTCGGCGTCGGGGGCTACGAGTCCGGCGTCTTCCACCTGTTCACCCACGCCTTCTTCAAGGCGGGGCTGTTCCTGGCCGCCGGCTGCGTCATCCACGCGGTGGGCTCCAACAGCATGAGCCGCATGGGCGGGCTGGCCAAGGTGATGCCGTGGACCTTCTGGAGCTTCACCGTCGGCGCGCTCGCCCTGGCCGGGATCTTCCCGCTGGCGGGGTTCTGGTCCAAGGACGAGATCCTCACCGAGGCGTGGAACCTCGGCTTCGGCACCCCCGCCGAGCACGTCGCCACCAGCCAGGGCGTGGCCCAGATCGTCTTCGTGACCGGCATGTTCACCGCCTTCCTGACGGCGTTCTACGTCGCCCGCATGCTGTGGCTCACCTTCGGCAGCGCTTACCGCGGCGACCGCCACCCGCACGAGCCCGACGGGTTCATGCTGCTGCCGGTGGTGCTGCTCGCCGTCGGCGCCGCCCTCGCCGGCCTGCTCGGCTCGCCGCTGATGGGGGAGACTAACTTCGGCTCGTGGATCGCCACCCCGCAGCTGCCCGCCCGCGGCGCGGTGGTGATCAACTGGGGCCTGGCGGCCACCGCGACCGCCGTGGCCCTGGTCGGCATGGCGCTCGGCTGGCGCCTGTACCGCAAGGGCCTGCCCGAGCGCGAGTACCTGACCCGTCTGCCGCTGCTCTACACCACCCTGGAGCACAAGTTCTACCTGGACGACCTGTACGAACGGGGCATCGTCCGTGGCGTCGTCGGCGGGCTCGCCCCGGCCACCTACTGGTTCGACCAGCGCGTCATCGACGGGGTGGTCAACGGCATCGCCCTCGGCACCCGCCAGCTCGCCCGCGGGCTCCGCTACGTGCAGACCGGGCAGGCGCAGTGGTACGCGGCCGCCCTGTTCGTCGGCGTGGTCGGGCTCGCCGTGGTGGTGACCCAGGTGATCGGGCGATGAGCATCATCAATCGGGCTAGAGGGAGGGGCAGGTAGGCGTGGACTGGTTCGACGACTCGGCCTTGACCTGGGCGGTGTTCGTGCCCCTTGCCGGGGCGGTCGTCCTGGCCCTGCTGCCGGCGGCGGCCGACCGCATGGCCAGGGTGGCCGGCGTGGTGGTGACCTTCCTGGCGCTGCTGGCCGGGATCGGCATGCTGGCCCGCTTCGACCTGCACGCCGGCCGGGCCATGCAGTTCGAGGTGAACCGGCCCTGGATCGAGACCATCGGCACGCGCTACCACCTCGGCGTGGACGGCATCGCCCTGCCGCTGCTGGTGCTGTCGCTGCTGCTCTGCTTCCTGTGCTCGCTGTACAGCCTGCGGTTCCTGCCCGAAGGAGGGAGCGCCAAGGCCTTCCTCGCCCTCATGCTGGTCCTCGAGGCCGGCATGAACGGCACCTTCGTGGCGCTCGACCTGATCCTGTTCTTCGTGTTCTGGGAGCTCGTCCTCATCCCGATGTTCTTCCTGATCGCGATCTGGGGCGGCAGGCAGCGGCGCTACGCCGCCATCAAGTTCCTGCTGTACACCCTGATCGGCTCGGTGGTGATGCTGCTCGGCTTCCTGGCCCTCTGGTACCGCAGCGCCCCCGACCCCGCCGGCCGGACCTTCGACCTGCTCGCCCTGCAGCAGGTCGGCACGGGTCGTTTCGGCGGCACCTTCGGGGTGCTGGTGTTCGCCGCCGTCGGCCTCGGCTTCGCCGTCAAGGTGCCGGTCTGGCCCTTCCACACCTGGCTGCCCGACGCCCACACCGAAGCACCGACGGTCGGGTCGGTGCTGCTCGCCGGGGTGCTGCTGAAGATGGGCACCTACGGGTTCGTGCGCATCGCCCTGCCGGTCCTGCCCGACGCCGCGCGCTGGTGGGCGCCGACCATCGGCGTGCTCGGCGCGATCGCGATCATCTACGGGTCGCTGTGCTGCCTGGCCCAGCAGGACCTCAAGCGGCTGATCGCGTTCTCCTCGGTGGGGCACATGGGCTTCGTCATGCTCGGCATCGCCACCCTCACCCCGGTGGGCATCAACGCGGCGGTGTTCGCCATGGTCGCCCACGGGGTCATCACCGGCATGCTGTTCTTCCTCGTCGGCTCGGTGCACGAGCGCTACCACACCCGCGAGATCGCCGAGATCGGCGGCGGCATGGCCACCACCCTGCCCCACCTGGCCGGCATCCTCACCCTGGCGAGCATCGCCTCGCTCGGGCTGCCCGGCCTGGCCGGGTTCTGGGGCGAGGTGCTCGCCCTCCTGGCGGCCTGGAACCCGGCCGCCGGCCTGCCGGTGCCGCTGTTCCGCACCCTGGCGGTCGCCGGCGGCATCGGCACCCTGCTGACCGCCGGCTACCTGCTGTGGATGCTCAAGCGCGTCAACCTGGGCGAGGTGCCCGAGCGCTGGAGCGGCTGGCAGTTCGGCCAGGGCGACGTGATGCCGGTCGAGCACGCCGCCTGGACGCCGCTGGTGCTGCTGATCGTCGTCCTCGGCGTCGCCCCGGGGATCCTCCTGGGGGCCACCAACCCGGCCGTCACCGGCTGGTTCACCGACCTGTTCACCTGAGTACCATGCCCCGGCCGCCCGGACCGAGGGCGGCCCGCCGACGAAGAGGAGAGACACCGCGGTGCGCATCGACTTCCACGCCATCCTGCCCGAGCTGGTCCTCGCCGGCACGGCGCTCCTGGTGCTGGTGGTGGACCTCTTCGTGGAGCGGGCCAAGGTGGTGGCCAACTACCTCGCCCTGGCCGGCACCATCGCCGCCGGCGTGGCTCTCGCCAGCCTCGCGCCGGGCGGCACCCGCACCACCTTCGGCGGCTCGTTCGTGGTCGACGACTACGCGCTGCTGTTCAAGGCCTTGTTCCTCGGCTCGCTCCTGCTGGTCCTGCTGATGAGCAACCGCTACATCAACGCCGGCACCTACTACCAGGGCGAGTTCTACTTCCTGATCCTGTCCAGCTTCGTCGGCATGCTGCTGATGCCGTCATCGCGCGACCTGCTGATGCTGTTCCTGTCCCTGGAGATCGTCTCGGCCACCGGCTTCATCGCCGCCGGCTTCCGCAAGGGCGACGCCCGCTCCAACGAGGGAGCGCTGAAGTTCCTGCTCATCGGGGTGCTGTCCACCGCCGTGATGCTGTTCGGCATGAGCCTGGTGTACGGCTTCACCGGCTCCCTCAAGCTCTCCGAGATCGCCACCAGGCTCGACCAGGTGGGTGGCGAGCCGGCCATGGTGATGGCGGTCTTCCTGGTGATCACCGGGTTCGCCTTCAAGGTCTCGGCCGCCCCGTTCCACTTCTGGGCGCCGGACACCTACGAGGGCTCCCCGGTGCCGGTGGCGGCGTACCTCTCGGTCGCCTCCAAGGCGGCCGGATTCGCCGGCCTGCTCCAGGTCACCTTCGTCGCCTTCCCCGGCTACGCCCGCTACTGGGCGCCTGCCTTCGCCGTCCTCGCCGCCCTGACCATGCTGATCGGCAACGTGATCGCCCTGGCCCAGACCAACATGGTGCGCCTGCTCGCCTACTCCTCGGTCGCCCAGGCGGGCTACATGCTGGTGCCGTTCGCGGTCGGCAGCGCGCCCAACGCCGACCGCAACCGTGCCTTCCAGGCGGTGCTCGTCTACCTGCTCTACTACGGGGTCACCAACCTGGGCGCGTTCGCCGTGGTCACCCTGATCAGCCAGCGCCAGCCGGCCAACCTGCTGTCGGACTACGACGGCCTCGGCCGCCGCTCGGCCAGCCTCGGCATCGCCATGACCCTGTTCCTGCTGTCGCTCGCCGGCTGGCCGCCGTTCGCCGGCTGGTACGCCAAGTTCGTGGTCTTCCAGGCCGCCCTGTCCGCCGGCCAGACCAGCGTCACCATCCTGGCGGTGTTCATGGCGGTGATGACCGTGGTCGCGTTCTTCTACTACCTGAGCATCTGCGGCCGCATCTGGTTCGCCCAGCCGCCCCAGGACGCCCCGGCCGGCGCGCCCGCCGCCTCGCCCCTGACCGGGCTCGCCATCGGCCTGGCCACCGCCGGCGTCGTGGTCCTCGGCATCCTCCCCGGCCTGCTGGTCCAGTACGCCCCCACCGCCTCCCTGGTCGCCATCGGCCGGTAGAGATCCCGGCGAAGCACCTGCCGGCGGGAAGCTCATCCCCGCTGGCTGATGGTGGTGAAGTGCTCCGAACCGGGCCGGCGGCGGCCCGCATCCCACTCCGAGCGGATGTACTCGCAGTCCACCCCCTTGGCCTCCGCGGCCAGGAAGGCACAGACCGACATCAGCTTGGTCCCGCCGGTGATGTCGACCAGCACGTCGGCCGGTTCCAGCCCGCGGTCGATCATCCAGTCGATCAGGGCGGACACGGTGCGGACGCCGCCGGCCGGGTGGGGCCTGACCCCACTCATCCTCGGCTGGCCGACCAGGCGGAGCTGAGCTTGACCCGCGCGCCGCTCCGCAGCACCGCCCCCGAGTACAGCCGCGCGGAGAGCGGCACCAGCACGGCGATGGCCGCCAGGGTGAGCAGCACCGAGACGACGATCTCCCAGCCGGACGCCGCGCCGGCCGCCACCCGGACCGGCATGACCAGGGGCGCCGTCGGGGGCAGGTACGACGACACCGTCGCGATCGGCCCGTCCGGGTTGCTGAGCGCCGAGATGGCCGCGAGGAACGACGCGACCAGCACCAGGCTCATCGGCGTGGAGGTGTTCTGCACCTCCTCCTGGCGGGACACGACCGCCCCGGCCACCGCGAACAGCACGCTGTAGAAGGCGTAGCCGAGCAGGAACCAGAGCAGCACCATGCCGAGCGTCGCGAACGCCCCCGGCGGCAGGTCGATGGCGTCGATCCCGACCGCCACGGCCAGGCCGATCCCGCCGATGATCAGCAGCTGGACGAGCCCGACCAGGCCGATGCCGATGATCTTGCCCGCCAGGAGCTGCACCGGCCGGATGGTGGAGAGCAGCACCTCCACCACCCTGGTGGCCTTCTCCTCCACCACCCCCACCGCGACCGTGTAGCCGTAGCCGATCAGCTGCCCGTACAGCAGCAGCACGGCCGGGAAGGCGATCGCCCGGTTGGCGCGCCGCTCCGGATCGCTCGCCTCCAGGGTGCGTACCGGCAGCGGCGGCGGCGCCAGCGCGTCGGCGATCTGCCGCTCGCTCAGCCGCGCCTCGGCCAGGGCGGTCTGCGCCCTGGCCAGCCGGGAGGCCGCCTGCACCAGGGCGACCAGCTGGTCGTCGGGGTCGGACTCGGCCAGGAGCTGGCGACCGTCGACGATCGCCAGGTCGAGGTCGCCGTCGCGCAGGGCTGCCTCCGCCGCGGCCACGTCGGCGGATCGATGCACGCGGACCCGCGCCCCGACCAGCGGTGCCTGCGTCTCGAGCGGCCTGCCGAGCGGCGCCGAGCCGGCGCCGACCAGCCCGACGTCCCAGGTGGTGGTGCGGTCGGAGAAGAACACCTTCGGGATCACGATGAAGCCGCAGAGGATCACCAGCGTCACCACCGTCGAGATGAGGAAGGACCTCTCGCGGGTGCGTTCGGTCAGCTCCCGCCGCGCCACCAGGCGGATCCCGTCGAGCGTGGTCATGGCTGCACCGCCTGCCTGAAGAGGTCCGCCAGGGTGGGCTGTGACGAGGCGAAGTAGGTCACCCTGCCCGCCCGCCTGGCGGCGTCGAGGATCGCCTGCTCGTCGGTGCCGTCGTCCAGCTCCAGCAGGATGCGGCCGTTGGCGTCGCCGGCGGCCTGGTCGAGCACGCGCGCGCCGGACAGGTGCGCCGCCCAGCCGGCGTCGGCCCCGGCCACGCTCACCTCCCAGCGCCGGCGCCGCCCGGCCGAGCGCAGCTCGGCGACCGTGCCCGAGGCCACCAACCGTCCCTTGTTGATGATCGCCACCGCCTCGCAGAGCCGCTCCACCAGGTCGAGCTGGTGGCTCGAGAAGATCACCGGGGTGCCGGCGGCGGCCTTGTCCTTGAGCACCCCGGCGAGCACGTCGACCCCGACCGGGTCGAGCCCTGAGAACGGCTCGTCCAGCACCAGCATCACCGGGTCGTGGACCAGTGCCGCCGCCAGCTGCACCCGTTGCTGGTTGCCGAGCGACAGCGCCTCCACCCGGTCGCCGGCCCGCTCCGACAGCCCCATGCGGTCGATCCAGTGCCCGGCCGACTGGCGCGCCGCCGACCGGTCGAGGCCGTGCAGCTCGGCCAGGTACTCGAGCTGGGCACGCACCCGCATCTTCGGGTAGAGCCCGCGCTCCTCCGGCATGTACCCGGCCTGCCGGCGGGCCTGGTTGTCCATCGGCCGTCCCCGCCACAGGACCTCGCCGGCGTTGGGCTCCAGCACCCCGAGGACGATCCGCATCGCGGTGGTCTTGCCGGCCCCGTTGGGGCCGACGAAGCCGAACATCTGACCCTCGCCGACCGAGAAGGAGACGTCGTCGAGCGTGACGACGTCGCCGTAGCGGCGTGTCAGACCCTTGAGCTCCAACATGACGGTTGATCCCGTTCTCGCGACGATGTTCCGGTTGCGCCGCACCTTAGCAGCCCGCCGGGCCGGGCCCGCCCGGTCCGGGGAGGAGCGTCGGCCCACCACCGCTTACGCCCTCTTGACCTGCGATGCGTACTCTTTGAGGTGGGACTCCCGAGGGAAGAGGTCCACCGACATGACCGGGCGCAACTATTTGAAGACCACGATCCTGCTGGCCGCGATGAGCGGCCTGCTGCTGTTCGTCGGCCAGGTGCTCGGGGGTGGCCGCTGGCTCACGATCATGCTGATCGTCGCGATCGCCATGAACGGGTTGTCCTACTTCTTCTCGGACAAGATCGCCCTGCGCGCCGCCCGCGCGCGGCCCGTCTCCGAGGCGGAGTTCCCCGAGCTGTACCAGGTCGTCCAGGGGCTCGCGGTCAAGGCCAACATCCCCATGCCGCGGCTGTACGTCTCGCCCAGCCCGCAGCCCAACGCGTTCGCCACCGGCCGCAACCCGAACCACGCCGCCGTCGCGGTCACCCAGGGCATCCTGCCCATCCTCGACCGGCGCGAGCTGGAGGGCGTGCTCGCCCACGAGCTGTCGCACGTGCGCAACCGCGACATCCTGATCTCCTCGGTGGCCGCCACCATCGCCGCGGTGATCACCTGGCTCGCCCACCTCGCCTTCTTCCTGCCCATCGGCTCGGACGACGACGAGGGCGGCAACCCGTTGGCCGGGCTGCTCCTGCTGATCCTCGCCCCGATCGCGGCGGCGCTCATCCAGCTCGCCGTGACCCGCAGCCGGGAGTTCGGGGCGGACGACAGCGGCGCCAGGATCACCGCCGACCCGCTCGCCCTGGCGAGCGCGCTCCGCAAGATCGAGGCGTTCTCGCGCGGCACCCCGCCCGCGACCACCAACGAGGCAACCGCCCACCTGTTCATCTCCAACCCGTTCAAGAGCGGCGGCGGTGCCGCCATGGCCAGGCTGTTCTCGACCCACCCCCCGACCTCCGAGCGGGTGGCCCGCTTGGAGGCCATGGCCTACGACCCGCGCCGCCTCTAGCTCCGTCCACACCTCGTCGGGGGGCCGCCGGCTCCACCGGTGGCGCTCGGGCGCGCCCCGATCCGGACCGCACGAAGGAGAGCGACGTCGTTGGACTGTCCCGTTGACGCGACCACCCTGCAGATGACCGACCGTCAGGGCATCGAGATCGACTACTGCCCGTCCTGCCGCGGGGTCTGGCTGGACCGCGGCGAGCTCGACAAGCTCATCGAGCGGAGCCAGCAGTTCGAGGCCGCGCCAGCGAGCCAGCGGTACCCCGAGCGGTCCGAGTCCGAGCCCCGATGGGGCGATGACGAGCGGCGCCGCCGGGACGACGACGACGACGATGACGATGACGACTGGCGCCACGGTTCCAAGCAAGGCCGCCGGCACAAGCGCAAGGACATGCTGAAAGACCTGTTCGACTTCGGATAGCACGAACCATCGGCACGGACGGCACGCGGTTCCCCGCGTGCCGTCCGGCTGCTTTGGGTGCTCCTTCGCGATCGCTACTGTCGAGTAATCCGCCTGAACCCGCCGAGCAGGCACCGGAATCGCCTGCCCTCCCTGGCGGTTTTCCAGCCCGAGGATTCAACCGTGGCGGCAGTGCCCGGCCCGCGGTGCGCGGGTCGGGCCAGCAGGCGAGGAGACGACGTGAATCGGACAGGGCGGCGGGAGAACATGGCCGAAGCGCCGCCGGACCGGCGGGCGCAGTTCGAGTACGGCCGCGACCAGTACTCGCAAGAGCGGTATCCCCCGCTCGGATACCCACAGGACGGCTTCCCCCAGAACGGCGTCCCCCGGGATCCGTACGGCCAGGAGCCGTACGCGAGGGACCAGTTCGAGTACACCCGAGAGCAGGCACCGGCGACGCGGGAGCGGGAGCCGTTCGAGTACACGCGCACGCCGCAAGGCCGCCCGCCCAAGCGGCGCCGCCGCAAGGGCCTCATGGTGCTCCTCGCCCTGGTGCTCCTGCTCGGCGGCGCGGCCGCCGGGGTCGTGCTGGGCGTCCCCGACCTGCTGCTCGGCTCCGGCAACGCGCCCAAGCCGGTGGGGCTGGCCGACGCCCCCGGCACGCAGGCGGCCGGCACCCCCGAGGGCAACTGGAACATCCTGCGCGGCAACACCACCTTCGTCGGCTACCGGGCCAAGGAGAAGTTCGCCACCGTGACCGCCGCCAGCGACGCGGTCGGGCGGACCCCGGCCGTCACCGGCGGTATGAGCATCTTCGGCGGCCAGGTCGTCGGCGCCCAGATCAACGCCGACCTGCGAGGGCTCGCCAGTGACAAGGGCAAGCGCGACGCGGTCATCCGCGGCCGGGCCCTCGAGACCACCAAGTACCCGCAGGCGGCCTTCCAGCTCACCCAGCCGGTCAAGCTCGGCCAGGTGTCCGCCGGCAAGGTGGTCACCCTGAACGCGGTCGGCAAGATGACGCTGCACGGCGTCACCCGCCAGGTGCGCTTCCCGCTGCAGGGCCGCTGGGACGGCAACACCCTCCAGGTCGCCGGGCGCATCACCATCCGGTTCTCCGACTACCGGATCCAGGCACCCAACCTCGCCGGCTTCGTCCAGGTCCAGCCCTGGGGTCAGATGGAGCTCAGCCTGGTGATGCAGCGCTCCTGAGCACGACATCCCGCCCGGCCGTCGGGCGACCGCTGGCAGCGGTGTTGGCGGCCGGGCGGGGGCGTTGCTAGCGTCCCGGCGGCGCAGCCCCGGGGCGAAAGGAGCTCGCGATGCCCGACGCGTCGTTCGACGTCGTCGCCAAGGTGAACCTGCAGGAAGTGGACAACGCCCTCAACCAGGCGCGGAAAGAGGTCGGTCAGCGCTTCGACTTCAAGAACACCGGCACCTCATTGGCCTGGTCGGGCGACGACCTCATCGTGGTGGTCTCCAAGACCGACCAGCGCGCCCTCGCCGCCGTCGAGGTCTTCAAGGACAAGCTGGTACGCCGCTCGGTCCCCCTGAAGGCGCTGGAGGCCTCCGAGCCCAGGCCGGCCGGCGGCGGCACCTACCGCATCGAGTGCCGCTTCGTCCAGGGCATCCCCGACGACAAGGCCAGGGCCCTCGCCAAGACCCTGCGGCAGTCCGGGCTCAAGCTCCAGGCGCAGATCCAGGGCGACCAGCTCCGCGTCACCGGCAAGAGCCGGGACGAGCTGCAGAAGGCGATCCGCCTGCTCAAGGAGCGCGACGAGGGCCTGCCACTGCAGTTCATCAACTACCGCTGATGCGGGCAGCAGAGCTTGGCATCGCCATCGGCCGCCTGCCGGCCGGGCCGGCCGGCGCCATCACCGACGTCGCCGGCGTCCGGGTCGGGCACACCACCCTGATCGAGGGTGACACCGTCCGGACCGGCGTCACCGTGGTGCTGCCCCACGGCGGCAACCCAGGCAAGGACCCGTTGTTCGCCGGCTGCCACCGCCTCAACGGCAACGGCGAGCTCACCGGCCTGGAATGGGTGCGCGAGTCCGGCCTGCTCACCTCGCCGATCGGGCTGACCAACACCTACAGCGTCGGGGTGGTGCGCGACGCGCTGGTCGCCACCGAGCTGACCGAGGGGCTGCCGGTGGTGGGGGAGACCTGGGACGGCGGGCTCAACGACATCCGTGGCCAGCACGTGCGCGCCGGGCACGTCGACGCCGCCTTGGCCGAGGCCCGGGCCGCACCCGAGGGCGCGCCGGTCGCCGAGGGTGGCGTCGGCGGCGGCACCGGCATGATCTGCCACGGGTTCAAGGGCGGCATCGGCACCGCCTCCCGGGTGGTCGCCGCGGACGTCGGTGGTTACACCGTCGGCGTGCTGGTGCAGGCCAACTACGGCCGCCGCGAGCGGCTCCGGGTCGACGGCCTGCCGGTCGGGGAGCTGGTCGGCGACGCCGAGATCCCGCTGCCGCGGGAGCTGTCGGATGACCCGCCCCGGTCACCCGGATCCGGCTCGATCATCGTGGTGCTGGCGACCGACGCGCCCCTGCTGCCCGGCCAGTGCGACCGGATCGCCCAGCGGGCCGGGTTCGGCATCGCCCGGACCGGCGGCGTGGGGGAGCACACCAGCGGCGACCTGATCATCGCGTTCGCCACCGGCAACCGCGGCCTGGGAGCGGACGGGCGCGAGCTGCCCGTGCGCATGCTCGCGGACCGGCACCTCACCCCCCTGTTCGACGCGGTCATCGACGCCACCGAAGAGGCGATCCTGAACGCCCTGCTGGCCGGGACGACCATGCGCGGCTACCGCGGGACGGTCTACGCCCTCACCGCCGAGGCGCTGGTCGGGGCCATGACCCGCCTCGGCCGCCCGCCAGCGAAACGGACGTAGCCGGCTGGCCGATTCCCATGCCTAGCCGGTCGGGCAGGCCGCGGGGCCGCACGGGCCGAGAGCGACCACGAACAGGATGGTCACCGCGCCAAGGGCGATGCCCAGCTTGGCCGCGGCGCTCATCACGTCGTCGCTGAGCCAGGCCTTGAACCCGGACCAGATGGCGAACACCCCGAAGCAGAATCCGGCCACGCTGACCAGCGCGAACAGCGACCAGCCCCAGGAAGGGTCCGGCGGGCCGCCGGTCAGCCCGGCGGTCACCCGCCCCCACGGCACCGCCGACAGGCCCGCCAGGGCGAGGCCGCCGGCACCGGCGCTCACCGCGGTCCGGTCAGGCGCCACGCTCGCCTCCGTCCCGTCACTGCCGCTTCCGGCCTGCGCCAACCCGGCCATGGTAGTCGACCACCAGGCGGTGGCCAGGGAGATCGGCCCAGCAGACCGGAATGGTGGTCACCGCGGGCTTTACGACCGGACAACGGCCAGGAAACACGGTGGAAACACAGGTCGGCTACCTCTGTTCCCTGGTGCCGCACGGGCACCGGACACGGACGCACTTCCCGAGGAGGATCCGATCTTGGATTCCGGCGATACCGCCTTCGTACTGGTCTCCGCCGCCCTGGTGATGTTCATGACGCCGGGTCTGGCCCTGTTCTACGGAGGCATGGTCCGGGCGAAAAACGTGCTCGGCACCGTGATGCACAGCTTCTTCGCCCTCGGCGTGGTGTCGGTGCTGTGGGTGCTGATCGGCTACACGCTCGCCTTCGGCCCGGACAAGGGCCACCTCATCGGCGGGCTCGACTACCTCGGCTTCGCCGGCGTCGGACCCGAGCCCAACCCGGACCTGGCGCCGACCATCCCGCACCTCGCCTACGCCGCCTTCCAGCTGATGTTCGCCGTCATCACCCCGGCCCTGATCAGCGGCGCGTTCGCCGAGCGCATGCGCTTCCCCGGCTACGTGCTGTTCACCGCGATGTGGCTGCTGTTCGTCTACGCGCCGCTGGCCCACTGGGTGTGGGCCCCTGGCGGCTGGATCCGCGAGCTGGGCGCGCTGGACTTCGCCGGCGGCACCGTGGTGCACATGAACTCGGGCATCGCCGCTCTGGCAGCGGCGCTCGTCATCGGCAGGCGGGCCGGCTTCGGCCGGGACGCGATGGTGCCCCACAACCTCCCGCTGACCGTCCTCGGCGCCGGCATGCTGTGGTTCGGCTGGTTCGGCTTCAATGCCGGCAGCGCGCTGGCCGCCAACGGCCTGGCCGCGGGCGCCTTCATCACCACCAACACCGCGGCGGCGGCCGGCGCGATCGGCTGGGCCCTGTTCGACATGCTCAGGAGCCGCCGCTCGACCACGCTCGGAGTGGCCTCGGGAGCGGTCGCCGGGCTGGTCGCCATCACCCCGGCCGCCGGCTTCGTCGGTCCGACCGCCTCGATCGCCATCGGCCTGGCCGCCGGCCTGGTCTGCGCCGCCGCGACCACCGTGAAGTTCCGCTTCGGTTATGACGACGCCCTCGACGTGGTCGGCGTGCACCTGGTCGGCGGGATGATCGGCGCCCTGCTGATCGGGATCTTCGCCAACACCGCCTTCAACGAGGCCGGCGCCGACGGCCTGCTCGCCGGCGGCGGCCTGGCCCTGCTCGGCAAGCAGGCGGTCGCGGTCGGGGCCACCCTGGTGTTCTCCTTCGTCGGCAGCTTCGTCCTGCTCAAGGTGACCCAGGCCGTGGTCGGCCTGCGGGTCAGCCCCGAGGAGGAGTCCACCGGTCTGGACCTCAGCCAGCACGCCGAGGCCGGCTACGCCTTCTCGGAGGGCGTCGGCGGCCACAGCCCCGCCACCGGGCACTGGCCCACGCCGGCGCCCTCGGAGGCGCACGCGCCGGTCCTGCCCGTCGCGCAAGGAGACTCAGCCCGATGAAGCTGGTCGTCGCGGTCATCAAGCCGTTCAAGCTCGACGAGGTCAAGGAGGCCCTTGAAGGGGTCGGCGTGCAGGGCATGACCGTGTCCGACGCGCGCGGCTTCGGCCGCCAGCGCGGCCACACCGAGGTCTACCGTGGCGCCGAGTACCAGGTCGCCCTGCTGCCCAAGACCCGCATCGAGGTCGCGGTCGACGACGACCAGGTCGCCGACGTGGTCAAGGCGATCGTGAGCGCCGCCCGTACCGGCTCGATCGGTGACGGCAAGGTCTGGGTGGTCCCGAGCGAGCAGGTCGTCCGCATCCGCACCGGTGAGATGGGGGTGGATGCTCTCTGAGGCCCGCGCGACCGGGCCGCTGACCCTCGCGGACGGCGGCGGGCCTGCCCGCCGCCGTTCCGCCACGGTCGACGGAGCCCTGGCCGCCCTGGCTCAGGCCGCGCCGGCCGGGACGATGGCGGGCACGGCCGTGGTCGCCGTCGGCGGCTACGGCCGCGGTGAGCTCTCTCCCCACTCCGACGTCGACCTGCTCCTGGTGGTCGGCGGCCGTGGCGGGGAGGCGAACGACGCCCTGCGGGCGCTGCTGTACCCGATGTGGGACACCGGTTTCCAGGTGGGTCACGCGGTGCGGACGCCCAAGGAGGCGATCGAGTTCGCCCGCCGCGACCTGCCCGCCGCCACCGCGATGCTCTCGGCCCGCCTGGTCGCCGGCGAGGCGGCGCTGTTCGAGGACTTGTGCGCGCGGCGCCGGCGCTGGCTCGAACGGGACGGGCGCGGCCTGGTCCGGCGCATCCTCGACGCGACCGCCGCCCGCCACCGGCAGGCCGACCGGGCCGGCTGGGCGCTCGCCCCCGACCTCAAGAACGACGTCGGCGGGCTGCGCGACCTGCACACGCTGGGCTGGCTCGCCACGGTCGCCGGCCGGACGGGCCAGCCCGACGGCCTGGCCGAGCCCGGCGAGCTGCTGCTGGTCGTGCGCGAAGCGCTGCACCGCCGCTCGCCGCGCAAGCTCGACCGCGTCCGCCTCGACCTGCAACCGGTGCTCGCGGCCGACCTCGGCCTGGCTGGCGAGGACGGCGCCGACCTGCTGATGGCGGCCGTCCACACCGCCGCCAGGACGGTCGAGCACCTGGCCGCGGCCGGGTCGCAGGAGCTGGCCGGGCTGGTCCTCGGCGGGCCGCGGCGTTCCGGCGCGGTGCGCCGCCTCGCACCCGGCGTCCGCATCTCCGACGGCGTGCTGGTCGCGGACGAGGGACCCGGACCGGACGACGACGAGCTGGCCTGGGCCCTGCGCCTGCTGGCGGTGAGGGCGGCGAGGGAGCGGCCGGTCGCCCCCGCCACCGTCGCCTGGCTGCGCCAGATCCTCGCGGCCGCGCCTGGCAGGCACTGGACCGCCGCCGCGCGGTCGGCCTTTGCCGCCCTGCTCGCCGGGCCGGACGCGGCCGCCGCCTGCGAGCTGCTCGACCACGTCGGCGGCTGGGTCACGCTGCTGCCCGAGTGGGCCGGGGTCCGCGGCCGCGCCCAGCACGACCCCTGGCACCGCTACACCGTCGACGGGCACGCCTTCGTCACCCTGACGACCCTGACCAGGCTGCGCTCCGAGGACCGGGCGGTGCGCGCCGCGCTCGCCCCGGTGGAGGCGGCCGAGTGCGACCAGACCGAGGGAGCGGAGCCAGGCACCCGGGTGGACGGCTCGCTGGACACGCTCTATCTGGCGGCGCTCCTGCACGACGTGGGCAAGGGTTCGGGGGAGGACCACAGCGTCGCCGGTGAGCGCCTCGCCAGGCAGGTGGCGGCGCGCATGGGGCTGCCTCCCGAAGCCACCGAGGAGGTCGCCGTCCTGGTCCGCTGGCACCTGCTGCTCGCCGAGGTGGCCACCAGGCGCGACCTGGACGACCCGGCCGTGATCGGGCTGGTCGCCACGCGGCTGGGCAGCGCCCGCCGCCTGCGGCTGCTGTACGCGCTGACCGTGGCCGACGGGCTCGCCACCGGGCCGCAGGCATGGAGTTCGTGGAAGAGCGCGCTGGTCGGCGAGCTGTACGCCAAGGCCTTGGCGGTGCTCGACGGCACCGGCCAGGTGGGCGGCGGCGCCATCGACACGGACGCGCTGGTCGGGGAGCTCGAGGCCCTCGAACCGGCGCTGGCCGGGCGTGCCAGGCGGCTGCTGGCCACGTTCCCGCCGACCTACACGACCGCCACTCCGGTGGCCGAGATGGTCGACGAGCTCCGCCTGGTCCTCGCCCAGCCGGGACCTGGGCAGGTCGGCCTCCGGGTCGACGGCGACGTCGCCGACGGCCTGGCCGCGGTCACGGTGTGCGCCCCGGACCGGCCCGGGACGCTCGCCCGCACCGCCGGGGTGCTGGCGATGCACCGCATGTCGGTCCGGCAGGCTCAGGCCTGGTCGACCAGTGAGGGTCTGGCGCTGGAACGCTTCCTGGTCCAGCCGCCGGCCGAGCCGCGCTGGGCGCGGCTCGCCGACGACCTGCAGGCCGCCCACGCCGGCCGGCTGGCGGTCGAGGCCAGGCTGGCCCGCAAGGCGCGCGAGTACCGCTCGGAGGTGCCGGCGCCGCCAGAGGTCCGGGTCCTCCCCGACGTCTCCGAGCACGCCACCGTGGTGGAGGTCCGCGCCGGCGACGCCCTCGGGCTGCTCTACGCCGTCACCGCCGCCCTCAGCGACCTGGACCTGGACATCCGCATCGCCAAGATCGACACCCTCGGCGACCGCGTGGTCGACGTCTTCTACGTCCGCACCTCCTGGGGCGCCAAGCTCGGCCAGGACCACGCCGCCGAGGTGCCGCTGGCCGTCACCCACCGCACCGCCCGGTTCTTCGGGACCTAGCGGCCGCGGGTCAGATCGGTCTGGCCCGAACTGTCGATTCCGGCGCCTGCCGTTCGTCGGTAGGGTGTGGGCGGCGAACGGCGCCGCTTGGAGATCCCGGGAGGGAACATGCGCTACCTGCTGGCCATCTACGGCGACGAGCAGGGCTTCGCGACGGCGACCGAGGCCGAGGCCGCCGCGGTCGCTGACGCCTACAACGCCTTCACCAAGGACATCGTCGACCGCGGCCTGTTCCAGTCCGGCGACGCGCTGGAGCCGAGCTCCACCGCCACCACCGTCCGGGTCCGCGACGGCCGCACGCTCGCCACCGACGGGCCCTACGCGGAGACCAAGGAACAGCTCGGCGGCTACTACGTGGTCGACTGCAAGAACCTGGACGAGGCCATCGAATTGGCGGCGAAGATCCCCGGCGCGGCCACCGGGACGATCGAGGTCCGCCCGATCATGGAGTTCCCCGAGCAGGGCTGACGGACGAGGAGGGGAGTGGCGGCGGCTGGTCCCAGCGACGCCAGGGGCGTCGTCGAGCAGGTCTTCCGGCACGAGTCCGGGCAGGCGGTCGCCACCCTGATCCGCGTGCTCGGTGACTTCGACCGCGCCGAGGAGGCGGTACAGGACGCCTTCCTGGTCGCGCTGGAGCGCTGGCCGGGCACTGGCGTGCCCTCGAAGCCGGGCGCCTGGATCACCACCACCGCGCGCAACAAGGCCATCGACCGGCTGCGCCGCGAGCGCCGCCTCGCCGAGAAGCAGGCCGAGCTCGCCCAGCTGATGTCGCTCGACCCTGGCGAACCCGACCAGCAGAACCGGAGCAGCGTCGTGGACGACCGGCTGCGACTGATCTTCACCTGCTGCCACCCGGCCCTGTCACCAGAGGCCAGGGTGGCGCTCACCCTCCGCACCCTCGGCGGTCTGCAGACCGCCGAGATCGCCCGCGCCTTCCTGGTGCCCGAGCCGACCATGGCCCAGCGGCTGGTGCGGGCGAAGGCCAAGATCCGCACGGCCGGCATCCCCTACCGGGTGCCGCCCGACCACCTGTTGCCGGAGCGCCTCGACGGCGTCCTGGCAGTGCTCTACCTGGTCTTCAACGAGGGCTACGTGGCCAGCGGCGGGGATGCGCTGATCCGCCGCGAGCTGTGCGACGAGGCGATCAGGCTGGCCCGGCTGCTCGCCGCCCTGATGCCGGACGAGCCCGAGGTCCTCGGCCTGCTCGCGCTGCTGCTGCTCCACCACGCCCGCCGCGACGCGCGGGTGGGCGGGAGCGGCGAGCTGGTCCTCCTCGGCGACCAGAACCGCTCGCGCTGGGACCAGGCGATGATCCTGGACGGGGTCGGCGTGCTCGACCGGGCGGTGCGCCTCGGCCGGCTCGGCCCCTACCGGGTGCAGGCGGCCATCGCCGCCCTGCACGCCACCGCCGCGAGCCCCGAGGCCACCGACTGGGGCCGCATCCTCGCCCTCTACGACGCGCTCCGCCGGATGAACCCGTCCCCGGTGGTCGAGCTGAACCGGGCGGTCGCCATCGCCATGGCCCACGGCCCCGAGCAGGGTCTCGCCCTGGTCGAGGAGCTGGCCGCCGGCGGTGCGCTCGACGGCTACCACCTCTTCCACGCCACCCGCGCGGACCTGCTCCGCCAGCTCGGCAGGGACGCCGAGGCTGCCGCCGCCTACCGCCAGGCCCTTGAGCTCACCGGCAACCCGGCCGAGCGCTCCTTCCTGACCCGCCGCCTGGCGGAGGTGGGCTCTGGGCGACGCCGGTAAGGCGACCGGGTGAACCATGTGAGCAGGGCCACCGAGCGTTTCAGTAGACCTCCGGGGGCTACGATCGCGGGACCCGGGCGTTCGAGGAGGGCTGACCGTGGCCGACCGTCCCCCGCCGAGCCGGCTCGACCGGCGGCTCGGCACCATGGACGCGGTGGTCATCGGGCTCGGGTCGATGCTCGGCGCCGGCGTGTTCGCCGCCATCGGGCCGGCCGCCAGGGCGGCAGGCAGCGGCCTGCTGCTCGGGCTCGGCATCGCCGGGCTGATCGCCTTCTGCAACGCCACCTCCTCGGCCCAGCTCGCCGCCGTCCACCCGGAGTCGGGCGGGGCCTACGCCTACGGCAGGCACCGCCTCGGTCCCTTCTGGGGCTACCTCGCCGGCTGCGGGTTCCTGGCGGGCAAGACGGCGAGCTGCGCGGCCATGGCGCT
Organism: Actinomycetota bacterium; assembly: GCA_035535495.1. Classification (GTDB taxonomy): domain Bacteria; phylum Actinomycetota; class CALGFH01; order CALGFH01; family CALGFH01; genus DASUZB01. The sequence continues at coordinate 1,299 of DATLQA010000237.1, read as the reverse complement.
CACCTTCGGCGGCTACGCCGCCCCCGGACTGGCCCGGCCGCTCGCCCTGGCGGCGGTGGCGGCGGTCGCCGCGGCCAATTACCGCGGCGTCGCCAAGACCGCGGCCGCCACCAGGATGCTCGTCGCGGTCGTGCTGGCCGTCCTGGCCGTCACCGTGGCGGCCATGCTGGCGGGCGGGCCGCTCGACGCGGGCAACCTGCTGCCACTGGCCGGCGACGGCGGTCCCGGCGGCGTGCTGCAAGCCGCCGGCCTGCTGTTCTTCGCGTTCGCCGGCTACGCGCGGATCGCCACCCTCGGCGAGGAGGTGGCGGACCCTGCCCGCACCATCCCCCGAGCGATCCCGCTCGCCCTCGGCGTGGTGCTCGCCGTCTACGCCGTGGTAGCGGTCGCCGCGCTGCTCGCGGCCGGGCCCGACGCCCTGGCGGCCTCGACCGCGCCGCTGGCCACCGCGGTCGCGGCCGGTCCGTGGGACGCCCTCGTCCCGGTGGTGCGGGCAGGGGCGGCGGTGGCCTCGCTCGGCGTGCTGCTCTCCCTCGTTGCCGGGGTGAGCCGCACCGGGTTCGCCATGGCCGCCGCCGGCGACCTGCCCGCCTGGCTGGCCGCCGTGCACCCGCGCTTCAAGGTGCCGCACCATGCGGAACTGGCCATCTCGGTGCTGATCGGCGTGGTCGTGGCCAGCGTCGACGTGCGCCGTGCGATCGGCTTCAGCTCCACCCTGGTGCTCGCCTACTATGCCGTGGCCAACGCCGCCGCCCTGACCCTGCTCCCGGGCGAGCGCCGCTGGCCCCGTTGGCTCGCCGCCGCCGGCCTGGCCGGCTGCCTGGTGGTCGGGGCCAGCCTGCCTGCCGGATCGGTCCTGGCGGGCGCCGCCGTGCTCGGGGTCGCCGCTGCCGCCTGGCTGGTGCGTGCACGCCGCCGCCGCCGCGACCCGGCCTGAAGGCTTCGAACCGTGCCGGCGGCCGGTTGTGAGGCCGCGACCGGTGTCGGTATCATCCCGCTCGGCCTGGTAGGCCGAGCCTTCGCATGGGCGGTGACCTACCGGCCGGCCTCCGGCAGGGTGCCCGAGCGGCCAAAGGGAGCGGTCTGTAAAACCGCCGGCTTCGCCTACACAGGTTCGAATCCTGTCCCTGCCACACCACCGTTGACGTGCGGAAATGGGCTTTGCGTGGCGCCGGTCACGCCTCCTGCCAGGGCACGGCTTCCCTCCGATTTCCCTCCGCCCGACGCGCCGCTGACGTCGCCCGCGCGTCCGTATGCCGCAGCGGGCATGCCCTCGATCAGCCCGGCCGGCCGGGCGTC
>DATLQA010000236.1:0-23932 GCA_035535495.1 Actinomycetota bacterium | reverse complement strand
TCTCGGTCGAACCGCAGCGCTGGGAACACCTTCGGGGCAAGCTCGACGCGGCCGGCGTGCCGTACCAGCACGAGAGCGGCACCTCGATCTACTTCGCCGACCCCGACGGCGCCCGGGTCGAGCTGATCGCCGACCCGCTCGGCGAGATGTACGGCTCCAAGGTCCTGTAGCGCGCGACCCTGAGCCGGTCCGTGGGGATCCGGGATCTCCCAGGGTGATCCCGGATGGTCCGGCGGGCCGGACGGCGGCATGCTGGGATGGCAGGGAACCAACGCGAAGGAACCAACGACGTGACCGACTACTTCCGCAAGCAGGGCCTGGTCCGGCCGAGGGACGGCCGCATCCTCGGAGGGGTCTGCGCCGGCCTTGGACGCCGGTTCGGGCTCGGGCCGTGGCAGGCACGGATCCTGTTCGTGCTCATCCTGATGCTGCTGCCAGGCAGCCAGATCCTGATCTACCCGGTGCTCTGGATCCTGATGCCCTCCGAGCAGCCCGCTCCGCCGGCCGTCCACGCGGCCACCGGCTGAGCCACCATCATCCGGCCGCGGTGCGCCGACCGGCGCGCCGCGGCCCAGTCGTGTCCGGCGGATGTCCACGGCGCCTGGCCGGGCTCCGGCCGTCAGGGGCGGTCGGCAAGGTCACCACGAACCGGGTGCCCGGATGGTGGGTCGGGTCGATGGCGATGCTGCCGCGGTGCCGCCGGATGATGTCGCGGGTGATGGCGAGGCCCAGCCCGGTGCCGCCGGCGGTGGCGGTGCGGGCCTCGTCCAGGCGGGCGAAGCGTTCGAACACGCGGTCGTGCTGCTCGGCTGGGATGCCGGGGCCGTCGTCGGCGACGCTCAGGACCGCGGTGTGGTCGCGCTCGGCGAGGGTGAGGGTGACGGTGCCGCGCGCGTGACGGGCGGCGTTGTCGGTGAGGTTGCGGACGGTGCGGCTGAGCTGGTCGGGGTCGCCGTGCACCTGGGCGGCGGAGACGGCCGTGCTGTCGACCTCGACGTGGCCCTCGGCACGCAGGCGGGCGGCGGCGTGCAGCACGATGTCGTCGAGGTCGACCGGCACGCGGCGGGTGGTGGACGCGCCGGCGTCGCTGCGGGCCAGGTGGAGGAGGTCCTCGATCAGGCGCTGGAGCGCGAGCGTCTCGTCGAGGATGCTGCGGTGGGTGGCGGCGAGGCGGGCGGTGCCGGGATGGGCGAGGTCCACCTCGAGCTCCGAGCGGATCCGGGTGAGCGGGCTGCGCAGCTCGTGCGAGGCGTCGGCGACGAAGCGCTGCTGCCGGGTGGTGGCGTCCTCGACCCGGTCCAGCATGGCGTTCATGGTGCGGGCGAGGCGGTCGATCTCGTCGCCGCCGCCGGGCTCGGGGACGCGGTGGTGGAGGTCGGTGCCGCCGATCGCGGCGACCTCGACGCGGATCGCCTCGACCGGCCGCAGGGTGCGCCCGACGAGGTTCCAGACCAGCGCGGCCAGCAGGACGGCCGCGGCGGGGAAGGCCACCGCGAGGACGGCGGCGAGGACGCCGCTGCTCTGGTCGACGTCGTCGAGCGCGCCAGCCACGTGGATCAGGACGGTCCCGCCCGGGCCCCGCACCCGTCGGGTCAGGAGCCGGAAGCGGGCGGGGTCGGTGGGCAGGTCGTCGACCGTGCGGAAGACCTCGGTCCGTCCCTCCGGCGGCGGCGGGCCGAGCGCGGGCGCCCCGGCGATGCTCGCGCTCGCGGCGAGGAGCCTGCCGTCGGCGGTCACCACCTGGGAGAGGGTGCCCTCGCTGTCCATCAGCGCGCCCGGCAGCTTGCCGCCGACGACGAGGGCGGTGAGCTCGTCGGCGCGCTGCGTCACCGCCTCCTCGACGTTGTCGGTGAGCAGGCCGCGCTGGGCGGCCACCAGCCCGGTCCCGGTGACGACCAGCACCGCGAGCACGGCCAGCGTGGCCAGCGCGGTGACGCGGAACCGCACGCTGCCGGCCAGCGGCCGGATCCGGCGCCGCGGGCCGGGGTCAGCGGCCATCGTCGGCGAGGCGGTAGCCGGCGCCCCGGACGGTCTCGATGGAGCGCCGGCCGTAGGGCTCGTCGAGCTTGCGGCGCAGACGCCGCACGTAGACCTCGACGATGTTGGGATCGCCCTCGAAGTCCTGCTCCCACACCCCGGCGAGGATCTCGTCCTTGGACAGGACCTGCCCGGCGCGGCGGAGGAGGAACTCGAGCACCTCGAACTCGCGCGCGGTCAGGGTGAGCTCGTCGTCGCCGCGCCAGGCACGCCGCTCGCCGGGATCGATGCGCAGGTCGCCGACGGTCACCGGGACGGGGTTGCGGCCGGTGGTCCGGCGCAGCAGCGCCCGGACCCTGGCAACCAGCACCGGGAACGAGAACGGCTTGGTGAGGTAGTCGTCCGCGCCGGTGTCGAGCGCCTCGGCCTCGTCCAGGTCGCCGTCCTTGGCGGTCAGCATCAGGATCGGGGTCCAGTCACCGGCGGCGCGCAGGTCGGCGCAGATCCGGTAGCCGTTGCGGCCGGGCAGCAGGATGTCCAGCACGATCAGGTCGAAGGCGCCCTCGGTGGCCAGCCACAGCCCGTCGTTGCCGTCGAAGGCGACCTCGACGGTGAACCCCTCGGCCTCGAGGCCGCGCCTGACCGCGGTGGCGATCTTCACGTCGTCCTCGACCAGCAGCAGCTTCACGGTGATCCCCCGAGCCCAGTATCGCAGCGGGCCGCCCCGGTCGAGGTGGTGCGCACGGATCGTGCACGACCGAGCCTGAACCTGGCCTGAACGGCCCGGTGCCGGCAGGGCGCGGCCGTCAGGTGAGGTTCAGCTGCCTTCGTCCACGATCCCGCCACATGGCCACCGACGAAAGACGAGGACCAGCGTGTCCAGGCACCCCAGGCTCCGTGCGCTCGTGGTCGTGGCGGTCACCGGTCTGGCCGTCGCCGCTTGCGGCGGCGGCCGGCGCGCGACCGGCGCCGCCCCCGCACCCGCCAGCACCACCACGATCACCACGACCACCAGCCGCGCCAGTACGGGGACGGGCGTGATCGACCCCGGCGACGGCGGCAACTACCAGCCGAAGATCGACCCGGCCGACTTCGTCGAGCGGATCGACAATCCCTACCTGCCGCTCGAGCCGGGATCGACCTGGCTGTACGAGGGCACCGTCGACGGCGAGCGGCAGCGCGTCAAGGTGGTGGTGAAGCCCGAACGCAAGCGGATCATGGGCATCTCCGCGGTGGTGGTGAGCGACACCGTCTTCGACGCCGACGGCCAGCCGGTCGAGATCACCACCGACTGGTACGCCCAGGACTCCTCGGGCAACGTCTGGTACCTCGGCGAGGACTCGAAGGAGATCGAGGACGGCAAGGTCAAGACCACGCAGGGTTCCTGGGTGGCCGGCGTCGACGGCGCCCTGCCCGGGATCATCATGCTTGCCGCGCCGACACCGGGGCGGGCCTACCGTCAGGAGTTCTACCGCGGCGAGGCCGAGGACATGGCCCAGGTCGTCCGGTTGGACGCCACCGCGCGCGTCCGCGCCGGGAGCTACGGCAAGGTCCTCGTCACCAGGGAATGGACGCCGCTCGAACCCAAGAACCTCGAGGACAAGTACTACGCCAAAGGCGTCGGCAACGTCCTGATGAACCTGACCGCCGGCGAGCGCGGCCGCTTCGAGCTGATCAGGTTCTCCCGGGGCAGCGGCTGAGCCAGCGACGCTCCGGGCGTGGGTCAGCCGGAGGCGGCCACCGCCAGCATCCACGCCCCGAGGACCAGGGTGGCCGAGGCGACCACCACGAACAGCGCCCGGAAGGCGAGCGCCGGCAGCGGCAGGAAGCGGGTGGCGAGCACCGCGTCGGACACGCCGCCCAGGCCGCGCTCGCGGCCGGAGGCATGCGCCACCGCCGCCCGCCAGCCGCCCACCAGCAGGAGCACGACCAGGCCGCAGCCGACCGCGGTGACCAGCCGCGGCGGTCCGGACCAGGCGAGCCAGCCGAGGCCGGCGGCGGCGACCACCGTCGAGGCGATGCCCCACGGGTTGCGCACCCACAGCACCAGCAGGGCGAGCGCCACCAGCGCTCCGGCAGCCACCCACCAGCGCGCCTGGCCGGCGACCACCGCCACGGCGCCGAGCAGCCCGGCGATCCCGGGCGCCGGGTAGCCGGCGACGACCACGGCGGCACCGCGCACCGGGCCGGTGCCGCCGGGCAGGGAGTAGCTGGTGAGGCCGGCGGTGTTCAGCCAGAGATGGACCCGGTTGACCCGGCCACCGAGCAGGATCGCCGTGAAGGCGTGGCCGAGCTCGTGCACGGCCGTGACCACCAGCCGGGCGGTGGGCCACAGCGGGCGCAGGACACAGCCGGCGAGCGCCACGGCCGCCCCGCCGAGGAGGGCCACTTCGTCGCTCGACGGCGGCGTTGCGGCGGCGAGTGGCAGCAGGTCGAGCCCGATCACCGTCCCATCCTGAGCACCGCCGTTGGCCTTCGCAACCGGGCAGGCTCGGGGCGGCCGTTTCCGATTGCCACCCCGCCGAGTGCTGCGCTTTACTGCTCCGGTGACCGCCCGACAGCTCCGCTTCGTCGCCGCCCTCCTCGGGGTGGCGCTCGCGCTGACCGCGTGCGCCCCGGAGGACCAGGGCGCTTCCGGCTCGGCCGCCACCGCCGCCGACGCCTGCGCCAAGGACAAGCTGCAGCTGACCACCAAGGGCAAGCTCACCATCGGCACCGACAAGCCGGCCTACGAGCCCTGGTTCTCCGACGACGACCCGGCCAACGGCAAGGGCTACGAGAGCGCGGTCGCCTACGCCGTGGCCGAGAAGCTCGGCTTCTCCAGGCAGGAGGTCGCCTGGACGGTGGCCCCGTTCAACACGGTGATCCAGCCCGGCCCGAAGAAGTTCGACTTCGACGTCAACCAGGTCTCGATCACCGAGGAGCGCCGCCGCGCGGTCGACTTCTCGAGCGGCTACTACGTCGTCTCCCAGGCCGTGATCGCCCTCAAGGACTCCCCCATCGCCGGCGCCACCTCGGTCGCCCAGCTGAAGGACGCCAAGCTCGGCGCGGCGGTCGGCACCACCAGCTACCGGGCGATCGTCGACCAGGTGAAGCCGAGCAAGCAGCCGGCGGTGTTCGACAACAACGACGTGGCCAAGGCCGCGCTGCGCAACGGCCAGCTCGACGGGTTGGTGCTCGACCTGCCGACCGCGTTCTACGTCACCGCGGCCGAGATCCCCGACGCCAAGATCGTCGGCCAGTTCCCGGCTGCCGGCGCCAACCCGGAGCAGTTCGGCCTGGTGCTGGAGAAGGGCAGCCCGCTCACGGCCTGCGTGTCCAAGGCGGTCGACGCCCTGCGCTCGGGCGGCGACCTGAAGTCGCTGCAGGACCGCTGGCTCTCGGACAGCGTCGGCGCCCCGGTCCTTTCCTAGCGGCCGTGCGCAGCGCGCGGAGCCCGGCCAAGCCTGCCGGTGAGGACGACTACGTCCCCTCGGCGCGGCAGCGTGAGCGCGAGCGCATCCGCCGCCGTACGGCAACCCGCTCGGCGCTGATCGCGGCGGCCTCGACGGTGGTGCTCGGCACCATCATCTGGGTGGTCGTCACCCGCTCGCCCGGCTGGCCGCGGGTCCAGGAGAGCTTCTTCGACTGGGGCTACGCCAAGCGCTCCTTCCCGAGCATCCTCGCCGGGCTCTGGCTGAACATCCGGGTCATGCTGGTCTGCGAGGTCGTCATCCTGGCGTTCGGGCTGGTGGTGGCGGGCTGCCGCACGCTGCGCGGGCCGGTCTTCTTCCCGCTGCGGTTGCTGGCCGCGGCCTACACCGACCTGTTCCGCGGGCTCCCGCTCATCCTGGTCATCCTGCTGCTCGGCCTGGGTGTGCCAGGCCTGCGCCTGAGGGGCCTGCCCGACTCGATCGTGTTCTACGGTGGGGCCGCGCTGGTGCTGACCTACTCCGCCTACGTGGCCGAGGTGTTCCGGGCGGGGATCGACTCGGTCCACCCGAGCCAGCGGGCCGCGGCCCGCTCGCTCGGCCTGTCCAGCGGCCAGGCGATGCGCTACGTGGTCCTGCCCCAGGCGGTCCGGCGGGTGGTGCCGCCGCTCCTCAACGACCTGGTCTCGTTGCAGAAGGACTCGGGACTGATCTCGGTCCTCGGCGCCATCGACGCGGTCAGGGCGGCCGGGATCGAGACCGCGACCTCGTTCAACTTCACCCCGTTCGTGGTCGCCGGGGCGCTGTTCGTGCTGCTCACCATCCCGCTGGCCCGGTTCACCGACTGGCTCGGCAGGCGCACCGAGCGGCGCCGCGGACTGGGCGGGGCGGTATGACCACGCAACTGCTCGACCTCCGCAAGGTGCGCAAGGCGTTCGGTGGCAACGTGGTCCTGCGCGACGTCGACCTCGCCGTCGCGCCGCATCGAGTCGCCGTGCTGATCGGCGCGTCCGGGTCGGGCAAGTCGACGCTGCTGCGCTGCGTCAACCTGCTGGAGACGGTCGACGACGGGGTGATCCTGCTCGACGGCGAGGACATCACCGACCCGCGCGTCCGCGCCGACCGGGTGCGCCGCCGCATCGGCATGGTGTTCCAGGCCTTCAACCTGTTCCCGCACCTGTCGGTGCTGGACAACATCACCCTGGCGCCGCGCAAGGCGCACGGGGTCGACCGGCGCACCGCCGAGGAGCAGGCACGGGAGCTGCTCGGCCGCTTCGGGCTGGCCGACAAGGCGTCCGAGTACCCAGACCGCCTCTCCGGCGGGCAGCAGCAGCGGGTCGCGATCGTCAGGGCGCTGGCCACCAAGCCGAGGCTGATGCTACTCGACGAGGTCACCTCGGCACTCGACCCTGAGCTGGTCACCGAGGTCCTGGCGGTGATCCGCCAGCTGAAGCAGGACGGCATGACGATGGTGATCGCCACCCACGAGATGGGCTTCGCCCGCGAGGTCGCCGACGAGGTCTGCTTCCTCGACGGCGGCGCCGTGCTGGAGCGGGCCGCGCCCGAGCGGCTGTTCGGCGACCCCCAGGAGCCCCGCACCCGCCAGTTCCTGCGCCGCGTCACCGAGTCCGGTCGCGCCGGCTAGCGAGTCCGACCCGGCGCCGAGCCGTCAGCCGATGCGTTCGAGGCCGACGTAGTTCTCGGCCAGGGTGGTCGCCGCCGCGCGAGAGCTGCACACGTAGGCGAGCTGGGAGAGCTGCAGGTGGCGCTCGAACCCGCCGCGGTCGTCCTCGAACTGGTGCAGCATCGAGGTCATCCACCAGGAGAACTGCTGCACCCTCCAGACGCGGCGCAGGCAGGTGGCCGAGTAGCCATCGAGCAGGTCGGTCCGGCCGGTGCGATACCAGGCGTCCAGCGCCTCGGCCAGCACGCGCACGTCGGCCACTGCCAGGTTGAGGCCCTTGGCGCCGGTCGCCGGGACGATGTGGGCGGCGTCCCCCGCCAGGTAGAGCCGGCCGTGCTGCATGGGCTCGACCACGTAGCTGCGCAGCGCGGTGATGCCCTTCTCCAGGATCGGCCCGTCCGCCAGCTTCCAGCCGTCATCGGTGGCGAAGCGGGCCCGCAGCTCCTCCCAGATGCGTTCGTCGGGCCAGTTGGCGATGTCGTCGTCCGGGTCGCACTGCAGGTACAGGCGGGTCACCTCGGGCGAGCGCATGCTGTGCAGGGCGAAGCCGCGGTCAGAGGAGCAGTAGATCAGCTCCTCGGACGAGGGCGGCGCCGCCGCCAGGATGCCGAGCCAGGCGAACGGGTACTCGCGCTGGTACTCGGTGAGCACCCCGGCAGGGATCGACGGCCGGCAGACCCCGTGGAAGCCGTCGCAGCCGGCCACCACGTCGCAGCGGAGCTCCTGGGCCTGGCCGTGGTGGCGGAAGCGGATCGCCGGCTGGTCGGTGTCGAGGTCGTGGAGGCGCACGTCGTCGACCTCGAAGAGCAGCTCGCCGCCGCCGTCCAGCCGCGCCTGCACCAGGTCCTTGACGACCTCCTGCTGGCCGTAGACGGTGATCGCGCGGCCACCGGTCAGCTCGCTCAACGGGATGCGGTGCCCGCGGCCGCCGAAGCGCAGCTCCAGGCCGTGGTGGACCATCCCCTCGCGGTCGAGCCGCTCCGCCAGGCCGATCTCGTGCAGCAGGTCGACGGTGGTCTGCTCCAGCACCCCGGCGCGGACGCGGTGCTCGATGTGCTCGCGGCTCTGGTTCTCCAGCACCACCGAGTCGATGCCCGCGCGGGCCAGGAGGTGCGCCAGCACCAGCCCTGCCGGCCCGGCGCCGACGATTCCGACCTGGGTTCGCATGCCTGGCGCCTCCCTGCCTCACTCGCCACCGGTGCGGGAACCCTGCCGGACTACCCGTCCGAGCTCGCAGCGTCAAGTCGGGGCGCCGGTTTGACCGGCCGGGTGACGGCAGGTACCAAGAGGCTGAAGAGTCCGCGCGCAAGCTGCCCGCCCGCTCGAGGAGGAGCCCGTGGCCGAGGGTGGATCGAGATGACCGCGTCGCTGCACCACGAGCTGTCCGGACCGGCGGACGCGCCCGTGCTGGTGCTCGGCAACTCGCTCGGCACCACCGCGGGGATCTGGGACGGCCAGCTCCCCGCCCTGGAGCAGCGTTTCCGGGTGCTCCGCTACGACCACCGCGGCCACGGGCGCTCGGAGGTGCCACCAGGTCCCTACACCATCGACGAGCTCGGGGATGACCTGGTCGCCCTGCTCGACGGCCTTGGCATCGGCCGGGTGTCGTTGTGCGGGCTGTCGCTCGGCGGCATGGTGGGCATGTGGCTGGCCTCGCACCAGCCCGAGCGGGTCGAGCGGCTGGCGCTGATCAGCACCTCGGCCCGCCTCGGCCCGCCGGAGCTCTGGACCGAGCGGGCGGCCGTGGCGCGCACCGAGGGCACGGCGGCGCTGGCCGAGATGCAGGCGTCCCGCTGGTTCACCCCGTCGTTCCGCGAGCGCGCGCCCGAGGCCGTCGCGGCGGTCCTGGCGATGCTGGCGGCCACCCCTGGCGAGGGGTACGCCGGCTGCTGCGAGGCGATCCGCGCCATGGACCTCCGCGCCGACCTGCCCGCGATCACCGCCCCGACGCTGGTGGTGGTCGCGACCGACGACCCCGCCACCCCGCCGGTGCACGCCGAGGTGATCGCCGCCGGCATCGGCCACGCCAAGCTGGAGCTGGTGGACGACGCCGCCCACATCGTCTCGGTGGAGCAGCCGGAGCGCGTCACCGGCCTGCTCCTCGACCACCTCGACGGCGGCTGAGGCTCCGCGGGACCAGGCCGGAACCGCTCACGTATCATCCCTGCCGGGGGGAAGCGGGATCGGAGCTGCCGTTGGTGGGACGACTGCTCGGCGACCCGGACGTCTGGGACGGCACCCCTGCTCCCCCGCGTCCAGGACGCCGCGGTGTGGCCGCACTGAGCGCGGGGCTGCTGGCCGGCGCGGTGCTGGGCTTCGTGCTCGCGCCGCGGCCGCCGCCACCGGTCCCGACCGTCGTCCTGCCGCCGGCCGCCACCGACCAGGCGCCCGCGCTCGTCCACGCCGAGACCACCCTGAGGCTGCTCAGCCCCGCCGGCCCCTTGCTGATGGCCACCTCCGACCGGCTCGACCAGGTCAACCTGGACGGCGGCGGGCGCCGCACCGTCCTGGACCAGCCGGGCCGCGTCGCCGCGGCGGTGCCCGGCCGGGGCGGCGCTCCCCTGCTCGCCCTGGCCGGCACCGAGGTCGTGGCCGTCGAGGGCGCCGGCGGGCCGGCCGCGCGCGGCCCGGCCGGCTTCCGCGCCGCGGGCCTGGCCGGAGACGGCCGCCAAGCGCTGGCTTGCGGGGTGCGCAAGGGCCCTGACGGTCGCGACCGCCTGGCCGGGCTGTTCCTCCCGGCGGGCGGCGGGCCGGCCAAGGCGGTCCAGGCCGGCTGCCCGGTCGCGTGGGCCGCCCGCGCCAATGTGGCCGCCGCGGCGGCCGCTCCGGCAGCCCGGCTGCGCGGCGCCCTCAGCGGGACCTCGGTGGTCACCGGCCCGCCGGGCGGGCCACTCCGGCCGCTGGTCGACCGGGCCCGGCTCGAGGCCGCGAGCGGCCCCGGCGCGGTGGTCGGGGCGCTCGCCGTGAGCCCGGACGGCAAGCTGGTCGCGATCGCCGCCGGCCCGCCAGGCGGGCGCTGGGCGGTCCTGGTCGTCCCGGCCGGCGGCGGTGCCGGCACCCGCATCCCGCTCGCCCCCGGCCACGAGGCGGCCTGGGTCGGCTGGGCCCACAACGACGACCACGGCGCGCGCCTGGCGGTGGCCGCGCTCGACCGCCGTGGCGCCCTCGGCCAGGCCGCGCTCGCCGGACGCGCCGGCGGCGGCTACCTCCTGGTCTGGGAGCCGAGATCGCGCTCGTCCTCGATGCCGCTCGGCGGGGCGGCGCTGTCCAGGGCGGACGGCTTCGCCTGGTCACCGGGTGGCGACGCGCTCGCGGTCTCCTCCCCACGGGGCCTGGCGGTCAGCAAGGTGGGCGAGACCGCGGTCACCGGGTCCGAGCTCGGCGGGGTGCTGCTGGCGTGGGAGGCGGGTGGATGAGCGCCAGGGGCCGGCCGCTTCGGCCTGGCCGCGGGGCGTCCCCCGTGCCGGCCGTGGCACTCGTCCTCGGCCTGGTCCTCGGCGGCACGCTCGGCTGGCGGGCGGGCTCGGCATCCCAGCAGGCGCGGGCTCCCAGGGCCGCGACCGCCACCTTCCTCCGGTCGGTCAGCGGCCCGGTCGGCGAGCTGCGCGAGCTCGGGGAGCTGGCCGTGATCGACCGCGACAGCCGGGTGCACGCGGTCGCCGCCGACGGCCGCAGCCGCCGGGTGCTCGGCCACGCCGGCGAGCTGGCCTTCGCTCCGGCACCGGAGCGTGCCGCCCCGGGAGCCTGGCAGCGGGCCAGGGTCGACGGCGGCGGCGAGATCGCCTACGGCCTCGCCGACGACGGCGCCCCGGTCGCGGTCCGCCTGGCCGGTGGCCGGGCCGAACGGCTCGCCAGGGACGGCCTGGTGGCTGGCAGGCCGCCCCTGCCGGCGGCCGACCGTTCCGCGGTCGCGGTCTGCGCGGCGGCGGACGCCACGGCGGCCCCGCCCGAGGTGACCAGCCCGTCGATGCGCGGCTGGATCGAGGACCGCTCCGGGCGGCGGCTGGCGGAGTTCCCCGGCTGCGCCCTGGACCTGGCCGGCGACGGCAAGGCCGCGCTCCTGCCCGAGCTGGTCCGCCGCGACCCGCCGGGCCAGGGGTCCGAGGTGGCCGTCACCGCCGGGCTGCGGCTCTGGCGCAGCGGCGACCGCGCCGGTGGCGGCCGCCCGGTGCTCTCGCGGTCCGAGGCCGTCGAGCTGCTGCGCACCGTCAGCCCGGCGGTCACCCCGGATGCCGTGCGCGTGGTCGACGCCACCCTCAGCCCGGACGCCCGCCGGGCGCTCGTCCTGCTCACCCACGAGCAGCCCGAACGCCCAGGGATGCAGCTCCTCAGCGGCACGACCCTGGTCATCCTCGACCTGGAGGGCGGCGGCTGGGAGCTGGTGCCGGCCAGCGGCGGGGTGTCCGCCTTCGACTGGTCGCCGCGCGGCGGCTACGCCTACGCCGAGGCCATCGACCCTTCCCGCGGCCAGGCGAGCTCCTTGTTCTGGCGCCGGATCCAGGGGGTGAGCACCGGGTCGCTGCTCGCCCAGGCGGCCCCTGGCGGCCCGCCGTCCTGGCTGGAGGCTGGACAGCGGCCGCCGCCGCCGGCGCTGTCGTTCAGCCCGGACGGCGGCTGGCTGTTCGTGCCCGGCCCGAGCTGGACGTTCATCCGGGTCGACGACCCCGCCGTGCGGGTGGTGTACGACGCGCCCGGCGAGTTCGCCGGCTGGCTGGCAGGGAGCGGCCGGTGAGCGGCCTCGCGCTCGCCCTCCGCGGCCTGGCCGCGCGGGCCTGGCTCAGCCTGGCGCTGCTGGTGGTGACCGCGTTCGCGGTCGGCGCCACCACCGCCGGCGCGATCTACCTGCGCACCGCCGGCGAGTCGGTGCTGCAGGACACGCTGCGCACCGCCCCGCCCTTCAACGCCGGCCTGGCGGTCAGCCAGGAGGTCCGCAGCCAGCGCGAGGTGCGCCGCCTGGCCACCGCGGTGGAGGCGGCCCGCGCCGCCATGCCGGCGCTGCGCCCGCCCGTCGCCGGCCTGGAGACGCGCGGCTACCCCCGCTTCGACGGCCCGACGCCGGTCAGCCCGCTGCCGCGCGCGCCGCTGGCCGGGCGGGACGGGCTCTGCCAGCACCTGGTCCTGGTCTCCGGGGCCTGCCCGCGCTTCAGGGGACTGGACGTGCCCGCCGAGGCGGCCGTCTCCACCCTGCTCGCCGAGCGCCTCCGCCTGGACCTGGGCGAGCGCTTCGGCACCACCGGCTTCACCGTGGGCGGCCGGCCCCGCGGCTTCGTGGTCGCCGGGGTGTACCGGCCCAACCCGACCGACCCGTGGTGGTTCGGCAACCACGACGTCTTCCCGCCGCGCGCCCTCGCCACCGAGGACCCCGCCTACCCGGCCGTGCTGGTCGACCGGAGAGACCTGGCGCCGGCGATCGAGGGGGGCGGCATCCCGGTGATGGCGAGCTGGGACCTGGTGCTCGACCCTGGGCGCGTCGGCCTGTCCGACGCGTCCGGGCTCGCCCTGGCGATCGGCTCCTTCCGCCAGCAGTTCACCGACGCGTTCCCGGAGGCGGCCGTGCGCACCGGCCTACCGGCCCTGGTGCGGCAGGCCGAGCACGCCCGCGAGGCGCTGACCGTCCCCCTGCTCCTCGGCACCGCCCAGCTGGTCGCGCTCGCGCTGCTGATCCTGGTGGTGGTGGCCGCCATGGCGGCGGAGTCCCGCGCCGGCGAGGTGGCGCTCGCCAAGGTCCGTGGCGCCACCACCGGGCAGGCGTTCGCGCTCGCCACCGCCGAGTCGACCCTGATCGCGGTCGCCGCCGTCCCCCTCGGCCTGGCGGCAGGCTGGGCGGGAGCACTTGCCGTGGCCCGCGCCCAGCTCGTCGGGGGCGTGCCCGTGGTGATCACCCCCCTGGCCGTGGCCAGCGCGCTGGCCGCCGGGCTGGTCGCCCTCGGCGCCGCCAGCGGCGCCGGGCTGGACGCGGTCCACCGCCGCGTGCTCGACCAGTGGCGGCAGGCGCGGTCGCCGCGGACCGGCAGGCGCGGCCCGCTGGTCGAGGGGATCCTGCTGGCGGTGGCAGCGGCCAGCCTGGTCAACCTGCGCACCGGCGGCGCCCGCCCCGCCGGGACCTACGACCCTCTGGCGGTCATCGCCCCGGCGGTCGCCGTGCTCGCCGGGGCGCTGCTCGCCGGCCGGCTGCTGCCGCTGGTGGCCGGCGCGGCGGCGCGGGCCACCGCCCGGCCGGGCCGGCGTTCCGGCGCCGGCCTGGCCGCCTGGCTCGGCGCCCGCCAGGTCGCCCGCAGGAGCGCGGCTGCCCTGCGCGCGGTGGTCGCCCTGGCGGCCGCGTCGGGCCTGGTCGCCTTCGCCGTCACCGTCCACCAGGACCTGGCCCGCAACCGCCACGACCGGGCGCTGACCGAGACCGGCGCGGCCAGCCGGCTGCGGGTGGTCTTCCCCGAGCCCCGGCTCGGCCCCGAGCTGGTCCGCGCGGCCGACCCGCAGGGCCGGTCGGCCATGGCCGCCTACCGCTGGGAGGGCAACCTGGGCGCCTCCAACGCACCGGCCGCCGTGCTGGCGGTCCAGGCCGACCGGTATGCGGAGGTCGGGTTCTGGCGTGGCGACTTCGCCAGCACGCCGCTCCGCGGGCTGCTCGATCCCCTCCCGGTCCGGCCGCGGCCTCCCCTCGACCTCGGCTCGGCCGAGGCGGTCGAGGTCCGCCTGGACGTGCTCGACCTGCGCGCCGACGGGCCGGTGGGGCTCGTCGCCGAGCTGCGCGGCAGCGACGGCAGGCGCGCCAGCCTCGACCTCGGCCGCCTTGAGCGCGGCGAGAGCGGCGGGCACCTGGCCGACCTCGACCAGCTCGGCGCGCCAGGACCGTGGCAGCTGGAACGGCTCCGCCTTGACCGCGACGAGGACGTCGCCATGGCCGCGACGGTCGCCTTCGACGCGGTGCGGGTCCGCCGCGGGGGTGCCTGGGCCGAGGTCGAGGGCTTCACCGACCCCGGTGGCTGGCGCATGCTCGACGAGGACGAGCGGCCCCGCGACGGGCTTCGCTGGTCCGCGGGCGGCGGCCGGTCCATCTCCGGCAACCAGGGCGAGGCCGTGCTCCAGGTCGGCGTGCCGGGCGGGCCCGGCCTGGCGGGCCTGATCCACGCCTCGCTCCCCGAGGCGCTGCCGGCGGTGGTCACGCCGTCGCTCCTGGCCGCGGAGTCGGTCAAGGTCGGTCAGGTGGTGCGGGTGGCCGCGCCCACCAGCGGCACCGTCAAGCTCCAGGTCGCCGGCGTCGCCAGGGTGCTGCCAGGCAGCGGCTTCGAACGGGCCGCCATGGTCGACCTCGACCAGCTCCTGGCGGTCGCGGCCCCACCGGCGGACGGGCGGCTCGCCGCCGACCAGCTCTGGCTCGCCGAGGGATCGGCGGCCGCCGCCGCGGTCGCCCGCCTGCGCGGCGAGGGCATGGACGTCGAGGCGAGGATGGCGGCGGCCGACCGGGAGGCCGCCCTGGCCCGCCAGGCACCCTCGCTGGCGTTGCCGCTGCTGGTGGCCGGGGCGGCCGTCGCCGCGGCGCTCGCCGCTCTCGGGCTCATGCTCCACCTGTACCTCAGCGGCCGGCGCCGCAGCTTCGAGCTGGCGGTGCTGCACGCCCTCGGCGGCCGCCCACGGGACCTGTGGGCGCCGCTCGCGGTGGAGCAGGGCGCGCTGGTCGTCTACGGCCTGATGGTCGGTGCCGCGATCGGCCTGGTGGCGGCGCTGGTCGCCCTGCCGGCGATCCCGGCGTTCCTGGACCGGCCGGCGGTGCCGCCGCCGATCTACACGCCGGACTGGGCCGCCCTCGGCGCCGCCCTCGGCCTGGCGCTCGTGCTGGTCTGCGCCGGCCTCGCCGTGACCGTCGCCGGCCTGGTCCGCCACGCCCAGCCGTGGCTGCTGCGGGAGGAGGAGCCGTGAGCGCCCCGTCCTCACCGGCGCCACCGCCTCGCTCCCCCGGTCCTCCGCCGCCGGCGGCGGCCGGTGCCGGCGAGCGGCTGGTCGACTGCGAGGGCCTGTTCCACATCTACGTGCTCCCCGGCACGGAGGTGGTCTCCCTCCAGGGCGTCGACCTCGACGTCACCCGCGGTGAGATGGTCGCCCTGCTGGGGCCGTCCGGATCGGGCAAGTCCACCCTGCTGGTGATCCTCGGCGGGCTGGAGCGGCCCTCCGCCGGGCGGGTGCTGGTGGACGGGCACGACCTCGCCAAGCTGCCGGAGGTCCAGCTCACCGCGTTCCGCCGCGACCTGGTCGGCTGCGTGTGGCAGGTGCCGGCGCGCAACCTGCTCCCCCACGCCTCGGCGGGGCAGAACCTCGACCTGCCCATGCGCCTGGCCGGCCTGCCAACCGAGCGGCGCCGGCGCCGCGGCCAGGTGCTGCTCGACGCGGTCGGGCTGGCGGACGCCGGCGGCAAGCCGGTCCACGCCCTGTCAGGCGGCGAGCAGCAGCGCCTCGCGGTGGCGGTGGCCCTGGCCAACAACCCGCCCCTGCTGCTCGCCGACGAGCCGACCAGCCAGCTCGACCGGGACAACACCGTCCGGGTGGTGGACCTGCTCCACGCCGCCCGCGCGGAGCTCGGCACCACCGTGGTGGTGGTCACCCACGACCCCGAGGTGGCGGGACGCATGGACCGCACCCTCACCATCCGCGACGGGCGCATCGGCGCGGAGGGGCGGGGCGGCACCGACTACGCCGTGGTCGGCCCGACCGGTTCGGTGCACCTGCCGGCCCGCGCCCTCGAGGTCCTGCCGCCGGGCAGCCGGGCCACGGTCGGCGTCGACGGCCGCCGCGTCACCCTGGATCCCGCCGACCGGGAACGGAGCGACCAGTCCTGACACCGGGAGCGGGCGACGGCGTGGAGCTCAAGGCTGAGCCGGCGTGCTCCCAGCCGCCGGCCGGGCGACGACGATGTAGAAGCGCGACAGCGCCGTCTCCTGCACCTGGGTCAGACCGGCACCGGTGAGCAGTTCGGCGATCTCTTCACGGGTGTTGAGCTGGTTGCCCCAGGTCGTCTCGTACCACTGGGCCATCACCGCGAAGATCTGCGTGGCGTCGCGCAACTCGGCGGGGTGGCTCGGGTAGCGTTCGTCGAACAGCAGCAGGGCACCATCGGGCTTGAGCGCCCTGGCGCAGCGGGCGAGCACCGCCGCCTTGTGGTCGGGGTGGATCTCGTGGAGCACCAGGAACATGGTGACCAGCTCGAATGCTCCGGTGAGGTCGGCCGGCCAGTCGCCGTCGGTGAGCAGCCGTGCCTCGACCCGGTCGCCAAGGCCGCGGTCGCTGATCAGCCGCTGGGCCATGGCGACCGAGACCGGCTCGACGTCGATCCCGACACAGCGCACGTTCGGGAAGCGTTCGGCCAGCGTGACCACGGCGTGTCCGGCCCCGCAGCCGACGTCCAGGATCGCCGCCCCGGTCCCCAGCCCGGCCTCGAGGTCGGGAAGGGTCGGCAGCACCGCCTCGCAGAACATGCGGGGCAGGGTGGCGGTGGCGCCGGCCACCGCGGCGAGGAAGACCTGGTCGTGCTCGGCGTAGGGCTGGGTGCCTCCGGTGCGGAACAACTCCGGGTAGCGCGCGTAGTCGCGGCCGAACATCAGGTGGGCGGTCGGGAAGCCGGCCAGGCTGAAGGTCCCGTCCGGCCGGGCGAGCAGCTCGTCCATGAACGGCGCCAACCGGTAGCCGGATGCAGGGTCGTAGTCCAGCAGTTCGAGGGCGCACGCGGTCTCGCACCAGCAGTGGGTATAGCCGGCGTCCAGCCCGCAAGCGGCGGCCAGGGCGCCCGCGTGCAGACCTTGCGGCGTCTCGCCGAGCCGCTCGAACAGCCCGAGCCGAACCCCCAGGTCCAGCAGGTAGGTGGCGTGCAGGCCCTTGAGGTAGCCGAAGATCTTCGCCATCTGCGCCGGGCGGCTGGTCTCCGGTGAGCTGACCGCCTCACGCCGCCACGCCTCGGTGCGGACAACGGCCCCCGTGTCAGTCATCGACCATGCCTCCTTGCGCCAACTCCCTGGTCCTTGCGGGTCCGCCAATCATGCCCTCCACCTGGGAGTGGGTGGAACCCAGGGGTCCAGCGCCACGTGCAGGACCGCTGCACCGACAGCGCCCAGGGCCGCCCCGGGCCGCCCTTCCGCGGGGTCGGTGTCGCCACGGCCTTGCCTCATGGGGAGAAGGCCGGGTCGCGGATGGCCCGCATCACCCGGTCGAGCACGGCGCTCGCCTGCCGCAGGTCGGCCTCGCCCAGCTCGGCCCCGAGCGCATCGGCCCACACCCGCTGCGCCGCCTGGATGGTGTCCAGCGCGGCGCGGCCCGGCGGCGCCATCCGCACGAGCTTGGCGCGGCGGTGGGCGGGGTTGTCGTCGTAGACCGCGAAGCCGCCCTCCACCAGGACGTCCGCCAGCCGCTGCACGCTCTGCCTGGCAAGGCCCATCCTGCGCGCGATCTGCGCCACGGTCGCGGGCGCGTGCTGGATCTCCTCGAGCACCAGCCAGCGTGCGAGCGTCTGGCCGGCCGGCTTGGCCAGCGCCTCCCCGGCCGCGGTGAACAGTGAGTTGAGCCAGATGACCTGGAGGATCAGGGCGGTGAAGGCGTCCCCTGCCGGCGTGCGCGACGCAGCCGGCGGAGCAGCATTGACAGCATGCTGTCGTTTCGATAGTCTGGCCATGGTGACAGCATACTGTCAAATATCCTGGTCGATCGCCAGGTCGATCGCCAGGCCACTCCGCGAGGGAGGACCCGCCCGATGAGCAGCACCGACCGTACCGAGACCGAGATCCGGCCCTTCCAGGTCGAGATCCCGCAGGCGGACCTCGACGACCTGCACGACCGGCTGGCGCGCACGCGCTGGCCCGACGACCTGCCCGGGGTGGGCTGGAGCCGAGGCGTACCGCTCGGCTACCTGCGGGAGCTGGCGGAGCACTGGCGCACCGGTTTCGACTGGCGCAAGCACGAGGCGACCCTCAACCAGTACCCGCAGTTCACCACCACCATCGACCGGGCCAACCTGCACTTCCTGCACGTGCGCTCCCCCGAGCCCGACCCCAGGCCGCTGCTGCTCCTCCACGGCTGGCCCGGCTCGGTGGTGGAGTTCCTCGAGGTCATCGGCCCGCTCAGCGACCCGAGGGCGCATGGCGGCGACCCGGCGGACGCCTTCCACCTGGTGATCCCCTCGCTGCCCGGCCACGGGTTCTCGGGGCCGCTGCACCAGGCCGGCTGGACCGACGGCCGCGTCGCCACGGCGTTGACCGAGCTGATGGCCCGGCTCGGCTACGACCGCTACGGCGTCCAGGGCGGCGACATCGGCGCGTTCATCGCCCCGCAGATGGGCAGGCTCGACCCGGACCACGTCGTCGGCGTGCACGTCAACGCGCTGACCACGTTCCCGTCCGGCGACCCGGCCGACATGGCCGACCTGACCGAGCCGGAGCAGCAGCGCATGGCCAGGTTCAAGCACTTCCAGGACGACATGATGGGGTACATGCAGGTCCAGGGCACCCGCCCGCAGACCATCGCCTACGCGCTGACCGACTCCCCCGTCGGCCAGCTCGCCTGGATCGTGGAGAAGTTCAAGGACTGGACCAACCCGTCGGCCGAGTTGCCGGAGGACGCGGTCGACCGCGACCGGCTGCTCGCCAACGTCAGCATCTACTGGTTCACCAACACCGCCAGGTCGTCGGCGAACGCCTACTACGAGCGGTTCCATGACGCCAGCATGTGGGCGCCGCGGCAGCGCTCCACCGTGCCGACCGGGGTGGCGGTGTTCCCCCAGGACGTGGCCATCCGCCGCTTCGCCGAGAAGACCGAGACCGTGGTCCGCTGGTCGGAGTTCGACCTCGGCGGCCACTTCGCCGCCATGGAGGCACCCGACCTCCTGGTCGGCGACGTCCGGGAGTTCTTCCGCCGCGTCGGTGCGGGATAGGCTGGCACCCGTGGACACGCACCGGTTCGAGACGGTCCTGCAGACCGAGGGGCCGGGCACCTTCGTCGAGGTGCCGCTGGACGTGCCGGCGCTGTTCGGCCGCGCCAGGGCGCCGGTCCAGGTGGCCATCAACGGCCACCGTTTCCGCAGCACGGTGGCGGTCTACGGTGGCCGCTACTTCCTGCCGGTGAAGCGGGCCGTCCGGGAGGCCGCCGGGGTGGCCGCCGGCGACCTGGTGGTGGTCGAGGTGGAGCCCGACTCCGAGCCGCGCGAGGTCGAGGTCCCCGAGGACCTCCGCGCCGCCCTGGGCGCCGACCCGGCCGCCGCGGCCGCCTTCGAGCGGCTCTCCTACACGCACCGCCGCGAGCACGTGGAGTGGGTCCTCGAGGCCAAGCGGCCGGAGACCCGCCAGCAGCGGGTGGACAAGACCGTCGCCAGGCTGCGCGCCCGCTGAGGCCGTGCCGCCGTTCCTGGACAACGACGGGCTGCCGATCGCCTGCGCCCACCGGGGCGGCTCCCTCGATGGTATGGAGAACTCGCTCAGCGCCTTCGGCCAAGCCTGGGAACTCGGCTACCGCTGGTTCGAGACCGACGCCAGGGCCACGGCCGACGGCGTGCTGATCGCCATGCACGACCCCACCCTCGACCGCGTCACCGACCGGAGCGGGGCGGTCGCCGAGCTGCCCTGGCGGGAGGTGCGGGCGGCTCGAATCGCCGGCCGGGAGCCGGTTCCGCTGCTCTCCGACGTGCTTACCGGCTGGCCGGCCGCCAGGGTGGTGGTCGAGCTCAAGACCGACGACTCCGTCGACCCGGTGATCGAGTTGCTCCGGCGGGTCGACGCGGTCGAGCGGGTCTGTGTGGGCTCGTTCTCGGATCGCCGCCTCGCCCGGGTCCGGGCGGCCTTCGGGGCGCGCCTGTGCACCTCGATGGGCCCGAACGAGGTGCGGCGACTGCGGCTCGCCGCCTGGGGACTGCTGCCCCGCGCGGCCGTGCCCACGGCGGCTGCCTGCGTGCAGCTGCCGACCCGCTGGGGAAGGGTGCCGCTGGCCGAGCCGCGCCTGCTCGCCCTCGCCCACGCGCTCGGCCTGCCGGTGCAGATCTGGACGGTGAACCAGCCGGACGAGATGCGCCGGCTGCTCGACCTCGGCGTCGACGGGATCCTCAGCGACGACCTCACCGCGCTGCGGGCGGTGCTCTCCGAGCGGGGCGCCTGGCGGAGCCCCTGACGGATCGGCCGGCCGACGGGAGAGCCGCTCACCCGTCGGCGTCGCCGTCCTTCAGGTGGAAGACCAGCTCGACGACGCGGCGCTGGTTGTCGCTGGTGACCAGCATGTCGTCCACCATGTTCTTGATCAGGAACAGCCCCCAGCCCCGCGGTGGCTGCAAGCCGTCGACCTCGGCCTCGACATCCGGAGGCTCGGGCGGCGGGATCGCGTGCGCGTCGCCGGCGTCGGTGACGCGGACCGACAACGACACCGCCGACGCGAGCACCGCGACGTCGACCGGCAGCTCCTTCCGGCTCTGATTGCCGTGCTCGATGGCGTTCATGACGGCCTCCACCACCGCGGTCCTGAGCCGTTCGATCCGCGCGGTGGGCAGGTTGAGCTCGCCAACCGCCTCGATCACCCGTGCCATCGCCTGTCGCTCGTTGCCCAGCTCGCTTGGTAACGAGAACTCGTCAAGGACCCGGATGCCAGCCGGCGCCGGCGGCGAGGCCGTGGCGGGCGTGGCGGCCCGCTCGATGGTCACGAGCGTGATGTCGTCCTCCTGCTCCCACCCGGAGCCGGTGAACCCGTCGAGCTCACGCAGGAGCCGGTCGATCAGCGCCTGACCGCCGGCGGTCTCGCCGACGAGCGCCGCCAGGCGCGGGAAGCCGAACATGTTCCGCCGCGGGTCGTGGGCCTCGACCAGGCCGTCGCTGTGGAAGAGCAGGCTCTGCCCGTGAGCGAGGGTGGCCTCCCGCTCCTCGTAGGTCATGGCCGGCATCAGCCCGAGCGGCATGCCGGTGGCGCGCAGCTCGACCACCCCGTCCTCGGTGTGGACGTAGGGGGGGTTGTGGCCGGCGTTGGCGTACCGCAGGTGCCCGGTGGCCGGGTCGAGCACGGCGTAGAAGCAGGTGACAAACATGGGCGGCGGGATCTCGGCACGCAGACGCTCGTTGACCCGCTCCAGCACCTTGCCAGGCGCGACCAGCCTGGAGGCGTCGCCGCGCAGGATGCTGTGGGTCATGGCCATGACCAGCGCCGCCGGCACCCCCTTGTCGGTGACGTCGCCGCAGGTGAGGCCGATCAGGCCGTCCGGGAGGTCGATGAAGTCGTAGAAGTCGCCGCCGACCGCTCGCGCCGGCTGGTAGTACGCGGCGATCCGCCAGCCGGGAAGCTCGGGGAGCTGTCGCGGCAGGAACTGCTGCTGGATGAGCTGGGCGACCCGCAGCTCCTGCTCCATACGCTCCCGGACGTGCAGCTCGATCGCCTGCTGGCGCGCGAGGTCGCGCACGAGCTGCGCGACCCGCAGCGGCGGAGCGGCGCGCTTGGCGAGCCCGTCGAGGAGCTTGCGGTCGTCGCCGGAGTAGTCGCGCTCACTCAGGCGCCGCCCCAGGCTGAGCAAGCCCACCAGCTCTCCCCGGCTGACCAGCGGGACGGTCATCCGCATGCCGGCCGCTCGCAACGCGTCCCGCGCGCGGGAGGCGAGCTCGAGCTCGTCGAGGTCGACCGGGACGGCCGCGGCCTGGACGGCGGCGATCATGGGGTCGCCACGGTCGATCGCGACCGGCACGATCTCCGGGGACCTGGCCCGCTGCGCGGCCGCGGCGGTCGGCCGGGCCGGGAGGTCCTCCACGACATCGTCGTCCGAGCCCAGCCACAGCGACATCCGCGCCGGCTGCATGGTCTGCTCCGCCGCCACCAGCAGCTCGCCGGTGACCGCGCCGAGGTCGAGCTCGTCGCGGACCTTCGCGCTGAAGGCCTCGAGGGTCCTGCCGGCGTCGTACCTGCTGCGGTAGAAGCGCCGGTCGATGAACGCCTGGATGCGGTCACGCACCGGCCGGAACAGGGCGGCGGCGGCCAGCGTGGACACCGCGATCGCCAGCTCCGACTTGCCCGTGACGGACCCGAGCAGGCTCTGGATCACCACCACGATCGCCACGTAGGTCACGCCCAGCACGCCGGTCAGCGTCCCGTACACGAGCGTCTGGTTGATGACCCGGTCGATCTCCCAGAGCCGGTAGCGGACCAGCACCACGGCCAGGGTGATCGGGATCACGGCGAACAGCACCGGGAAGACCAGGAACGCGAGCCTGTCCAGGTCGTTGATCGTCTCCGCCCGCAGCCCCGACCCGTCGATCGCCAGCTTCAGTCCGAGCAGGAAGACCGCCACGCCGAGCGCCAGGCTGAGCGCCCAGATGAGCAGTCGGGACTGCTCGCGCTCCGCCGCCGAGGAAGCCCGGCGGAGGCGGACGGCCTGCGAGGTCACGCCGGCGACCGGGATCAGCACCCCGAAGAAGACGACGAACCCGCCTGGGTCGC
The DNA here is from genome assembly GCA_035535495.1 of Actinomycetota bacterium. Taxonomy (GTDB): domain Bacteria; phylum Actinomycetota; class CALGFH01; order CALGFH01; family CALGFH01; genus DASUZB01. The sequence goes on along the minus strand of DATLQA010000236.1, from coordinate 1,429 downwards.
CGTGGAGCCGCTGGTGGCTGAAGAACACCGCCGCGGCCACGGTGACGGCCGCCAGGACCACGGCGCGGAGCTGCCACTTCCATCGCTGCGGCCCCGACCAGCGCGGCACCAGCTTCCCGTCGGGGAAGACCAGCAGGGCGTAGATGTAGGCCAGGCCGGTGGCCACGTGGAAGCTGTCGTGGAGCAGCACGCCGAGCCGAGGTATCTCCTCCAAGGTGCTGTGGGCCTGGAAGTTGAACACCGCGGCGGTTCCGATCATCCCGAGTGCCAGCAGCCGCGCGGCGAGGTCTCTGGGCCGGAGCCGGATCAGCAGGAACCCCAGCCCGAGGTTCAACGCGCTGAACAGGTACTGGAGGATGAGCTCCGGCGCCGGCTGGGTCAGGTGGGCGTCGAGCGCCGCCCCCGAGGCGATCGTGGCGATGCCGGGGATCCACCGGATCACGGCGGGGATCTCGCCTCTCTCCACGATGAGCAGCGTCTCCGGCGGGCTCGGCCGCTCGCCGTCCCTGAAGGTATAGGTGCCGGGTGGTAGCGCCGCGAACCGGTACTCCGTGACGCTCCGGTGGGTGATCGTTTCTCGCGGGCCGATCTCCTTCCCGCCGCGGTCCTCGACCCGGACGCTGTGCGCTACTCCCCGCTCCCGGTTGTCGAACCGGATGACGAACTCCTCGCCAGCCCGGAACGCCAGCTCCCGCGCTGGCAGCGGGCGCGCGCCGGCGGTCGCCTGCTGCTCCAGACCCTTCTTGGACGCGACCAGGTAGGCCAGGTCGCCCGCGCCCCACCGGTGCAGCGTGGCGTGGACGGAGGGCACGTGGGCGGCGAGCACGGGTGGCAGCCCGGACAGCAGCCAGGCGATCGATCCAGCCGTATAGATCACGAAGAACGCAAGAAATGTGGCGCGCGCGAGCTTCGCCACGGGCTGCCGCGCTGACAAGCCCCTCACCCTCTCGAGTCGGCGGTCGGTGCCTAGCTGAGCCCACTCGCCTCGAGCGTGATACCGCAACACCGTCCCGGGATCGTTACGGAACCCAGGATCTTCCAGCTTCGACCACCGTTTCCTCTAGCCGATCGCCGCAACGGCGTCAATGGTCTATCGACGCCAAGTCATATGCAGCGTGCTGATATCGGCGTACGGTCCGAAATGGGACAGGAGCGGTATTGGTCGCGATCACCGGATGCTGTCCGGGCTTTCGGCCAGCGCCTCGGCAGCGAGCGTCGCCGACGGCCACCGGCGCTGACGACAGTCGGGGAGCCCGCCCGGTCAGCCGCAGGACGCCGGTTCGCCGCTTACGCCAACGACGCGGTGCTGCCCTTCTACGTCCTCCACGAGACCGTCGTCGTGGTGGTCGCCTACCACGTCCTGGCCTGGCCGATCGGAGCCGGCAGCCAGTTCCTGCTGATCAGCCTCACCTCACTGGCCGCGACGCTG
>DATLQA010000235.1:0-8687 GCA_035535495.1 Actinomycetota bacterium | reverse complement strand
GGCCGGCGCCGGTCGGTGGTCGCCAGCCTCCGCCCGCTGGCCGACGCAGCCCTGGCGGCCAGCCGGGCGTAACCGTTCGGTCCCCCGGTCCGGCGCGCGGGAGCGCGCCGGACCGTTTGCCGTCCCGGGTCGTGAAGGTCAGTCAGCTGAGGCCGTCGTGCATGATCGCCACGATCACCCGCAAGATCAGCGTGGTGGCGCAGAACAACCCGAAATAGCCGAAGAACTGGAACAACGAGGTGTCGCCGGTGAACCGCGGGCCGCCGCTGGTGCCAAGCAGGATCACCGAGAGGACGCCCACCACCCCCCCGAGCGCCGCCATCACCACCCGGTTCACCAGCTTGGTGATGACCTGGACGTCGGCCTCGTCGCCGAACAGGCTGATGCGGGCGCGCAGGTCACCCCGCTCCACCAGGCTCGCCACCCGGTCGAGATGCCGCGGTGCCCGGCGCAGCAGCGGCGCCAGCCGCAGCACCTCATCGCGGGCCAGCTCCTGCAGGCTGGCGGCGGTGAGGTGCTCCCCAGCCCACTCGGCGGCGACCTCCTGGGCGGACTGGATGACCGGGTAGCCGGGGGACAGGGTGATGATCGTCCCCTCCAGCGTGACCAGGGCGCGGAAGAACGTGCTGAACTCCGGTGGCAGGGTCACGCCGAAGGCGAAGAGCAGCTGCAGCAGGTCGTTGAGCATGGCCGCGCTCGGCACGGCGCCGCGCGAGAGGTGGCGGGCCATGAAGCGGGCGAGGGCACGCTCGAACTGGTCGTCATCGACAGCAAGGTGGTGGCCAGCGACCGCCGCACGCCGAGAAGCCGGCCCGCCAGGAACGCGATCAGCAGGATCGCGGGCAGCGAGGTGATCAGCCCGGAGCCGAAAAGCAACCGTCCGCCGCTGTCGGCGGCGAGCGCGGCGCTCACCGGCGCACCATGCCGCGGCACCGGGCAGGGTGGGAAACCGCGGCGAGGACGACCATCATGATGCCCCCCAGCAGGCCGGGTCTGGTGGCGGTGGCGGCCACGGGGACCTTACCGTGTTGCCGGATCGTTCAATGCGGGACCGTCCGGGAACGGTAGCGATCACCGCTAGACCAGCAGAAATGACAATCGGTGCACACAGGTGCAGAATCCCCCGCTGCGACGCACCGTGAAGCCGGTTCCCCCAACCCGTCGCGGTGGTCGCGCAACCCCCGCCGCCCTGCAAGGGCCACCCGTCAAGGAGGTCGCCATGAGGCGTCCGCTGCTCGTCGCGCTGCTCGCCGTGCTGGCGTCGGCGCTGCTCAGCATCGCTCCAGCATTCGCGTCGGTCGCACCGGAGCCAAGTGCCCGAGCGGTGCGGCCCGAGCTCGATCCTCCTGCGGGGCAGAAGCTCGTCCTCAGGGCGCTCGGCACCGGCTCCCAGGTGTACGACTGCAACGCCGCCACCGGCAGGTGGACGTTCCGCGAGCCGGTCGCCACCCTCCACCGGCACGGCCGGACCATCGGCATCCACTACGTCGGACCAACCTGGGAGCTGTTCGACGGCAGTAAGGTCGCCGCCGCGGTAGAGAAGAGCGTCCCGGCACCCAACCCGGCCAAGGACATCCCCCGGCTCCTGCTGAAAGCGACCTCGAACGCCGGCAGCGGCGTGCTGTCCACGGTGGACTACATCCAGCGTCTGCACACCCACGGGGGTGTGGCACCCGACGGTGGCGCCTGCGATCCCGCCACGGACACCAGCGTCGGCGTCCACTACACCGCGGTGTACGCCTTCTACTCTGGCCGCGCATAGCGGTCGCCTGCGTCCGGGGGAGCCCTGGGCGGCTCCCCCGGCCTCATCGGGTGCCGCGCCTGGTGCCTGGCGGTTCAGGCCTGGTCGGGAGCGTCGAGCCTGACCCCGGCGTCGGCGAGGACCCGCTGGGCGATGGCGAACGCGCTGTTCGCCGCCGGCACGCCCGCGTAGATCGCGGTCTGCAGCAGCACCTCGCCGATCTCCCGTGGGTCGAGGCCGTTGCGCAGCGCCGCGCGCACGTGGATGGCCAGTTCGTCCTCGCAGCGCAGCGCGGTCAGCAGGGCGAGGGTGATGCAGCTACGGGTTCGGCGGTCCAGCCCGGGCCGCGCCCACACCTCTCCCCAGACGGACCGGGTGATGAAGTCCTGGAACGGCGCGGAGAACGAGGTGGTGCCGGCGACGGCGCGGTCGACGTGGTCGTCGCCGAGCACCTGGCGCCGCACCGCCATGCCGGCGTCATGCCGAGGATCGGTCACGCTACGCTCCTTTACTCAAACGCTCGGTGGCCTCCGCCGCTCGGTGCGCTGGCTTTCCCTCGTCGCGCCGTCGTCGCCGGTGGCTCCTCCGGCGCTCATCAGTCCAGCCAGCGCGCGGCTCCGGCCACCTCGCTTCACCAAAGCACCTGGCGCCGGATGCGTGACCGTCGTCATGACGGCCCGGACGGTCGTCCCGTCTCGGCGTGGGCTTCCAGTGCCCGGTCGATGAACGCCTCGGCGCTGCCGAGGTAGCCGGCGGGGTCGAGCAGCCGCCCGATCTCCTCGGGGTCGAGCAGGTCGCTGACCTTGGGCTGGTCGTAAAGTACCTCGGCGAACGGCCGCTGCGAGGCGACCGCCTCGGCGCTGGCCCGTTGCACCAGCTCATGGGCGTCCAGCCGTCCGAGGCTCGGCGCGAGCGCCGTGGTCACCCGCTCGGCGAGCAGCAGCCCACCGGTGAGGTCGAGGTTGCGCCGCATCCGGTCCGTGTCCACCTCCAGGTGCTCGAGGCAGTCCCGCAGCCACGCCGCGGCCGACCCGGTCGCGCGGAGCAGGTCGGTGAACGGCCGCCACTCGGCATGCCAGGCGCCGGCGGCGCGTTCGTGCTCCTGGACCATGGCGGCCAGCAGGGTCGCGACCAGTCCGGGTGCCTGCTCGGCGCAGGCGAGGGCCGCGACCGCGGCCACCGGGTTGCGCTTGTGCGGCAGGGTCGACGACCCGCCGCGCACGACCGGCCCGCCCTCCCGCACCTCGGCGACCTCGGTCTGGGCGAGCAGGACGACGTCCCTGGCGACCTTGCCGGCGACGCCGCCGGCGGCGCCGAGCGCGGCGGCCAGGTCGGCCACGCGCGTGCGCAGGGTGTGCCACGGCAGCACCGGCTCGGCCAGGCCGAGCTCGCTGGCGAGGCCGGCAAGCACCTCGGTGCCGGCGTTACCGAGCGAAGCGAGCGTCCCGGCGGCGCCGCCGAGCTGCACCGCCAGGCGGGTGCGCCGGATCTCCTCGAGTCTGGCGGTGGCCTCGTCCAGCGCCACCAGCCAGCCGGCCGCCTTCAGGCCGAAGGTCACCGGCAGCGCCTGCTGCAGGAGCGTCCGGCCGGCCAGCACCGTGGCGCGGTGCGCGGCGGCCAGGTCGGCCGCTGCCGTGGCCGCGCCCGCCAAGTCGTCGAGGAGCGGGCCGAGGGCGCGGTGCGCCACCAGCATCGCCGCCGAGTCGAGGATGTCCTGGCTGGTGGCCCCGGTGTGCACGCTGGCGGCCGCCGGTCCTGGCACTGCGTCGGTGAGCGCGCGCACCAGCGGGATCACCGGGTTGCCGCCGCTGGCGGCGTCGCGGCCGAGGGCGGCGAGGTCGAAGGCGTCGGCCCGGCAGGCCCGCGCGATCGCCTCGGCGTGCTCGGCCGGCAGCAGGCCGGCGCGCGCCTCCGCCCTGGCCAGGGCCGCCTCGACATCGAGCATGGCCTGCAGCCAGGCACGGTCGTCGACGGCATCGCGGACACGGCCTCTGGCGAGCACGCCGTCGAACAAGCCCCCGGTGGCGCTGTCCGCCCCCTCGGAGGCCGGCCGGTCAGATGGCGAAGAAGACGGTCTCACGGTCCCCCTGGAGCCGGACGTCGAAGCGGTATCCGTCGCTGGTCGCCTCGGCGACGAGGGTGGCACGGTCGTCGGGGTCGGCGATCCCGGCCAGCACCGGGTCGGCCGCGTTCGCCTCGACCTCGTCCGGGAAGTAGAGCCGGGTGACCACCCGGTTGAGCAACCCCCGGGCAAACACCGAGAGGTCGACGTGCGGCGCCTGAGTGGTGCCGTCGGGCCCTGGCACGACCCCTGGCTTGCGGGTGAGGATCGCCCAGCCGCCAGACGCGTCGGTGGGGCAGCGGCCGAACCCGCGGAAGCCCGCCACCGCGCCCCGCGGGTCGTCGGGGTGGTCGAAGCGGCCGTCCGGGTCGGCCTGCCAGGTCTCGACCAGCGCGTCGGGCACCGGCTGCCCGGCGCCGTCGCTCACCGTGCCGCGCAGCCAGATGGCGCCCTGGGTGCCCTCCGGCACCACGTAGGGTCCGTCGGTCCACGGCAGCGCGTGCGAGAAGAACGGACCGATGGTTTGCGACGGCGTGATCGGCCGGCTCACTCCTCGCCCTCCTCGTCCTCCATCGGCGTCTCGTCGCGGCCACTCAGCACGATGTCGAAGCGGTAGCCGAGCGCCCATTCGGGGACGGTCTCGGACAGGTCGAAGCTCGACACCAGCCGTGCCCTGGCCGCCGGGTCCCTGATCGAGTTGAGGACGGGGTCGAACCCGAACAGCGGGTCGCCGGGGAAGTACATCTGGGTGATGAGCCGCTGGGTGAAGGCCCGCCCGAACAGGGAGAAGTGGATGTGCGCCGGCCGCCAGGCGTTGTGGTGGTTCTTCCACGGGTAGGCGCCCGGCTTGACGGTGATGAAGCGGTAGCGGCCCTCGGCGTCGGTCAGGCAGCGGCCGACACCGGTGAAGTTCGGGTCGAGCGGAGCCGGATGCCGGTCCAGGTCGTGCGAGTAGCGGCCGGCGGCGTTGCTCTGCCAGACCTCCACCAGCGTGTGCGGCACCGCGCGACCGTCGCCGTCGAGGACCTGACCGTGGACGATGATGCGCTCGCCGAGCGGCTCGCCAGCGTGCTGCCTGGTCAGGTCGTGGTCGAACTCGCCGACCCGCCCCTCGCCCAGCAGCGGACCGGTCACCTCGGTGAGCGTGTGCGGCAGCTCGGTGAGTGGGCGGGCCGGCGCCCGCAGGACGGTGGACTGGTAGTCAGGGTGGAGGAGTGGCGGGTGGGTCCGCCCGTGGTCGCGGCGGTAGCCCTGGACGGTGAGCGGCGCGTACAGGCTGCGGTCGGTCACGGTTCCCTCCTGGTGGCGCCCTCGAGGGCGCGCAGCGTCCGCAGTTCCTCCTCGGTCGGCGGCTCGGTCGTGCCGAGCCGCGGGGAGACGGCCAGTTCCCAGCCGGTCGCCGCGCGTGCCTGTTCCACGGTGATGCCGGCGTGGAGCTTGGTCAGGGTGAGCTCGCAGGTGCCCGGATCGGGCTCCAGGACCCCGAGGTCGGTGATGACCAGCACCGGTCCCCGGCCGCGCAGGCCGAGCCGTTCGCGGTCGCCGGGCCCGTGGCCGTAGCCGAACGAGGTGACGAAGTCCACCCGTTCGACGAACGCCCGCGCGCTCTGCCGCACGATCACGATCACCTCACGGCAGGACGCGGCGATCTCCGGGGCGCCGCCGGCCCCGGGGAGGCGCACCTTGGGCTGGCGGTAGTCCGGTCCGATCACGGTCGTGTTGATGTTGCCGAACCGGTCGATCTGGGCGGCACCGAGGAAGCCGGTCTGGATGCGGCCAGGCTGCAGCCAGTAGTTGAAGACCTCCGGGACGCTGACCACGGTGTCGGCGGTCTCGGCCAGGATGCCGTCGCCGATCGACAAGGGCAGCCAGGCAGGCTTGGCGCCGATCGTCCCGGACTCGTAGATCAGCACCAAGCTGGGCGCGTGGGTGCGCCTGGCGAGGTTCGCGGCCTTGCTGGGCAGCCCGATGCCGACGAAGCAGGCGGTGCCGTCGCGCAGTGCCCTGGCGGCGGCGACACTCATCATCTCGTCCGCGGTCCAGTCAGCGCCGTTGGTGACGGTCACCTGCTCCCTCCAGGCGCCATGACCTGCTCCGACAGCCACGCGGTGAAGGCGTCGCGGTCGCGGCTGATCGGGTCCCAGGCACGGTAGGAGTCGTTGTCGCGGTCGTAGTACCCCTGCGCGTACGACGGGCGGGCACCGCCGGGCACCGCGGCGACGCAGGCGACCGTCCACGAGGGCAGGACGACCGCGCCGGGCCGGTCGTCCAGCTCATCCACCACCTCCTCGACCGTCACCAGCGCGCGGCGCGCGGCCAGCACGGTCTCCTTCTGGACCCCGATGATGCCCCAGAGCTGCACGTTGCCGGACCGGTCGGCGCGCTGCGCGTGCACGATCCCAACGTCGAGGTCGAGAGCCTGCACCGCGGTGAGAGCCTCGCCGGTGAAGGGGCAGGTGATCGGCTTGACGGTGGGGGTGTGTGCTGGAAGGTCGGTGCCGACGTAGCCGCGGAGCACGGCGAAGGGCAGGCCCGACGCGGCCGCGACGTAGCGGTTGGCCATGCCGGCGTGGCTGTGCTCCTCGATCTCGAGCGGCCCGGGCCAGCTGTTCTGGACGGCGTCCCTGAACCGGTGCAGGGACCCGACCCCTGGATTGCCGCCCCACGAGAAGATCAGCTTGCGGGCGCAGCCCGCGCCGATCATCTGGTCGTAGACGATGTCGGGGGTGAGCCGGACCAGGGTGAGGTCCCGCCGGCCCTGGCGGATGATCTCGTGGCCGGCGGCGACCGGGATGAGGTGGGTGAATCCCTCGAGCGCGACCGTGTCGCCGTCGTGGACCAGCTCGGCGACGGCTTCCCGCAGGGACACGACCTCCGCCATTCGCACCCTCCGGCCCGGTGTGGCGAGACGACACAGACGGTACTTGTCCTCGCGGCCGCCGACCAACACGTCCTCTCGGCCAACGGAATCACGGCGCGATCACCCGGCCGAGGTCGGCCGGACGGGGGAGCCCCGCCTGGGCTGCTTCCAGCGCGTCGATCGCGGCCAGGCCCTCGGCGGGCAGCGGGCTGGACCGCCGCTCGGCCAGTTCCACGTGTAACGCGATCTCCTCGTGGGTGGCGGCCAGCACGCCCCGGGAGACGTTCTCCATGTAGAACAGGTAGTGGACCGTCTTGGCGGCGTGGCCGATCAGGCGTGCGAGGACCCGGTAGTGCTCCCCCGCGGTCGCCTCGGCGTGGTAGCGCGTGTGCTCCTCGAGCACCATCAGCGTGGCGCCGGTGCGCGCGGTGTAGCTGTCGGGCGCGAACCCGAGATGCGCGAACAGGCCGTCGCTGGCCAGGTCGAACGCGGCCCGGTAGTGCACCACGTTCATGTGGCCGTTGTAGTCGATCCACTCCGCCGCCACCGTGCCGCGGCCAACCTCGAGCAGCGCGGGATGGCTCCACTCATTCATAGAAACGCTCGGTGGGCCGCCGCCGCTCGGTGCGCCGGCTTCCTTCGTCGCTCCTTCGTCGCCTGTGGCTCCTTCGTCGCTCCTCGGTCCAGCCGGCGCGCGGCGCGACCCACCTCGCTACATCCAGCCAACGCGCCGGCAGGCAACTCACCGGTGACAGCATGGCCGATGCCGAGCCGGGAGCGCCAGCGAGGCTCAGGCCTGCTGAGGCGGCGTGGACGTCTGCAGGACCCAGCCGTTGCCGTCGGGGTCCTCGAAGGTGGCGAAGCGGCCCCAGGGCGCCTCCTGCACCGGGCCGTCGAAGCGGACCCCGCGGGCGGCCAGCTCCTGGTACGTGCCGTCGAGGTCGCCGCATTCGAGCACGATTCCCTTGGTCGAGCCCGCCGGCATGGTCTCGAACCAGGTGACCAGGGTGATGCTGGTGGCGGTCCCTTTCGGACCCACCTGGATCCAGCGCTGGCCTTCACCGAACGGGCTGTCGGCCAGCAGCTCGAACCCGAGTGTCTCCGTGTAGAAGGACTTGGCCCGCTCCTGGTCGCTGACCGGCACGGAGACGACCGACAGGTGGTCGATGGCCATGGCTACCTCCCGATGATCTGGGTCTGCGGGTGGTGTCGAGAATAGGTAAGTGATAACTTACACGTCAACCCAGGGCGCTCCGCCCGTGATGGGCTGGACCGCCACCACGCAGGCCACGACCACCGCGATGACCAAGACCGTGCAACTCGCCACCGAGGACGTCTTCACCGCCATCGCCCACCCGGTCCGCCGGCGCCTGCTCGACCTGCTCGTCGGCGGCGAGCAGCCGGTGAACCGGCTGGCGATGCCGTTCAAGATGAGCCGGCCCGCGATCTCCCAGCACCTGCGCATCCTGCTGGACGTCGGCCTGGTCAGCGAGCGCCGCAGCGGCCGCGAGCGGCGCTACCGCCTGCACCCCGAAGGCCTCCGCCAGATCCGCGAGTGGCTGGCGACCTACGATCGTTTCTGGCAGGAGCGTCTCGCCGCCCTCGGCGACCATCTCGACAAGGAGAACCGGCAGTGACCGACGACGATGCCATCGTCCACGAGGTGGTCTACGCGCACCCGCCCGGGCGGGTCTGGCGTGCGCTGACCGACAGCGCGGCGCTGGCCGACTGGCTGATGCCCAACGACTTCCTGCCACAGGTCGGGCACTGGTTCACCTTCCGCGCCGAGCCGCAGCCGGGCTTCAGCGGGATCGTCCGCTGCGAAGTGCTCGAGCTGAGCGAGCCCAAGCGGATCGCGTGGAGCTGGCAGGGCGATCCGCCCATGCCGGTGACCACTGTGACCTTCACCCTGGAGCCGGTCGGGGACGGCACCCGGCTCCGGCTCGAGCACGCCGGCTTCGCGGCCGGCGGGGAGCTCGGCCTCACCATCCGCGACATCCTCGGCCAGGGCTGGGGCTCGAAGC
>DATLQA010000234.1:0-33840 GCA_035535495.1 Actinomycetota bacterium | reverse complement strand
AGCGCGTGACCAGGGTGCGCAAGGCCGCGTCGCCGTCGTCGGGCCGGAAGCCGGGCAGCCAGCGCTGCGGGTTGGTGTAGGTCACGTTGCGGCCCCGGTCTGGTCCGAAGCAGAGCATGCCGCGGTGTGCGGCCGTGCTCGCCGTCCGCAACCGGAATTAGGGGCCGGTATTACCTCGGGCGGCCTCTTTGAATTCTTTTGGCCGGCGTCTGTAGGGGATCTCCTGTGCGTAAAGGTTGTGGCGTCGACACGTCAAGTCTGCTGCTAAAAACTCAGGGAATTCTCTCAGTGCTAGGTAATTTGCTCTAGGTCGCCGTGGAGCGCTTCGTAAGCAGTCATTGCGAGCTGCGTCGGCAACCTTCCTGAGCAGGCACGTTGCATCAGTGGGCCGATCGACGGGACGGAATACCAGGATCTGCGTCCGCCACATCAATTCTGCCTAGAACCTCAATTACCGCAAAGATGTCAGGGCTTGTCATGGCGCTGCGCAAAGCGCAAACTCATGCGGCGTCGCCCGGCTCTGCGGGGTCTTTCCAGAGCTTTGGGTCTCCGGTCAGTGGTTCGAAATGGAGCGGTCCTGTGAAGCTGCGGTTTTTTCTTGCCATGGCATTGCTGTTCGGCGTGGTTTTGGTGGCGTTGCCGCTGCCGGCGGCCGGTCAGGCGCGCGAGACGGAGGCTGAGCGGATCGCCCGCGAGACGGCCGCGGCGGTGAAGGCCAGCGAGCGGGGCGCGCTGAACACCTCGGTGGCGCCGTTGCCGCCGGGACAGCGGAAGCTGCTGGCGGTGACCGGGGCGGTGGCCGGGCGCTGGACGACCTGTCAGCTGCCGGTGGGGTTCAACCCGGTGCACGCCTCGGTGCTGCCCGACGGCTCGGTGCTGCTGATGGCGGGCTCCGGCAACAACCCGGGGGACTTCCGCGCCGGCCGTTTCCAGAGCTACCTCTTCTTCCCTGACACCTGCAACACCTACCAGCTGCCCACTCCTGGCGACCTGTTCTGCGCCGGCCACGCGGCGCTGCCGAACGGCAACGTGCTGGTGGCCGGTGGTACCAAGCAGTACGACCCGTTCCAGGGGCTGCGCACGAGCTACGAGTACGACTGGGTCAACCGGCAGTTCGTGCGGGTCGCCCCGATGGCCCGCGGCCGCTGGTACCCGACCGCCACGGAGCTGGCCAACGGCGACGTGTTCGTGATCTCCGGGCTCGACGAGGCCGGCAAGCTCAACACCAGGCCGGAGGTCTATCACTACCGCACCCGCAGCTGGAGCGCGGTCCCCTACCAGTTCACCGTGCCGACCTACCCGCACGTGCTGCCGACCGCCGGTGGGCGGCTGTTCTTCACCGGGGTGGGGGTCGGCGGGTCGGCCGAGCGGGTGGGGTTCCTGACGCCGCTGACCGGCGCCTTCCAGGCGGTGGGCGGGCTCGACACCAACCGACGCGACCAGGGAGCGTCGTTCTTCGTGCCCAACACCCAAGGGCGCAAGGTGATGGTGGCCGGCGGCGGCGGTGCCACGACCGCGCTGATCGACCTGTACTCCTCGCCCAACCCCGTCTACCGGCCGGGACCTCCCCTGAGCGGTCCCAGGAGATACCTGTCGCACGCCTCCCTGTTCGACGGGCGGGTGCTGCTGGCCGGCGGGCAGGACCCGCAGGGCCGGCCGGTGTACACGACGCAGCTGTACCAGCCGGTCAGCAACCGCTTCGAGGCGTCGGCGCCCACCTGGGCGGCCCACCAGTACCACTCCAACATGTGGGTGGACCCGACTGGCCGCGCGATCCTGGTTGGCGGGAACCCGAGCCGCGGCACCGTGCAACGCATGGTCGAACGGTTCGAGCCCTGGTACATCGACGTGGCCGACCGGCCGGTGATCACGGCGGCGCCGGCGGGGATCGCCCACAACCAGGCGTTCACGGTCGGGGTCGAGCTCGCGGCCGGCACCACCGTGAAGAGCCTCCAGGTGCTCCGCCTGGCGAGCACCACCCACCAGCTCGGCACGTCCGAGGGCGACTTCACCCTCGCCGCGGCGAGCACACCCGACGGACCGGGCTGGTCGCTGACCGTGAGCTCGAGCCTCACCCCGCCGGGCTACTACTACCTGGTGGCGGTGGACTCGCGCGGCGTGCCGTCGGAGGCCAGGATCGTCAAGATCTCCTGATCGCGCTTCCTCGCCGCCGGCGGCTTGGCTACGCTGGTCGCCGGAGGCGCAACGATGGTCGAAGGCACCCCCGAGGTCGCGGCGGCGCGGAGCGAGGTGGCCGCGCAGGTCCCGGCGGCGCAGGTCCACGGCTTCCGGCGGCCGGTGCTGGTGCTCAACCCGCGTTCCGGGAGCGTCCAGGCGGTCCGGGAGCCGCTCCTGGCGACCGCCGCCCGCTTCGGCGTCGCGGTGCGCGAGGCAGCGACGCCCGCCGAGCTGGTCGCGCTCGCCCGTGAGGCGGTCGCCGACGGCGCCGACGTGCTCGGCGTGGCGGGTGGGGATGGCTCGCTGGCGGCGGTCGCCACGGTGGCGATCGAGGCCGAGCTGCCGTTCGTGTGCGTCCCGGCCGGCACCCGCAACCACTTCGCGCGCGACCTCGGGCTCGACCGCGCCGACCCGGCCGCCGCGATCGAGGCGTTCGTGGCCGGTCCCCAGCGGCGCGTGGACGTCGCCACGGTCGGGGAGCGGCTGTTCCTCAACAACGCCTCCATCGGCGTCTACGCGGCGCTGGTGCACGAGCCGACCTACCGCGACGACCGGCTGGCGGCGATCGGCGGCATGCTCGAGAGCATGCTCGAACGCGACGCCCTGCCGGTCCGCGCCAGCTTCCGCGACGGTGCCGGCAACGCCTGGGACCAGGTCCTGATCCTGTTCGTCAGCAACAACGCCTACCCGGTGACCGAGTTCGGCGGCCGGCCCCGCCTGGACGCGGGCATGCTGGAGGTGTCGGCCCTGCGCCGGACCCAAGGTCAGGAGTTCGGCCGCGCGCTCGAGAACCTGGTCAACGGGCGCGCCCAGGCGGGGGAGGGCTGGGCGCACTGGACCGCCACGAGCTTCGAGGTCGACTCGCCCAGCGGCAGGCTGGAGGTCGGCATCGACGGCGAGCCGGTCGTGCTCGACACCCCGCTCGAGTTCAGGATCCACGCGGGCGCGCTGCGCGTGCTGGTCCCCCCACCCCGGCCCGCCGGTGCGCGGCCGGCGAGCTCCGTGTCCCCGGCGCGCCGCCCGGCGCTGGGGATCGCCCCGACCCCTGAAGGTCGCATCGAGCAGGTCGCGGCGCTGGTGCGGCTGGGCCGCCTGCTCGGCCGGGTCGGCGAGCGCGAGTTCGGGCCCGGTCCCGGCGAGCACGGCAGGCCGGTGGACCCGCGGCAGCGCCGCCGCTCAGGTCTGCCAGGACCCCGCCCCGGCGGAGGGGCGTGAGACCCGGGTACCAGATGGCCGGGCGTCTCAGGCTCAGGCCATACTTGCCAGCATGGCAACCGCCACCAGTCCAGTGTTCGTCGGCCGGGCGCAGGAGCTCGACCGGCTCCTGGCCGTGCTCGGTCGGGCCGAGCAGGGCCAGCCGGCGGTCGGCCTGATCGCCGGCGACGCCGGCGTCGGCAAGACCAGGTTGCTCGCCGAGCTCGCCGACCGTGCCGAAAAGCGCGGCGCCCGGGTGCTGATCGGCGGCTGCATGGAGGCCGGCGACGTCGGGCTCCCCTACGTGCCGTTCGTCGACGCCTTCCGCGACCTCGGCGTCCGGCCGGGTGAGGCCGAGCTGGCCGGCTCGATGGTCGCCGCCGTGCCGAGCCTCGGCCTGCTCCTGCCAAGGGCCGGGGAGGAGGGGATCGCGGCGCCGCCGTCGGGCGATGCCTTCGAGCGGGTTCAGCTGTTCGACGGGTTGCTGTCGCTGGTGGTGCGGCTGTCCGAGCTCGCCCCCCTGCTGCTGGTGATCGAGGACCTGCACTGGGCCGACCGCTCCACCCGCGACCTGCTCTCGTTCCTGATCCACACCCTGCGCACCGGCCGGGTCGCGCTGGTCGCCAGCTACCGCTCGGACGAGCTGCACCGACGCCACCCGCTGCGGCCGCTCCTGGCGGAACTGGTCCGGGTGCCCGACCTGGAGCGGCTCGAGCTGCACCCGTTCAGCCGCATCGAGCTGGCCGAGCAGCTGGAGGCGCTGACCGGCGGGCGGGTGCCCGCCGACGCGGTCGACCGCATCCTGGCCCGCTCCGACGGCAACGCGTTCTTCGCCGAGGAACTGGTGTCGGCCGGCGCGGTCCGCGCCGAGGTGGCGCTGCCCGACGCCCTGGCCGACGTGCTGCTCGCTCGCATCGAGGCGCTCTCGGAGCTGGCCCAGGGGGTGCTGAAGATGGCGGCGGTGGCCGGGCGCAGGGTCGACCACCGGCTGCTCGCGGCGGCCGCGGGCAGGCCAGAGGCCGAGCTGGAAGAGGGGCTGCGCGAGGCGGTCGCCGGCCAGATCCTGGTGGTCGACCCGGCGGGGGAGAGCTACCGGTTCCGCCACGCGCTGCTGCAGGAGGTGGTCTACGCCGACCTGCTGCCAGGCGAGCGGAGCCGGCTGCACGCCACCTACTCGCGCCTGCTGGAAACGAGCGGGCCAGCCGCCGAGCTGGCCTGGCACTGCCTGGCCAGCCACGACCTGCGCGGAGCACTCGGCGCGCTGATCCGCGCCACCGCCGAGGCGCGGGCGGTGTTCGCTCCCGCCGAGGCCTACCAGCACCTCACCAAGGCCATCGAACTCTGGGACCAGGTGCCGGACGCCGCCGAGGTGGCCGGCATCGACGAGGCCGAGCTGCAGCTGCGCGCGGCCCAGGCGGCCAGCGACTCGGGTGAGTACCGGCACGCGGCCACCCTGGCCAAGGAGGCGGTGGCCACGATCGACGCGGAGGCGGAGCCGCTACGGGCGGGCATGGCCTACGAGCGCCTGGCCAGCTTCCTGATCGAGATCAACTTCGGCCCGGAGCTGCTCGACGCCGCCCGGCGGGCGGTCGAGCTGGTGCCGGCCTCCCCGCCGACCCCGCTGCGGGCGCGGGTCACCGCCGGGCTCGCCGGCGTCCTGGTGATGCTCCGCGACCAGGAGGCGCGCCGCTGGGCCGAGGAGGCCCTCGCGGTGGCCAGGGCGGTGGGGAGCCCGGCAGGTGAGGCGCAGGCGCTGCCGCCGCTGGTCATCCTGGCGCGGCGCCAGGGCGACATGGACACCGCGCGCGGCCTGGTCCACCAGATGCGTGAGCGCGCCGCCGCGGCCGGGGAGCGGTCGAGGGAGCTGGAGGCACAGTGTCACCTGGGCCGGATCGAGCTGGACCTCGGCAACCTCCCCGCCGCGGGGGTCGCCCTCGACGAGGCGGTCAGGCTCGCCGAGACGTCCGGGCTCGTCTGGAGCCCGTCGGGAGTGGAGGCGCGGGTCCTGCGGATCATCGCGCACTACGACGCCGGGGACTGGGACGGCGCCGAGGCCCTGGCGGTGGCGCTCGACGACCGCAGCCCCGCCGCCGCGCCCCTGTCGGCGGCCGCGATGTACGTCGAGGTCGGCAGGGACCGCCCGAGCGCGGCCGAGCGGTACGCCCGGCTCGAGCCGCTGCGGGACGAGAACACCTACGTCGCCTACCTGACCGGCGGGTGCGCCGCCGATCTCGCCCTCTGGCAGGGCGACCTCGACCGGGCCGCCACGGTCGCCCGGTCGACCCTGGCCGCGCTGGACCGGGAGGCCGAGAGCTGGATGCTGAGCAGCATCTGGCCGGCCACCATCGGGCTGGCCGCCGAGGCCGACCGGGCCGAGCAGGCCAGGGCCGCGGGGGACGCGGCCACCGAGGCCGAGGCCAGGGCGGCGGGCGCCGCCCTGCTCGCCACCGCACGAGCGGACCTGGTCAGGGCGGACGATGCGGGCATCCAGGTCGGACCTGAGGCGCTGGCATGGCTGGCCCGCACCGAGGCCGAGGCGGAACGGCTCGAAGGGCGGTCAGGCGTGGAGCGCTGGCGCGCGGCGGCGGACGGCTTCGCCTACGGCTACGTGTACGAGGAGGCCAGGTCGCGGTGGCGCCTGGCCGAGGCGCTGCTGTCCGAGGGCCTTCGCGACGAGGCCCTGGCCGAGGCGAGGGCGGCCCACGCCACCGCCGAGCGTCTCGGGGCCGAGCCGCTCCGGGCGGCGGTGGAGGCGCTGGCCCGGCGCGCGCGACTCGACCTCGGCCAGGGCGTGCCCGAGAGCCCAGGCACCGCCGGCCTCACCCCGCGTGAGCTGGAGGTCCTGCGCCTGGTGGCCGCCGGCCGGTCCAATTCGCAGATCGCCGGTGAGCTGTACATCAGCCCGAAGACCGCCAGCGTCCACGTCAGCAACATCCTGGCGAAGCTCGGCGTCCGCAGCCGGGTGGAGGCCGCCGCGACCGCCCACCGCCTCGGCCTCGACGGCATCCAGGCCACGCCGGGACGCTGAGCTCTCGCTAGTCGGCCCCGAGCTGCTCCTGGTAGTGGCGGAAGGTGGCGGCGTCGAACGCCACCAGGCGGACCAGCTCGACGCGGCCCTCCGCGGCTCGGACGGTCTCGACGGCGATCCGGGCGGCCTGGTCCGGGGGGTAGCCGTACACGCCGGTGGAGATCGCCGGGAACGCCACCGAGGTGGCGCCCAGCTCGTCGGCGACCTCGAGGCTGCGCCGGTAGCACGAGGCGAGCTGCTCGGGCTCGCCCTGGTCGCCGCCGCGCCAGACCGGGCCGACGGTGTGGATCACCCACCTGGACGGCAGGCGGAACCCCTTGGTCGCCTTGGCGTCGCCGGTCTGGCAGCCGCCCAGCGTGCGGCACTCGGCGAGCAGGTCGGGACCGGCTGCCCGGTGGATGGCTCCGTCGACCCCGCCGCCGCCGAGCAGCGACGAGTTGGCCGCGTTGACGATCGCGTCGACCTGTTCCTTGGTGATGTCGCCCTGGGCCGCCTCGATGCGCATACCGGCCTCCCTTCGGCTCGTGTCCATGGTCCCATTCAACCGGCCGCCGGAACCGGCCCGCCGGTCGGCGCGTCCAAACTGTCATTCAGCGGGAGGAGCGTGAGGTGACGGACCGAAGCGTCGATACCGTACGACTCGCCATCGCCGTGCTGCTGGCGGCCATGACCGTGATCGTCGTGGGCTGCGCGTCGTCTGACGCGCCCGAGCCGGCGGCACCGGGAGCTCCGGCCACCACCTCCGCTCCCGCCACCGGGGGGACGGCGGCAGCCACGATCCTGGTCGACTACCGGAAGTCGGGCGGCTTCGCCGGCCTGGAGGAGCATCTGGTGGTGATGGGCAGCGGCCACGCCATGGTGGAAGGCATGGGTCCGAGCCGCGACGAGCAGCTGGACCCGGCCACCATGCGCGAGCTGACCGCGGCGCTCGACCAGGCCGGCCTGGACCGGCTCCGCCCCCGCTACGACCCTCCCGTGAAGGGCAACGACCTCATCGAGTACACCGTCACCTACCAGGGCCGCACCGTCACGGTCAGCGACACCGCGATACCGCCGCAGCTGCGGCCGCTCCTCACCGAGCTGAACCAGATCATGAGCGAGGTTCGCACGTCCTGACCGCCGGGCTACAGGCCGAGGCGGACCGCGCGGGCCTGCGCGATCCAGACGGCCACGGTCATGCCCACCTGGACGAGGCCGTAGCCGACCGCCAGGGCCAGCAGGAGCCGCAGGAATCGCAGGTGTCGTCCGCCGGCGGCGAGCTGCCCGACCAGCAACACGACCAGGGCGAGGAAGCAGTACCCGGCCAGTGTGAGCGGGCGGTGCAGGACCGCGAGGGCGTCGCCGTGGACGGCGATCCCGCTGCCGAGCATGCCGAGCGCCAGACCGGGCAGTGCCCGCCGGATGCCGAGCAGCGCGGCGCCCACCACCGCGAGCAGCAGCGCGGTCGGCAGCCGCGAGCCCGCCACCGGGCGGACGTCGGGGAGGGTCGCCACCAGCACCGCGGCGAACGCGAGCACCAGCACGAGGTCGCGGGCGATGCCGCCGGGCAGCCAGTCGGCCAGCACCCGGCGACTGCCCGGCTCGCGGTGCTGCGTGGCCGGCTCCGCCTCACCCTTCGGAGCGGGCGTGACCGGCGGCGCACCACCGGCGGGCCGCGCACCACCGGCGGGCGGGACGGACCTGGCGGGCGGCGCCGAACTGGCGGGCGGGGTTGAGCTGGCGGGTGCCGTGGACCTGGCGGGCGGGGCGGTCCTGGTGGGTGGGGCTGAGCTGGTGGGCGGGGCGGTCCTGGTGGGCGGGGCCGAGCTGGCCGGTGGGGCGGTCCCGCCCGGCGGGACCCAGTTCCGCGGCGCCACCACCGGCTGCTGCGGCACCGAGGCGGCGGCAGGCTGCCGCCTGGCCGCCGGCCGGTCGGCGTCCCAGCGGACCTGAGCGCTCCGTCCCACTCCGGCGGCGTGCCAGCCGGCCAGGGCCGCCGTCGGCGCCTGGGCGGGCCGTGCCGACGCCGCCACGGGCGCCTGGAACGGCCGCGCCGGGTTCGCCACCGGCACCGTGCTCGGCCGCGCGGGGGTGGCGGCGGGCGGCTGCTCGGGCATCACCGGGGTGGAAGGGGTCGATTCGGCCTGGTCGGGCGCTGCCGGGGTGGACCCGTTGGCGGCGTCGTCGACGGCGGTGCCGCCGGGGCCGCCGGCGACCTCCTGCTGCCAGGCGTCCGAACTGGTCCAGTTGTCCTTGACCACCTGTGAGGCCATCGCCGCCGCGTCGGCCTTGCGGGTGCCGAGCAGGCGGGCGAGCAGCGCCCTGGCCGAGGGACGCTGCTCCGGCTGTTTGGCCAGCGCCTGCTCCACCAGCCCGCGGAGCTCGGCCTCCATGCCGTCAAGGTCGGCCGCTTGGTTGAGGATGCGGTGGACGACCACCTCGGGAGGACCGGCGCCGAACGGCGGGCGCCCGGTGGCGGCGAACGCAACCAGCCCTCCCCAGGCGAACACGTCGGACAGCGGCGAGGCCCGGTCGGACCGGAGCTGCTCGGGCGCGAGCCAGTTGACCGTGCCGATGAGCTTGCCGGTCTGGGTGAGCTGGGCGGCGTCCTTGGCGCGGGCGATCCCGAAGTCGATCACCTTGGGTGCGTTCCCAGCGAGCAGCACGTTGCTCGGCTTGAGGTCGCGGTGGATCACGCCGGCCTCGTGGATCGCGTCCAAGGCCTCGGCCACGCCCAGCGCGAAGGTGGACAGCGGCTGGTCCTTCAGCGGCCCCGAGCGCCACACGGCCTGCTGCAGCGTCGGGCCGTCGACGTACTCGGTGACGAACCAGGGCTGGCCCGCTTCCAGGTCGGCGTCGATCACCCGCGCGGTGCAGAAGCCGGCCACCCGCGAGGCCGCCTCGACCTCCTGCCGGAAGCGGGCGAGGAACATCGGGTCGTCGGCGAGTTCCGGCCGGATGACCTTGATGGCCACCAGCCGCTCGTCCCGCGCTTCGCCCAGGTACACGACGCCCATACCGCCGCCGCCGAGCCGCCACAGCAGCGTGTAGGCGCCGAGCCGGCGCGGGTCGGTGGGCTGCAGGGGAGTGGTGATGCTCATCGAGGGGGCGCCCGACCTCCTTGCGGACCGGTCATGACCAGGCTCGCTGTCGAGGGTCGCAACCAGGTCCAGAGCCGGCAACGAACCGGCCACTAACACTGTGCTTACGGTATCGCGGGACCGGAAGGTGAACCGGGGTCGGAGCCGTCGGCGATGTGGCCGGTCGCGCCGACCGGCGTGCTGCGGCCGGGCACCCGGCCGAGGATCTCGTCCACGTCGGTGCCGTCGACCGTCTCGCGCTCCAGCAGCAGCTCGGTGAGGCGGTCGAGCGCGTCGCGGTGCGCGGTGAGCAGCTCGACGGCGCGCGCGTCGGCCTCGCGCAGCAGCTTGGACACCTCCTCGTCGATCACCCGCTGGGTCGCCTCGGCGTAGGGACGGCTCCGCACCTCCTCGGTGCCGAGGTACATGGGGCTGCCGGAGGAGAACCCGACCGGGCCGAGCGCCTGGCTCATGCCGAACTCCCGCACCATGCGGGTGGCCAGGCCGGTGGCGCCGGCCAGGTCGTTGCTCGCGCCGGTGGAGCCCTCCCCGAAGACCAGCAGCTCGGCAGCGCGGCCACCCATCCGTACCGCCAGCGAGTCCTTCAGGTAGCCTTCCGAGTAGAGGTGGCGCTCGTCGACTGGGAGCTGCTCGGTCACGCCGAGGGCCTGGCCCGCGGGCAGGATGGTGACCTTCGCCACCGGGTCGGCGTGCTTGGACAAGGCCGCCACCAGGGCGTGGCCGCCCTCGTGCACGGCCACGGCGCGCTTCTCGTCCGGCAGCAGCATGTTGGACGAGTCGCGCAGCCCGAGCAGGACGCGGTCGCGCGCGTCGGAGAAGTCGGCCGCGGAGAGCACGTCGCGGCCGGCCCTGACCGCGAAGATGGCCGCCTCGTTGACCAGGTTGGCCAGGTCGGCGCCTGAGAAGCCGGGCGTGCCCCTGGCCACCACGTCCAGGTCGACGTCGGGCCCGAGCTTCTTGCCGCGGATGTGCACCCCGAGGATGGCGCGGCGTTCGCGCATGTTGGGCAGGGGGATGATCACCTGGCGGTCGAAGCGGCCCGGGCGCAGCAGGGCCGGGTCGAGCGACTCGGGCCGGTTGGTGGCCGCGATCACCACCACGCCGGTGGCCGGGTCGAAGCCGTCCATCTCGGCCAGCATCTGGTTCAGGGTCTGCTCGCGCTCGTCGTTGGAGATCACCGCGCCGCCGCGGCGCTGGCCGATGGCGTCGATCTCGTCCATGAAGATGATCGACGGGGCGCGGCGGCGGGCGTCGGCGAACAGGTCGCGGACGCGGGCGGCGCCGACCCCGACGAACATCTCCACGAAGCTGGACCCGGTGACCGAGAGGAACGGCACCGCGGCCTCGCCGGCGACGGCGCGGGCGAGCAGGGTCTTGCCGGTGCCTGGCGGCCCGACCATGAGCACGCCCTTGGGCCCGACCGCGCCGGCGCGCCGGTAACGGTCGGGGTTCTTCAGGAAGTCGACCACCTCGGTGACCTCCCGCTTGGGACCTTCGTAGCCGGCCACGTCCGCGAAGGTCGTGTCGGGCCGCTCCATGTCGAACACCTTGGCCTTGGAGCGCCCGATGCCGCCGACCCCGGCGAGCTGGCGCCTGGTGGAGCGCCCCAGGTAGATGAAGAACGCGACGAACAGCAGCAGTGGCAGCAGGCTGAGCAGCACCGAGCCGAGCGTTGTCTGCGGTCCGACGCCGGTGACCTGGACGTTCTTCTCGTCGAGGAGCTTGGCCAGCTCGGTGTCGCCGATGGCGGTGGGCACGGCGGAGGTGAAGCGGTTGCCGTCGCGCAGCTTGCCTTCGACGCGGCCGTTGTCGTCGATGCTGACCGACTGGACCTGGTCGGCGGCGACCTTCGCCTTCAGGTCGGTGTAGCTCAGCTCCTGGGGGCGGTTCTGGCGCATGCCGCCAGACAGGAGGGAGAAGATGAGGATGCTGATCAGCAGGCCGACCGCTGGCAGCCATGCGCGCCAGCGGGGTGGCGGTGGCGGTGCCGGGGCTGGCGGCCGGTCACGGGGCGGCCCCGACTTGGCCGGGCTGCTGTGGTGACTCCAATGCGGACGCTCCAGCATGGCGCGCTCCTCGCCGAGCTGCGAATTCCTGACGCTACGGTAACGCGCCAGCGGGCAACTGGCTCGGGTTGACTCGAGGAGCGTCCGGCCTCAGCCGGCGTAGGGGGCGCGGCGGTCGGCGCTGATGTCGGCCAGGCGCGGGTTCTCCTTGTCCCGCCCGGAGAGGATCGGCTCCTCGTCCGGCCAGTCGATGCCGAGGTCGGGGTCGTCCCAGGCCACGCCGAGCTCGTCGGAGCCGTCGTACTCGTTGGACACCAGGTAGGTCATCACCGTCGGCTCGTGGGCGTAGAAGCCGTGCGCGACGCCCTCGGGGATGTAGACGGCCACCTGCTCGTCCCCGCCCTGCTGCAGGGTGGTGTGCTTCCCCTCGGTGGGCGAGCCGATCCGGGTGTCGAGCAGCACGGTGGTCACCCGTCCGGACTGCACGAACCAGAAGTCGGCCTGGCGCCGGTGGTAGTGCAGCCCCCGCAGCACCTTGGCGGCCGATTCGGAGCGGTTGGACTGCACCATCGTGGCCGCGAAGGGCAGCCACGAGGCGCGGTAGGTCTCCATGAACCGTCCCCGCTCGTCCTCGTGCGGCTGGAGCCGGACCAGCCAGACCCCGGGGACGTCGCTGGATTCCAAGACCTCGGCCACGCGGTCCTCCTTCCACTCCAGGAGTTCCCCTGGGCGCCGGAGGGTACCTGGGAGCGCGGCACAACGCCACCCGCGGCACGGCTGGCCAGCGCTCCCGGACAACTCAGGGTGACTCTAGCGGACCGGTCGCCCTGCCGATTGAGGTAATGCCCCGGAGTCCCCGACTCCATCGCTCCCCAGGAGGTTGCATGCCCGCCAGCATCCCTGCCCTCGGCGGCCCCCCCGGCGCCGAGCGGAGGCAGGCGGCGGAGCTGCTCGCGCCAGGTGCCGAGTTGCTGCTCTTCCGGCTGATGGGTCGCGGCTACGCCTGCCTGCTCGAGGTCGTGCGGGTGGTGGTCGACGTGGGCATCGGGCGCCGGCCGGTCCCCGGCCTGGCCGCCTCCAGCCTCGGCGCGCTCGGCGCCGAGGGGCGGCCGGTCGCGGTCGCCAGCCTGCGGGTCGTGCTCGGCCTGCCCGACCTCGGCCCGCAGGGCCGCATCGTGGTGGTCGACACCCGCCAAGGCGCGGTCGGCTTCCTGGTCGACGACGTCGAGCGGGTGGCCCGCTTCGAGCCGCCGAACGACCGGGTGGTGGGGAGCCGCTTCGCCGGCGGCTACGTCACCGCCACGGTGGAGCTCGCCGGCGAGCCCTGGCTGCTGATCGACTGGGACGAGGTCCCCCTGCCGCCCGGCCTCGGCGCGACCGGCCTTAGCGGCCCCGGCTAGAACCGCCGGCTGCGGTCGGGCTGTGCCTGGCGCACGCGCGCCACCAGGTCGAGCAGGGCGAGCGGGGAGAACGGCTTGGTGAAGTAGACGTCGGCGCCGGCCGCGAGGCCGCGGTCGCGGTCGCGCTGCTGGGCCTGGGCGGTGAGCATCACCACCACGGTGCCGCTGGTGGTGGGGTCGGACTTGACGATGCGGCACACCTCGAGGCCGTTCATGCCGGGCATCATGATGTCCAGTAGGACCAGGCTGGGATGTTCGTCCCGGATCTTCTGGAGGGCCTCGACGCCGTCGGCCGCCTCGAGGATGCGGTAGTCGTCGTCTTCCAGGGTGACGCGCACGAGCGCGCGGACCGCCGGCTCGTCGTCGGCGATCAGGAGCTTCACCGGCGTCCCTCCCCGGCCAGCTCGCTGCGGCCGGGCAGGGTGAAGCTGAACACCGAGCCGGCGCCGGTCCAGGACTCCGCCCAGATGCGCCCGCCGTGCATCTCGACCAGGCGCCTGGTGATGTACAGGCCAAGGCCGGTGCCGCCGGCGCGGCGCACCTCATCCCGGTCGACGCGGTAGAACTTCTCGAAGAGTTGCCCCATGTCACGCGGGCTCATGCCGATCCCCTGGTCGCGGACGCTCACCCGGACCTCGTCGTCGTCGACGCTCACGCTCACGACGACGTCCCCCCCGGAGGGGGAGTATTTGATCGCATTGCCCACCAGGTTGGTCAATATCTGCTCCAGCTTGTCGGGGTCGCCCCAGATGACCGGGAGGCCGCCGGGGATCTCGGCGCGGATGTTGTGCCTGGCGGCCATCGCCCGGAACGGCGACAGGGTCCGCTCCACCAGCCCGCCCAGGTCCAGCGGGCGGGGGTCGAGGACCAGCCGGCCCGACTCCATGCGGGAGACGCTGAGCAGATCGTCGATCAGGCGGGCGAGCCGCCGCGAGGCCTCCAGGATCTCCTCGGCGGCGGCACGGCGCCGCTCCACCGGCATGTCGCGCAGCACCAGCAGCTCGGCGAAGCCGTGGATGAGGGTGAGCTGCGTCCGCAGCTCGTGCGAGACGGTCGAGATCAGCGCCGACTTGACCTCGTCGATCTCGCGTTCGCGGGAGACGTCGCGGACCACGTCGACGCCGCCCATCACCATCCCGCGGGGGTCGAGGATCGGGGCCGAGCTGACCGCGACCGGCACCCTGCGGCCGTCGCGGGTCACCAGGTCGACGCCGTAGCCCTGGTCGCTGGCTGGCTCGCCGGTGGCGATCGCCTTGGCCAGCGGACGGGCCTCGGGCGGGATGCGGGTGCCGCGCTCGTCCACGACCGGCAGGACCTCGGCGTACGGCATGCCCTGGACGTCCGCCTCGGTCCAGCCGCCGAGCATCTCCAGGGCGTGGTTCATGGCGGTCACCCGGCCCGCCGGATCGGTCAGCAGCACCCCGTCGGCGATCGCGTAGAACACCGCCCTCGCCTCACCGGCGGCGCGCTCCACCTCCTCGTAGCGGAGCGCCGCCGCCAGCGCGCCGGCGATGTGGTTGCCGGCCAGGCCGAGCAGCGCCTCCTGCTCCTGGTCGAGCTGGTGGGGATGCTCCCAGAACAGGGCAAGCAGGCCGACGAACGAACCCCGCGACACCAGCGGCACCAGGGCCATCGCCCTGACCCCCATGACCGAGGCCAGCTCGGCGACCGCCTCCGGCTTGGGAGCGGTCTCGATGTCGCCGATGCCGACCACCTGGCCGGCCAGGAGCTCCTTGAGGGCCAGGAACGCGCACAGCTCGTGATGGGCGGCGACGATCCGCTCGGCCACGCCGGGATGGTCGAAGCCGGAAAGCGCACGCAGCCGCAGCCGGCCGTCCCGGTCGATCGCGCCGAGGGCGGCGCCGGCCGCGCCGACCTCGCGCCCCAGCCCGGCCAGGGCGGCGTCGCACAGGCCCTGCAGGCTGGTCGCGCCGACCACCTGGGCGGACAGGTCGCGCAGCCGGATCAGGCCCTCGATGCGGCCCTCCAGCCGGCGCCGCATCACCTCCAGGTCGGCGGCGACCGCGCCGAGCTCGTTGGGGACGGCCAGCTCGATCGGGGTGGTCAGGTCGCCACCGGCCAGCCGGCTCGAGGCCGAGCGCAGGGCGGCGGCGGGGGCGCCCACCGCCCGGCGCAGGTAGAAGAAGATCAGCGTGACCGTGGCCAGGATCATCACCGCGGCGTCCAGCGCCAGCCGCTGCGTGTCGCGGTAGGTGGAGCGCTGCTGGCGCGCCGCGGTCACCTGGAGGTCGGCCAGGACCTGGTCGAAGCTGGCCTGGTGGCTGCGCGTCTCGGTGAGGCGGGCACGGGTCACGCCCCTGCCGACCACCAGCATCACCGCGCCGATGCCCTGGTGGTCGCGGATCCCGACCTCGCCGATCGCCTGCCGCTCCCAGCCGGCATAGGCGGCGTCGATGCGCTCGATCATCGGTGTCAGGCTCGGCCAGGGCTTGGCCAGGGTCCGCACCAGCGCCAGGTGCTCCTCCGCCTGGTGGCAGGCGGCGCGGAACTCCTCCTTGGACCGGAGGTCGCCGGTGAGCAGGTAGTCGCGCTGGTGCGCGACCGCGTCCACGACGCGGCCGCGGAAGTCGGCGGCGGCGCGGCGCAGCTCGTCGAAGCGGCCCACCTCGAACTGCTGGGACTCGGTGGACACCTCGCCGTTGCGGGCGCCGAGGAAGATGGTCGCGCCCCACGCGGCGACCAGCAGCCCGAGCATGGCGAGCAGGACGGTGAGCTGGACGCGCAGGCGGCCCACTGGCTAGTCCCTCCGCGACGCGGTCGCGCGGATGGCGTCGAGCTGGCCCGGGTCCACCTGGTGGAGGGCGTCCACGGCGTCGGGGGCGAACTGCGTGCCGGCCGCCTCGCGGAGCCGCGTCAGGGCCTCGTCGAGGCTGACGGCGGGCCGGTAGGGACGGTCGGTGGTGATCGCGTCGAAGGCGTCGACCGTGGCGAACACCCTGGCGGCGAGCGGGACGTCCTCGGCCTTGAGCCCCTCCGGGTAGCCGCCACCGTCCCAGCGCTCGTGATGGCAGTAGACCACCTGCCTGACCACGTCGGTGAGTGGGACCCCTTCGAGGATGCGCAGCCCGATGGCGGGGTGCTCGCGCATCAGCACCCACTCCTCGTCGGTGAGCGGTCCCGGCTTGTTGAGCACAGCGTCGGGCACGCCGATCTTGCCCAGGTCGTGGAGGAGGAAGGCCTGCTCGAGCCCGGGGGTGGTGGCCAGACCGCCGCCGATGACCTGGCAGACCCGCACGCCGTACTCGGTGACGCGGGCGAGGTGCCCGCCGGTGTAGGCGTCCTTGGCCTCGACCGCGGTGGCCAGGGCCCGCACCGTGGCGGTGTAGGAGTTCTCCAGGTCGTGCAGGGCGCGGCGCAGCTCCTCGGCCTGGCGCCGCTCGGCCGCGTAGGTGGTGCGCAGGTCGTCGGCGTAGCGGAGGAGCTGGGAGTGGGCCGCGTCGGCCTGGTCGAGCTTGTCCGACCACAGGCGCAGGAAGCGCAGCCGCTCGGCCGCGACCGCCGCGCCGGTGGCCAGCACCTCGATGACGGCGTGGTCGGCGGGGCGGAAGGGCGCCGGCTCGTCGCGGCGCACCGCGAGCACGCCGGCGGGGCGGCCGTCGACGGCCATGCCGCACCACAGCTCGGGCGCTGCCGGCGGGCCGGCGGCCCACGGCCGGCCGGCGGTCAGGGCGGCGGCGTACAGGCCGCGGTCGCGGGCACGGCCGCCCAGCTCTCCCTCTGGTCCCGGGGTGCCGAGATGGTGGCCGGCCAGGGGGTCGTTGGGGTCGGTGCCGGCGAGCAGGAGCGCGCCCTCGACCGCTCCGAGGGCGGCGCAGGCACGCTCCAGGAAGTCAGCACCGGCGGCCTCGAGCTCGTCCCCGCCGGCCAGGACCCGGAAGGCGCTCAGCAACCCCTCGCGGCGGTGGCGGGGGGCTGCGTCCGGACCAGACCAGCCGTCTCGGGTCACGGTTGCTCTCCTTGCCTGGTTCGTCAGCTAAGAGAGATTGAAGCGTATCGCTAAGGCCCCTGTCTCATCATTCCCGCCCGTCGTGCCACGTTTGTTATCGAAATCGTAGGTCGACACCCACCTTGTCCGCCGATCCTTCGGAAGATCGGCATACCACCCGAACGAACCGATCCCGGGACGATCGTGGGCACCCACGCGCCCGCGCTCCGCTCCATCGGTAGAACGGCGGGTCCGCGGTTGCCGAGGAGCGGAGGCCCGGGCTAGACCCAGATGAACGCCACCGACGCCGCGAGGACGAGGGCGAGCGCGAGGTTGACCGCCCGCTGGGTCCGCCCGTCGTCGACGACGCGGTTCAGCGCGGCGCCGCCGGCGGCCCAGACCGAGGCGGTCGCCAGGATCACCGCCGCGCACGTGCCCGCCACCGTCAGCGCCGCGGCCGCCGGGGCCAGGTCCGGCGGGAGGAACGTGCCCACCGCGGCCAGCGCGAACAGCCACCCCTTGGGGTTGGCGAACTGGAACGCCGCGGCACCGAGCACCCCGAGCGGCCGCGCCGCCACCTTCCGGTCGGGACCGTGGCTGCTGGCGATCCGGTAGGCGAGGTAGAGGAGGTAGGCGGAGCCGACCAGCTTCACCCCGAGCTCGGCACCTGGCACCGCCGAGAGCAGGACACCGATGCCGGCGGCCATGGCGAGCACCAGGACGCCCATGCCGACCGCCGTCCCGGCGACGTGGCGCGCGGTGCGGCGGAAGCCGAACCGGAGCCCTGACGCCCACAGCAGCGCGTTGTTCGGTCCCGGCGTGATCGTGCCGACGACCGCGAACCCCACCAGCCCGACCAGCTCGTTCATCCGGCGGCCCGGGTCGTTGCCTGCGTCATGCCGGCAGTGGACAACGGCTGGTCGCGGGGGGTCTTGTACGATCTTTGCCATGTCGTGGCCGTACCGGCCTCCGGCCGAGCCGGAGTGGGTCCGGGCGTGGAAGCCGGTGGTCGCCGGCGTCCACGAGGTCTTCCACGCGCACTTCGTCGACTACGCCTACCCGCCGCACGTCCACGACGCCTGGACGGTGTTCATCGTCGACCACGGCTGGATCCGCTACGACCTGGAGACCCGTCACCGCGGCGCCGGCGGCGAGCGGGTCACCATCCTGCCGCCACAGGTCGTCCACGACGGCCGCCCGGCCGGCGGGGACGGCTTCCACAAGCGGGTCCTCTACCTCGGGACCGACGTGCTCGACGCGCGCCTGGCCGGCCGGGCCGCGGACGAGCCGGACGTCCCCGAGCCCACCCTCCGCCGCGCCGTCCACGCCCTCCACCAGGCGCTCGGCGAGCCCGACGACGCGTTCGAGGCCGAGGCGTGGCTGGCGACGGTCTCCGAGCGGCTCAGGGCGCACCTCGGCGACCGGCCGGTCGACCTCCCCGACCGGCCCCCAGGCAAGCTCGCGGCCGATCTCCGTGACCTGCTCGACGTGCGCCTGTTCGAGCGGACCACGCTGGCCGAGGCAGGGTCGGCCCTCGGTGCCTCACCCGCCCACCTGGTCAGGTGCTTCACGCACCGGTTCGGGATCGCGCCCCACCGGTACGTGCTCGCCAGGCGGATCGACACCGCCCGCAAGCGCCTCCTTGACGGGGAGCCGATCGCGCTGGTCGCCGCGGAGGTCGGCTTCTTCGACCAGGCCCACTTCACCCGCCAGTTCAAACGCCACGTCGGCATCCCGCCAGGCCGCTACGCGGCCTCGTCCGCCGGTGGCGCTCAGGTGCCGTAGAGGCGGTCGCCGAAGTCGCCCAGCCCGGGGACGATGTAGGCGGACTGGTTGAGGCGCTCGTCGACGGCGGTGGTGACCACGTCGAGCGAGGGGTGCTGGCGGGCAAGGCGGTCGAGGCCCTCGGGGGCGGCGACCACGCTGAGCAGGGTCACCCGGCCCGGCTTGGCGGCATACAGGCTGTCGCAGGCGGCCGCCGCCGAGCCGCCGGTCGCCAGCATCGGGTCGAGCAGCAGCACGTAGGCACCCTCCAGCGGGGGCAGCTTGGTGTAGTAGGCGGAGGGCTGGAAGGTGGCGTGGTCGCGTTCCAGGCCGATGTAGCCGACCGCCACCTCGGGGAACAGCTCGGTGACCGCCTCGAGCATGGCGAGGCCGGCGCGGAGGATCGGGACCGCCACCAGCGGCACCGCGAACCGCTGGCCGTCCGCCTCGGCCAGCGGGGTGCGGACCCGGTGCTCGATCGTCGGCACCGTCCGGGTCGCCTCCACCACCAGCGCGAGGCAGAGCCGCTTGGCCAGCAGCCGGAACAGCGGCGGCGGCGTCGACGCGTCCCGCAGCGCGGTCAGCATGGTGGCGGCCAGCGGGTGGTCGACGACGGTCAGCGCCATGTTCGAGCCTCCTGGACTGCTCGGCCTATCCCCGCCCGGCGATCACGTACCCGCCGATGGCGAGGTCCTCGCGGATGACGGACTCGGTCAGCTTGAACTTGCTGGCCGACAGCGGGCTCGAGCGGGTGGGGGAGGGGTAGGCCTCCAGTCCCAGGTCGCGTGCCTGCCTGACCGCCCGGTACATGTGGAAGGGGTCGGAGACGATCACCACCCGCAGCCGCCGCCCCGGGTTGCGGCGGGTGAGCGCCCGCTTGGCGCCGGCCAGGTTCTGGTAGGTGCTGCGGCTGGAATCCTCCACCACGGTGGCCCCGGAGGGGATGCCCTGCGCGACCGCCCACTTGGCGCCGGAGTCGCCCTCGGTGTAGCGGTCGCCGGGGGTGTTGCCCCCGGTGAACACGACCAGCGGCGCCACCCGCTCGTTGTAGAGGTCGACCGCGTGCTCCAGGCGGGCACGGTAGATGGCGGACGGGCGGCCGTCGTACTGGGCCGCCCCGAGCACCACGATGGCGTCGGCTGGGCGGCGCTCGTCCTTGCCCATCCAGGTGGCGACCAGGTAGGTGGTCACCGCGAAGTAGGCGAGCACGAGCACCAGCAGGGCGGCCAGGATCCGGCGCATGGGCGGGATTGTACGCAGCCGTGGCCATCTGGCGGCCGGGCAGTGGTGGACGCCCTCTCTACCGGTATGGATAAATAGCCGCCAGCTGTAGCCTGCTTCGATAAGGCGGGCGGCGGTTGGGCCTCGCCGCGGTGGGGCGGCGGGGGAGGGGTAACGATCCCCGGGTACGAGAGGAGCACGAACGGATGCGGTGGGTACGAGGCATGCGTGTCGGCGCCCTGCTTGCGGGACTGGCGCTGCTTGCCGCCGCCTGTGGCGGCGGCGGTGACGACACCAGTGGCGGAGGCGGCGGCGGAAGCCAGACCGCGGCCAAGAAGGTCGGCGTGGTGTTCGACATCGGCGGGAAGGGCGACAAGTCCTTCAACGACAGTGCCGACCGGGGCGCCACCGAGGCCAAGAACAAGCTCGGCGACAAGATCGAGATCAAGACCGTCGAGCCCAACAACGACGGGTCCAACCGCAAGGAGCTGCTCGACGGGCTCGCCGCCGAGGACTACGGGCTCATCTTCGGGGTCGGCTTCCTGTTCTCCGAGGACATCGCCAAGTCCGCCAAGGAGAACACCGACGTGCAGTACGCCGTCATCGACGGCTTCGACCCGCTCTGCCAGCAGAACAAGAACCTGACCTGCATCGGCTTCAAGGAGCACGAGGGCTCCTTCCTGGTCGGCGCGGCCGCCGCCCTGAAGACCAAGAGCAACGTGGTCGGCTTCGTCGGCGGCCTCGAGGGCGACCTCATCAAGCGCTTCCAGGCCGGCTACCAGGCGGGCGTCAAGTACATCGCCGACCAGAAGGGCAAGAGCATCAAGGTGCTGGTCGACTACGCCGGCACCACGCCGCAGGCCTTCCGCGACCCGGCCAAGGGCAAGGAACTCGCCCTGAAGCAGATCGGCGCCAAGGCGGACGTCATCTACCACGCCTCCGGCGGCACCGGGGCGGGCGTGATCGCCGCCGCCGCCTCGAAGAAGGTCTACGCCATCGGCGTCGACTCCGACCAGAGCCTCACCGCCAGCCCGGCCGAGCAGAAGTGGATCCTCACCTCGATGCTCAAGCGGGTCGACACCGCCGTCAGCACGACCATCCAGGCGTACTCCGACGGCACGCTCAAGGGCGGCTTCTCCACCTTCGGGCTCAAGGAGGGCGGCATCGACTACGCCCAGAACGAGTTCAACAAGGACCTCCTGGGCGACATCCCGACCACCCTTGACGACCTCAAGAAGAAGATCATCGACGGCACCATCAAGGTCCCGGACAAGCCGGGTACCTGAGCAGGCCGGTTGATCAGGGCCGGGGAGCACGGCATGCCGGCTCCCCGGCCTTCTCCAAGGAGCGCTGTTCGTGGCTCGAACAGATGACGCGCCCGCCGAGGCAGGGCGCGAGCCGGATGGTGCGCCCCTGGCGGTCGAGTGCCGCGGGATCACGCGTCGCTACGCCGGCGTGATCGCCAACGACCACGTCGATTTCAAGGTCCGCGAGGGCGAGATCCACGCGCTGGTCGGCGAGAACGGGGCCGGCAAGTCGACCCTGATGAAGATGGTCTACGGCATGGAGCAGCCCGACGAGGGCGAGATCCTGGTGCGCGGGAAGCCGGAGAAGATCGACTCGCCGCGCAAGGCGATCGCCCTGCGCATCGGCATGGTGCACCAGCACTTCATGCTGGTCGACGCGTTCACCGTGGCCGAGAACGTGGTCCTCGGCGCGGAGCCGGCCAACGGCGGCCGGCTCGACCTGGACGAGGCCAACCGCGAGGTGGCCGAGCTGGCCCGTGGCTTCGGCACCAACCTCGACCCCGCGGCCCGGGTGGAGACCCTCGCCGTCGGCCAGCAGCAGCGGGTGGAGATCCTCAAGCTGCTCTACCGGCGCGCGGACATCCTGATCCTCGACGAGCCCACCGCCGTGCTCGTCCCCCAGGAGGTCG
Organism: Actinomycetota bacterium; assembly: GCA_035535495.1. Classification (GTDB taxonomy): domain Bacteria; phylum Actinomycetota; class CALGFH01; order CALGFH01; family CALGFH01; genus DASUZB01. Next base: position 12,087 of record DATLQA010000234.1, on the reverse strand, counting down.
AGGAGCTCTTCCAGGCCATGCGCTCGCTCTCGCAGCAGGGCAAGACGATCATCTTCATCGCCCACTCCCTCGAGGAGGTTCTGGCGGTCGCCGACCGCATCACCGTGCTCCGCGACGGCAAGGTCATCGGGACCGTGGTGGCGGCAGACACCACCGAGGAAGAGGTCGCCGAGATGATGGTCGGCCGCCCGGTGCTGCTGGAGCGGGTCCACGGCCAGACGCCCTCCGGCGAGCCGATGCTCGAGGTCGAGGGCTTGCGGGTCCTCGCCGGCGCGCGCGAGCAGCTCGCCGGCGCCAACCTGACGGTGCGCCGCTCGGAGATCTACGGGCTCGCCGGCATCGAGGGCAACGGCCAGGCGGAGCTGGTCGAAGCCCTGGTCGGCCTCCTCCACCCGGACGGCGGCAGCATCCGTCTCGGCGGCAAGGACGTCACCCGCGCGACCGTTCGCGACCGGCGCGAGCTCGGACTCTGCTACATCCCCGAGGACCGCCACGCGCGCGCCATGGTGCTGCCCATGACCCTGTGGGAGAACTCGGTGCTCGGCCAGCAGGAGCGGCGCCCGTTCTCCAGGCGGGGGCTGCTCAACCCCAAGGCGATGCGCCAGCGCGCGACCGACCTGGTGCGGGCCTTCCGGGTCAAGGCGCCGAGCATCGCGGCGCCCGCCTATGCGCTGTCAGGCGGCAACCAGCAGAAGCTGGTGCTGGCGCGCGAGTTCGCCAGCGGCCCCAAGCTCCTGATCGCCGCCTACCCCACCAGGGGCCTGGACATCGGGGCCACCGAGTTCGTCTGGAAGCAACTGGTCTCCGCGCGCGACGCCGGCCTGGCGGTGCTGCTCATCTCGGCCAACCTGGAGGAGATCCTGGCCCTCGCCGACCGGGTCGGGGTCATCTACGACGGCCGCATCACGGCCGAGCTGGACGGCTCCCAGGCGACCATGAACGAGCTGGGCCTGTACATGACCGGGGCGCGCTCCGACCGGGAGCCCGCCGCATGAAGGTCGAGGAGCGGCCACCCGCACCAGGCGCCGAGCCCCCCACCGAGGCCGTCGCCAGCCGGGTCGGCTGGACGGAGCGGGCCAGCCAGCTCGGCCTGCAGCTGCTCGCCCCCGCCATCTCCCTGCTGATCTCGGCGGTGGTCGGCGCGCTGGTGATCCTGATCGTGCAGCGCAACGTCGGCGACCTGGCCGACGTGGCCTCGACCATGTGGGACTACGGCCTGGCCAACCGCAGCGCGTTCGCGTTCATCTTCGGCCGCGCCACCCCGTTCATCTTCGCCGGCATCGCCGTGGCGATCGCGTTCAAGGCCGGCCTGTTCAACATCGGGGTGGAGGGCCAGTACGCCATCGGCGCCCTGACCGCGGCGATCGTCGGCACCAAGTTGTCGGCGCCCACCGTGATCCACCTGCCGCTGACCATCCTGGCCGGCATGGCCGGCGGCCTTGCCTGGGCGCTCATCCCCGCGCTGCTGAAGGTCTACCGCGGCGCCCACGAGGTCATCTCCACCATCATGATGAACTACGTGGCCAACGGCCTGCTGCTGTACCTGCTGTCCGGTCCGCTGAAGGACACCACCCAGGTCGGCGCGATCGCCCAGCAGCGCACCGTGCCGGTCGAGGACACCGCCAGGGTGGGCAGCATGGTGCCGTTCTTCAACTCGATCGGCTTCAACTTCCGCGGCTCTTCGCCGGTCACCTGGCTCTTCCTGCTGGCCCTGGTCGCCGCGGCGGTGTACGCCTTCGTGGTGCGGCGCACCCGCTTCGGCTTCGAGCTGCGCGTGCTCGGCATCAACCCGCGCGCGGCCGAGCCGGCCGGCATCCGCTCCAACGCCATGATGATGAAGGCGATGCTCCTGTCCGGGGCCGTGGCCGGCCTGGCCGGCCTGCAGGACCTGCTCGGCTTCGACGGCTACATGAAGCTCGACTACGTCCGCGGCTACGGCTTCACCGCCATCGCCATCGCCCTGCTCGGCCGCAACACCGGGATCGGCATCGTGGCCGGGGCGCTGCTCTTCTCCTACCTGGACCGAGCCAGCTCGGGCATCGGTCTCAACACCGGCGTGCCCAAGGAAGTCACCATCATCATGGGGGGCGTCATCATCCTCACCATCGTGGTGGCCTACGAGCTGGTGCGCCGGGCCACCGCCCGGCGGCAGCTCAAGGAGGCGCACGAGCGTGCCTGAGATCGTCGGACAGCTGATCGGCTTCGCCGTGATCGCCTCGGCCATCCGCGCGTTCGTGCCGCTGTTCCTGGCCACCCTCGGCGCGGTGTTCAACGAGCGCTCGGGCGTGGTCAACATCGGCATCGACGGGATGATGATCTTCGGGACCTGGTTCGGCGCCTGGGGCGCGCTGCGCTACGGCCCGGTCGCCGGGTTCGTGATCGCGATCCTGGCCGGGACGGCGGTGGCGCTGCTCCACGCCATCGTCACGGTCACCTTCCGGGTCGACCACATCATCTCCGGGGTGGCGATCAACATCCTCGCCCTCGGCATCCCCCGCTTCCTGTCGATCGTCGCCTTCGGCCAGGGCACCCAGTCGCCGGCCGTCGAGCAGCTCCCGCGCTTCAGCCTGCCAAGGCTCGGCGAGATGTCCCCGATCGTGCCGCTCACCCTGGTGCTCGGGGTGGCGGCGTGGTTCGTCCTCAACCGCACCGTCTTCGGGCTGCGGCTGCGCTCCGCCGGCGAGAACCCCCGCGCGGCCGAAAGCCTCGGCGTGCGGGTGGTAGCCATGCGCTACGCCGGCGTGCTGCTGTCCGGCGCGTTCGCCGGCCTGGCCGGCGCCTACATCTCGATCGAGCTGGTGGGCCAGTACAACGAGGGCATGAACCAGGGACGCGGGTTCATCGCACTGGCCGCCCTGATCCTCGGCAACTGGACGGTGGGCGGCGCGGCCCTGGCCTCGCTGCTGTTCGGCTGGACCGAGGCGCTCACCGTGTTCCTCCGGGTCAGCTGGATCAACAACGCCTTCATCCAGACCCTGCCGTACATCGTCACGCTGATCGTCCTGGCCCTGTTCTTCCGCCGGGTCCGCCCGCCGAAGGCGGTCGGCCAGGCCTACGAGGCCGGCGCCCCCATCTAGCGGAGCCGCGCCGAAGCCAGATCCGGGGTCGCCTTGCCGACGGGGTCGTCGTACGCTCCATCACGAGGCCGCCGGGCCAGGACGGAGGACCGACGCCATGGGCACCGAGCGCACCAAGATCGTGGCCACGCTGGGGCCGGCCTGCAGCAGCGCGGCCATGCTCGCCGCCATGATCGACGCCGGTGTCGACGCGGTGCGGCTCAACTTCTCGCACGGCGAGCGGGCCGACCACGTGGCCCGCATCGAGCTGGTCCGCAAGGTCGCCGCCGAGCGCGACCAGGCCGTGGCGATCATCGCCGACCTCCAGGGACCCAAGATCCGGGTGGGACAGGTCGACGAGCCCGGCATCACCCTGGTGCCCGGCCACGAGTGCGAGCTGGTCGCCGGCGTCGAGCACGCACCCCCTCCGGTGATCCCGGTGGTCTACGAGCGGCTCGCCACCGACGTGCGCCCCGGCAACCGCATCCTGATCGACGACGGCGCCATCGAGCTGGAGGTCCGCGCGGTCGAGGGGTCCGTGGTGCGCTGCGAGGTGCGCCGGGGCGGGACGGTCCGCTCCCGCAAGGGCATCAACCTGCCGGGGGCGGCCGTCTCGGCGCCGTCGCTGACCGACAAGGACCGGGCCGACCTGGCCATCGCGGTCGAGCACGGGGTCGACTACGTGGCCCTGTCCTTCGTGCGGCGCGGCGAGGACGTGCTCGGCTGCCGCCAGGCCATCGCCGACCTCGGTGGCGACCTGCCGGTCGTGGCCAAGCTCGAACGGCCCGAGGCGATCGAGCACCTTGACGACATCCTCGCCGCCACCGACGCGGTCATGGTCGCCAGGGGCGACCTCGGCGTCGAGCTGGCGGTCGAGAAGGTGCCGCCGCTGCAGAAGGGGATCATCGCCAAGGCGAACTCGGCCGGCGTGCCGGTGATCACCGCCACCCAGATGCTGGAATCGATGGTGTCCAGCCCGCGCCCGACCAGGGCCGAGGCCTCCGACGTGGCCAACGCCATCTTCGACGGCACCGACGCGGTGATGCTGTCGCAGGAGACCGCCATCGGCGCCTATCCGGTGGAGACGGTGGCCACGATGGTCCGGATCGCCCACGAGGCCGAGGCAACCCCGCACCTCCTGCCCCCGCCGGCGCCGCCTGGCGGCCGCCTGGACGTCGCCGCCACCGTCTGCCGGGCGGCCGTGCAGGCGGCCACCGACCTGAACGCCAGGGCGGTGGTGGCGTTCACCGAGTCAGGGGCGACCGCCCGCTACGTCTCCCGTTTCCGCCCCCGCATGCCGATCGTCGGGCTCACCCCGAACGAGCGCTCGCGGCGGCGTATGTCGCTTTACTGGGGCGTTGAAACGCCCGCCGTGGTTGACCAGGTTGTCGAGTTGAATGCCCTTGTAGACCAGGGAGATCGGCGTATCGTGGCAGCAGGAATCGTCCGCGAGGGCGATCTGGTCGTCATCGCAGCCGGCACTCCCGGTGGTCGTGGAGCCACTAACCGCGTCATCGTGCACGAGGTAGGCCGTCACGAGGCGCTTCTGCCTGAGTCCCGCCATTCGTAGCTCGCGCCTGACTAGTCCGAAAGATCTACGGTTAGAAGTGATGCATCTTCGGGCAGGCTGCCATCCTCACCTTGACGGGCATGGCGGGCCAGAAGGGAGTAGCCGATGTCGCGCGCGGAAGTCGGCGAGGTCTACGAGGCATCGACCACTGCCCTCGAGGCGGCAAAGGGCCAGCGGCTCAGCCTCCGGCGGGCCATCAGCCAGCTCGAAGAGGCACTGACCGAGCCGGCGGGCGGGCGCGCGGCGGACTGGGCCGCCCACCTGGTGCCGGTGCTCGACGACCTCAAGATGGTGTTCTCGGTCCACGTCGAGGTGACCGAGGGGGCGGGCGGGCTCTACGAGGAGATCATGGAGAACGCGCCCAGGCTGGCGAACAAGATCAACCGGTTCACCAGGGAGCATGCCTCCATCACCCACCAGCTCGACCAGGCGATGGCGAGCGTCCGCCTCATCGCCGGTCAGGACGGGATCGCCGCCGACGACCTCCGCGACGCGCTGGTCCGGCTGTTCGCCGACCTGGTCCGCCACCGCCGCCGCGGTGTCGACCTGGTCTACGAGGCCTACCACGTCGACATCGGCGGCGAGTCCTAGCACTGCCCCGCAGGCAGGGCGGCTGGCAGGGCTCGGCGGCGGTGCGGGTCGGCGATCACCGCTTCGCGGTGATCTGCGTGCCGGCCTCGCCGGCCACGGCCTTCTCCGACAGCTCCGGGGTGGTGATCACCACCCGCCTGCCGCCGCGCCGCAGGAAGCCGAGCGCGGCGCGGACCTTGGGCAGCATGCTGCCGGGGGCGAACTGGCCCTGGTCCGCGTGCGCGGCCAGCTCCGTCGCGCTCACCTCGCGCAGGTCGCGCTGGGTTGGCCGGCCGAAGTCCAGCGCCACGTACTCGACGCCGGTGAGCAGGAGCAGCAGCTCGGCGCGGAGGTCGGCGGCGAGCAGCCCGCTGGCCAGATCCTTGTCGACCACCGCCTCGACTCCGGTCAGCGAGCCGTCGGCCCGCCGCACCACCGGCACGCCACCGCCGCCGGCCGCGACCACCACCACCCCGGTCGCCAGCAGGCCGCCGATGACCTGCTCCTCCACGATCCCGACCGGCTCGGGCGACGGCACCACCCGCCGCCAGCCCCTGCCGGCGTCCTCCCGCATCACCCAGCCGTCGGCGTCCATGCGCCGGCGCGCCTCGTCCTCGGCATAGAAGCTCCCGACCGGCTTGGACGGGTGCTGGAAGGCGGGGTCGTCCAGCGCCACCAGCGAGCGGGTGACCACCGTGACGGTGGGGCGCCGGACACCAGCCGCCGAGAACGCGTTGTCCAGGCACTGCTGCAGCATGTAGCCCATGCCGCCCTGGGTGTCGGCCACGCAGGCGTCCAGCGGCTGCGCCGGCACCACCCCGGCGGCCAGGTCGCTGCGGAGCAGCGCCGCGCCGACCTGCGGGCCGTTGCCGTGGGTGACCACCAGCGGCCGCTCCGCCAGGTGGACCAGATGCCAGGCGGTCTCCGCGGTGCGCTCGAACTGGGCCCGGACCGAGTTGCGGCCTCCGGGTGGGGCGATGGCGTTCCCGCCAAGCGCCACGACGACAGGCGGCTCTGCCACGGACGGCCTCCCAGGGATCGACGATGCCCCGCCACCTCGCTGTGGCGGGGCCGAGGCATCCGGCCGGCTGGCGGCTAGCCGGGGATCAGGCCTTCCTCGCCGAGGACGGCCTTGACCTCCTCGAGGGTCGCGTCCGGGCCGGGGAGGACCAGGTCGGAGGGGCCGAGGTAGTCCTCGGGCAGCTCCTTGCCGTGGATGCGCACGCTGGTCAGCAGGGCCTCCAGGGCGGTCTGGAAGGTGCCCTGGTCACCGCCCTCGATCGCGCCGGCCAGGTCGTCGTCGAGCCGGTTGAGCTCCTCCAGGTGGTCCTCTGGCAGGTCGAACTGCCCCTCGCCCATGATCCGTACGATCATCGCTGCTCCTCGGTGGGAGTCGGGGTGGAGCTTCCAGGGCCGAGCTGCTTGGCCTCGGTCCCGCCGAGCTCGCCCTTGATGCGGGCGAGCTCCAGCTCGACCTGGCTGTCGGCCTCGGTGCGGTTCAGCTCGGCCTCCAGGCGGTCGCCGCTGGCGGACAGGTCGTCGAGGCCGCCGGAGGCCATCAGCTCGTCGAGCGCGCCCGAGCGGGCCTGCATCTGCGCCACCTTGTCCTCGGCGCGCGACATCGCCATGCCGACGTCGCCCATCTCCTCGGAGATGCCGGAGATCGCCTCGCCCACCTTGGTCTGGGCCTCGGCCGCGGTGTAGCTGGCCTTGATGGTCTCCTTGCGGGTACGGAAGGCCTCGATCTTGGTCTGCAGCCGGCGCTGGGCGTCGACCAGCTTGGCCTCCTCGGTCTTGAGCTGGTCGTGCTGGACCTGCAGGTCCTGGAGCTGGGTGGCGATGCCGGAGCGGCGGGCCAGGGCCTCGCGGGCGAGGTCCTCCCGGTTCTGGGCGAGCGCCTGCTTGGCCTGGGCCTCGAGCTTGGCGGCGGAGCTCTGGAGCTGCTGGGCCTGCAGCTCGATGCGCTTGCGGGAGGTGGCCACGTCGGCCACGCCGCGGCGCATCTTCTGCAGGAGCTCGAGCTGCTTCTCGTAGGAGTAGTCGAGCGTCTCCCGTGGGTCCTCGTACCGGTCGAGGGTCTTGGACGCCTTCGACTTGAAGATGTAGGAGAACCGCTTCATCAAACCCATCGCTCACGCTCCCGCAGCGTCGTGCCGGTCGTCGGGGTCAAGTGCTCCCAAGCAGCATACGACGACCCTGCCGGCAGGGGGGCCGATCGCCCGGGTGGCCGGTCCGCTACCCGTGGTTCTTGAGCAGATGGTCGAGGAGCGGGCGGAGCTCGGGGGTGACGGCGCGCTCGCCGAAGGTCAGCCGGTGGCGCTGGCCGCCCTGCTGGATGTCGAGGTCGTACTGGAAGCGGTCGGGCGCCCGCGGCGGGCCGGTGGCGGTCGCGGCCAGGGCGCCGAAGTCGACCCGGCGGACCAGCTCGGCGATCCGGGCGGCCTCGTCGGGCGGGAGCTTGCTGGTGTCGACCGAGGCTCGCTGGCTGATGCCGGCGAAGCCGCCGCTGCGCTCGAGCTTGATGCGGATGTGCTCGCTCACCGGTCCCCCTCGACGCGCTTCGGCGCGGCGGGTCACCCCGCCGCGCCGAAGCCTACGACGGCCCTGCTCAGATCTCCAGACCGACGCCGCGCCAGCCTTCCTGCACGGCCTTGTACTCGTCGGAGGAGCTGTCGTAGCCGAGCCGCTGGGCCGCCCGCAGGGTGATGCGGGCGAAGGTGCGGAACTGCGCGGTGGGCCGCAGCCGCGGGTCGCGCATGGTCTCGTACCAGATGCGGCCGGCGACCTCCCACGCGTAGCCGCCGATGATGCTCGCGGCCAGGTAGAAGGCGTGGTTGGGGATGCCGGAGTTGATGTGCACGCCGCCGTTGTCGCTCATCGTCTTGACGTATTTGTCCATGTGGTCGGGCTGGCGGTCCTTGCCGAGCAGCGGGTGGTCGTAGGCGGTGCCCGGCGCCTTCATCGACCGCAGCGCCTGGTCCTCCGCGCCCGCGATCAGGCCCGCGCCGATCAGCCAGTCGGCCTCGTCCGCGCGCTGGTTCAGCAGGTACTGCTTGACCAGCGAGCCGGCCACGTCGGAGAAGTGCTCGTTGAGCGCGCCCGCCTGCCGGAAGTAGACCAGCTGCGCCTCGTCCTCGGTGACGCCGTGGGCCAGCTCGTGGCCCATGATGTCGACCGCGATGGTGAAGCGGTTGAACAGCTGGCCGTCGCCGTCGCCGAAGACCATCTCCTGGCCGTCCCAGAAGGCGTTGTCGTAGTTGTCGCCGTAGTGGACGTAGCCCTTCAGCGCCAAGCCCTCGTCGTCGATCGAGTCGCGCTGGTAGATGTCCCAGAACAGCTTGTAGGTGGCGCCGAGGCCGTCGTAGGCCTCGTCGGTGGTCACGTCGCCGGTGGGGCCGTCGCCCTCGGCGCGCGCGACCCGCGCGCTGGCGAGGTCTTCGCTGGTGGCGCAGTCGTAGATGGTGCGGTCGGGCGTGCCCGGCTCGCGCGTCTCCTGGGTGATCTGCTTGACGCCCTGGGCGCGCAGGATGGCGTTCTGCGCCCGGATGGAACGCAGCGAGTTGTCCCTGGCGAGGGTGTGGAGCGCCCGCCTGCGCTGCTCCTCGTCGCCGTGCTGGGCGATCCGCTCCAGGACGTCGGGTGGCAGGATGCAGCGGACAGGATCGTACTGGTGCCGGATCATGCAAGGCCCCCCTTGGTGCCCGGGCGGCGGTGCCCAGCTCGCGGCGGCGAGCCGGCCCGCGGCCGTGGATCGGCCGGCTGCGCGAGGGCGGGCACGGCCCGCACGCAGGCAGCCATTGCACCCTCGCAGACCGCTGAGTCTACGGACGAGAGGCTTGGGGCGTCTAGGGGTCTTTGGGCACAACCGCGTGGCCGAACGGGCAGGATGCGGCCAAGTTCACCGCGGCCCGCCGGCCAGCCGCCAGGTGGTCCCGCCCCGGGTGTCGGAGATCTCCACCCCGATGCCGGCGAGCTCGTCGCGGAGCGTGTCGGCGGTGGCCCAGTCGCGCGCGGCCCGAGCGGCCTCGCGCCTGGCGATCAGCTCCTCCGCCCCCGGCGGCAGGACCTGGCCCGTGGCGCGGTCGAGGTCCAGGCCGAGAAAGCGGTCGAAGCCGAGCGCCGCGCGGTGGCGGGCGGCCGGCGGCAGCCGGTCGTCGCTCTCCATCTCGGCCAGGACGGCCAGCGCCTTTGGCGTGTCGAGGTCGTCGTCCACGGCGGCCCAGAAGCGCCGCTCGTAGGTTGCCGCCGCCTCCCCGGAGGATCGCGTGGCGCCGTCCACCTCCCCGGAAGCGTCCGCGGACCAGGCGGCCACCCTGGCGCGGAGCCGTTCGAGGGCGCGCTCGGCCGCGGCCAGGCCGTCCCAGGTGAAGTTGAACTGGCCTCGGTAGCGGGCCTGGAGGAACAGCAGGCGCAGGGCGAGGGGGGAGTGGCCGCGGCTCTCGATCTCGCGCAGGTCGTAGAAGTTCCCGGCCGACTTGGCCATCTTGCGGCCCTCGGTGAGCAGGTGCGCGCCGTGCACCCAGGTGTGCACCACCTGGTGCCCGATCACCGCCTCGGACTGCGCGATCTCGTCCTCGTGGTGCGGGAAGACGTTGTCCTCCCCGCCGGTGTGCACGTCGATCCGCTCGCCCAGCTCGCCGAGGGACATGGCCGAGCATTCGATGTGCCAGCCGGGGAAGCCCTCGCCCCAGGGCGAGTCCCACTTGACCAGCCGGCCGGGTCCGGCCCGGCGCCACAGGGCGAAGTCGGCATGGTGGCGCTTGCGCGGGTCGACCTCGACCAGGCGGTGACCGGCCCGCAGCCGCTCGGGCGAATTGCCCGACAGGCGGCCGTAGCCGGGGAACGACTCGACCGCGAAGTAGACGTCGCCGTCCACCTCGTAGGCGTTGCCGAGCTCCTCGAGCCGCCGCACCAGCTCGATCATCTGCGGGACGTAGTCGGACGCGCGCGGGTAGGCGCGCGCCGGCCGCAGGTTCATGGCGGCCGCGTCGCGCAGGAACGCCTCGGTGTAGTAGGCGGCGATCTCGGCCGGGGAGCGGTCTTCGAGCTGGGCCGAGACGAGCATCTTGTCCTCGCCCCGGTCGAACTCCTCGTCGGTCATGTGGCCGACGTCGGTGACGTTCTGGACCTGGTCGACCTCGTGGCCGGCGACCTCGAGGGCGCGCCGGACCAGGTCGGCGAGCAGGAAGCTGCGCAGGTTGCCGACGTGCATGTAGCGGTACACGGTCGGCCCGCACGTGTACATCCGGACCTGGCCGGGACCGTCCGGCCGCACCGGCTCCTTGGCTCTGGTCAGCGTGTTGGTGACCCGCAGCATGTTCTGAGCATGCCGGGAGCCGCTCGTGCCGGCAACCTCGATTCCGTCGCTACGCGCTGGCCCTCGCCCAGAGAGTGGCGACCTGCTGGACCTCCGCGCGGAAGCGGGCGCCGTCGGTCGGCTTGCACACGTACCAGGTCGCCCCGAGCCGCAGCGCCTGCTCCCGGTCCTCGTCCTGCTCCGACGAGGTCAGCACCACCACCGGCAGGGTCCGCAGCAGGGAGTCCGCGCGGATGCGCCGCAGCACCTCGAACCCGTCCAGCCTCGGGAGCTTCAGGTCGAGCAGCACCAGCTGCGGGAGCACCTTGTCGTCGAACCGCGCCCGCTCCAGGCAGGTCATGGCCTGCTCGCCGTTGGCGGCCTCGTCCACCGCGACGGTCGCGCCGTCGAGGTCCCTCAGGGCCCTGCGGATCAGGAACAGGTGGTCCTCGTCGTCCTCCACCAGCAGCACGCGCAGGTCGTTCACGCCAGCGCTCCGGTGTCGCGCAGCGGGGCCGGCTCCGGCTCCGGCTCGGGCCAGTGGGCGAGCAGGCCGGTGGGCAGCATCACGTGCACCACCGTGCCCCGGCCGCCCGCGATCGCGATGCTCCCGCCCATGAGCTCGACGATCTTGCGGCAGATGGCCAGTCCCATGCCGGTCCCGCCCGAGGTGGAGGCGCCGTCCAGCCGCTCGAACACGCCGAACACGCGCTCGCGGTGCTCGGGCGGGATGCCCCGGCCGTCGTCCCGGACCGACAGCTCGAGTGAGCCGTCCGGCAGTGCCGCGCCCTCGATGCTGACGCTCAGGTCGGGCCGCCCGCCGTGCTGGACCGCGTTCTCCACCAGGTTGGTGAACAGCTGCCGGAAGCTCACCGGGTCGGCCGCCACCACCGGCAGCGGCCCCACGTGGAAGCGGATCGCCGGGTGGGCGGCGCGCGCCTCGGCCACGATCGACCTGGCCAGCTCGGCCAGGTCGACCTCGCCGATGCCGCCGGAGAGGCGGCCGACCCGCGAGAGGTCGATCAGGTCGTGGATGAGCCGCTGCATGTACAGGGTGCAGTCGGAGATCCGCTGGACGTAGCGGCTGCCCTCCTCGCCGAGCAGCTCGCCGTAGTCGAGCCTGAGGTACTCGAGGTAGCCGAGCAGCGACACCATCGGGCTCTTCAGGTCGTGGGAGGCGCTGTAGACCAGGGTCTCCAGCTCGGCGTTGGTGCGTTCGAGCTCCTTGTTCGCCGCTGCCAGGGCGTTCTCCGCCCGCTTGCGCTCGGTGATGTCGCGGAGGACGCCGGAGAAGGCCACGCCGTCGCTGGCTATCCAGGTGCCGATGGACAGCTCGACCGGGAACTCGTGGCCGTCGCGGTGGAGCGCGACCAGCTCGACCACGGTGCCGGCCAGCTTGGAGCGGCCGGTGCGGCGCACCCTGGCGATGCCCTCGGCGTGCATCGCGCGCAGCCGCTCGGGGATGATCACCGTCAGGGGCCGGCCGATGACCTCCTCGGCGCGCCAGCCGAACATCCGCTCGGCGCCCTGGTTCCAGGAGCGCAGGCGGCCTTCGGAGTCGGCCGAGACGATCGCGTCCATGGCCGCGTCGGTCA
>DATLQA010000233.1:0-83851 GCA_035535495.1 Actinomycetota bacterium | reverse complement strand
GCGGGTGGCGGGCGGCCTAGTGCCGTGCCGGTGCGGCCGGCATTACTTGATCTCCAGGAGCTTCTCGCGCACCGCGTAGACGACCGCTTCCATCCGGGAGTGCAGGTGGAGCTTCTCGAGGATGTTGCGGATGTGGTTCTTGACGGTGTTCTCGGAGATGTACAGCTCCTTGGCGATGTCGCGGTTGTTGTGGCCCTTGGCGACCAGCCGGAGCACCTCCATCTCCCGGTCGGTCAGCCGTGGCGTGTGGAGCTGCTGCTTCTCGTCGGCCCGCTTGACCATGGTGGCGAACTCGTTGAGCAGCTTGGACGCCATCGACGGGGAGATCAGCGACTGGCCCTGGTAGACCGAGCGGATGGCGTTGGCGACCTCTTCGATGGAGATCTCCTTGAGGAGGTAGCCGTTGGCGCCGGCCTTGATGGCGTCGTAGAGGTCGGCCTCCTCGTCGGAGATCGTCAGCATGAGGATCTTGGCGTGCGGGATGAGGTCCTTGATGGTCTGGGTGGCCTCGATCCCGGTGCGGCGGGGCATGCGGACGTCCATCAGCACGACGTCGGGCATGACCTCCTGCGCCTTCTCGATCGCCTCGGCGCCGTCGCCTGCCTCGGCGACGACGTCGACGTCGTCCTCCTGCTCGAGGACCATCTCGAGTCCACGGCGGAACAGCGCGTGGTCGTCCACGATCAGCACACGGATGGCGTCTCCTGCGCTCCGTGGTCGCGCTTGCCGGTCGTCGGCCACGCTCTCCCCTCTCACGTCCTTGCCTCGTCCTGGTGCCCGGGCTGCGGTGTCGTTCCCCGCAAAGGGAACGGAGATGCCTGGCTACGCCTCCGGCTCGATGAGTCCGAAGCCGCCGCCACGGCGACGGTACACGAGATTGATCCGTTCGGTCTCGGCATTGGCGAACAGGTAGAAGTCATGCTCGAGTAGGTCCATCCGGTCGACCGCCTCTTCTGGGCTCATGGGCTTCATCTCGATCTTCTTGAAGCGCACGATCCCAACGCTGTCGGGCGTCTCGGTCGGCTCCCCGTCCGTGCCGGGCTGCTCGATGGGCGGTAGCGCCTTGGTGCCCTCGGCGTGCCGGGTGCGGTCGACCCGGCGGCCCTTGAGCTTGGTGATCTGGCGCTTCAGGCGGTCGATGACCCGGTCGACGGCGGCCGCCGGGTCGGCCGCGCTGGCGCGGGCGCGGACCAGTCGGTGTTTGGTGGTGAGGGTGACCTCGACCCGGTGGGCGTCGGCGACGCGGGGGTTGCGCTCTTCGGAGAACTCCACGTCCATGGAGAGGATCCGGTCGTCGAAGCGCTGCACCTTGGCCAGCTTGCGTTCGGTGAGCGCCCGCAGCTTGTCGGGGACGTCGGTGTTCTTGCCCTTCACCGTCACCTGCATGGGCAGCTCCCATCCTGCTCGTCGGCAGCCTGGCCGCTGGGGCTGGGTCCCGTGCGGACTTGGTCCTTTGATGGTGCCACGGCACGGGTGGCTCGAGATGAACAGGTCGACCTGCCACCAAGAGTCGGCATCCGAGGACGTCCGCTTCATAGGACGGGGTCGTATTGGCCGGATTCTACACCGGGGCCGCGTAGTCACAACTACACATTTTGCCGCATTGAGCTGGGGAAACACGGCTCTGCGGCAACCATCCTGGTTTCCCGACACGGCCAGGATGACCAACTCGGCGGCTGGCGGTGGCGCTGACAGGCCCGTCGATGGCGGAGCACGCTGCGTGGTCGGGGTGCAGCTCAATGGCGCCACCGCGACCCGGCCGGCGGGTCGGCGACGCCGCCGAGAGCGCCTGGCGCGGCGGCCAGGACGGCCGCTTCGACCTGGCCGGCGCCGGCCTGCCGCAGGGCGTCGGCCGCGCCGGCGAGGGTGGCGCCGGTGGTGAGGATGTCGTCGACCACCAGCACCCGGCCGCCGTCGAGGCGGCGGCGGGCCCGGGGTGGCGGGCGGGCCGGGGCCGTGCCTGCTCGCCATGCCGGGCCCATGCCAGCCCGCCGGTCCGCTCGGGCGGCGCCGAGATCGCTGCCTCTGGCCGGCATGAGCAGCGCCACCGCCGGCAGGTCGAGCGCTGCCGCCACCGCGACCGCCACCCGCCTGGCGTGGTCTCGGGGCAGGCCACGGGCGGGGCCGGCGGCGACCCAGGTGACCAGGTCGGCGCCGGCGCCGCCGCCCGCGAGCGCGGCGCCGAGCCGCCTTCCGAGTGTCGCCAGCGCCGCCGGCTGCGCGCCCAGCTTCCCCGCGAGCACCGCCTCCCGCAGCACTCCCCGGTACGCCCCGAGGGTCCAGATGGCGACGTCCGGGTCGGCGCCCAGCCGCCACGGCCCGGCCCCAGCCGGCTCCGGTGGCAGACAGGCGGCGCAGCACGGCCACGCCTCCGCCCGCCCACATCCCAGGCAGACCGCCGGCCGGAGCAACCCCATGACCAGCTCGATCAGCGACATGCCGGCAGCCTACCGCCCACCGCTCGACCGGTCCCGCCGCTGTCCACACCCCTCCGGCCGGCACCGGGTGGGCGGGCAGGATCGGCAGGACGGCTGGAACCGGCAGGGAAGGAACGGGCTACGGCGGAAGGGTGGGAAGGACACTGGGACGTGCGGAACTGGCTGCGGGAGGGGGTGAGGGGAAAGGAAGGGGAAGGCGGAGGGAAGCCGGTGGGGGTGGCACTGGACGGGTAGGCCCCAGGCCGCGCCGCGTCCAGGCCGGCCGGGCCCGGGCGTGGCTGGCGGGCCGTGGTCAGCCGCTGGCGAGGTTGGGGTCGCTGTCCAGGACGGAGGAGTCGGCGGTGGTGAGGGCGCGGAGGCCGCGGCCGTCCATGTTCACCAGCCACAGGGAGCTGGACAGGTCGGTGGACGACTTGAACACCAGGGTCCGGCCGGTGGGGTCGACGGTGAGCTGGTCGCCGATGTCGACGCCGCCGTCGGTGGAGCGGTCGGAGGCGAGCACCTGGTTCGGGTCCCAGCCGTCGACCCGGATGGTCCACAGGGCCCGGGAGCCCTTGGCGCCGCCCTCGCCGATGAACGCGATCGTCTCCGGATCGGCCCACACCGGGCTGTGGGCCTCGCCCTGGCCAGGCGCGAGCGGTCCGGCGACCCACTGCTTGACCCCGCCGGCGCCGAGCACGCCGAGGTAGAGCTGGCCGCTGTCGGCACCGAAGGAGACGCGCTCCTCGTCGGCCACCCGCTGCCTGCTGTGCATCACCGCCAGCACCATGCCGCCGTCCGGGCTGACCCGGAGCAGGCTCGGCTCCAAACCCTCGGGGAGGTCGCCGAGACTGAGGCGGACCGGCTTGCCGCCGGAGCCTGGGGTCACCGACCAGAGCTCGACCCGGTCCTGGACCCGCTTGAGGGTGAGCAGCCGGTCGGGCTCGGCCGGCACCCAGGTGGGCTCGGACAGCTCGCCGCGCAGGCCGGTGCTGGTCGCCTCCGCCCCTGCCGCGCTCGCCGTGGTCAGCTCGAGGTCGCTGGTCGGCCCGGCGTTGACCAGGTAGGCGATGTGGTCGCCGTCCGGCGACCAGACCGGGTGGAATTTCTGGTCGCTGGGGGGCAGGGGCAGCACCTTCGGCTTGGCGCTGGGAACGTCGACCGGGACCGTGTAGACCTGCCCCTCGCGGACGAAGGCGACGATGCTCCCGCTTCCCGCCCGCCGCGGCCAGAGCGATCTGAGCTCCGGGGCGCTGCCGCGGTAGGGCCGGTCGAGCCGGAAGCCGTCCGGCCCGACCGTCTCGACCTGGCGGCCGTCGACCTGGATCTGCACCTGGGCGGTGCGGATCAGCTCGGTGATGGTCCAGACGAGCTGGGCCACCCGCAGCCCGCCCGAGTGGGGGCGGTCGTCTGGCGCGGTGAACTCGCTCGACAGGTCGACCGTGGCCAGCCCGGAGCTGGGGAGATAGCTGAACGACTCCAGCCGGGTGCCGGGCGGGATGGCGGTCTTCAGGCCGTCCTCCAGCCGCCCGCGGGGGCCTTCGAGCAGCACGCGCAGGACCTCCTCGGCCTGGTCGTCGAGGCCGTCCTCGCCGGCCGCCGAGCCGGCGGCGCGCTGGTCGAAGAAGGTCGGTGCCGGCACCAGCTGGCCCCCCTCGCCGTCGGAGACCATGTAGAGGGTCATGCGCCGGAAGCGTTCCTTGAAGGCCTCCTCGCTCATCCAGGGCTCGTCGTCCGGGTTGGCGATGCGCCATTCGGTGCCGACCTTGCGCAGCTGGAACTCGAGCGAGCGCTCCTCGGCGAGCGGCGTCCAGTCGCGGCCGTCGAAGTGGCCGATCATGGACACCTCCATGATCACCGTGGCCTTCCGGATGCCTGGACGCTGTGGGCTGACCGACTTGGGGGTCGGGTTGGCGTAGACCCAGGCGGAGCGGCGCTTGGTCCACGCGTCGAGCTGGGCGGTGGCGTCGGCGTCGTTGGGCACCACCCAGGGCCTGGCCATATCCGGATCGCCGGGGGAGGCGACGCCGAGGTACTCCTGGACCAGCTCGGCCGGTTTGAGCCCGACGGTCGGCCTGCTGCCCTCACGGCCTCCTGGCAGGTCGCGCTCGTTGCTTGATTCGATCCGGCTGACGGTGGTCACCTGGCCGGTGCGCGGCACTCCGGCGGAGCAGCCGGCCAGCACGAGCAGGGCGAGGCCCAGGGCGACAGCGCCCATGGGCCGTCGCTCAGCCACCCACCACCACCTCCGGTTCGGAGCCGCTCGGAGCCGGTCCGGCATCGTCGTCCGTGGCCGGCTTGCCTGGAGGCTCCATCGCCGGCAGGACCACGGTGAAGGCCGAGCCCCTGGCGACCTCGGAGGTCACCGTGACCGACCCTTTGTGCAGGTTGACGTTCTCGAGGGCGATGGCCAGGCCGAGGCCGGTGCCGCCGAGGGTCCTGGCCCGGTGCACGTCGGCGCGGTAGAAGCGCTCGATGATGTGGGGCAGGTCCTCGGCGGGGATCCCCTCGCCCTCGTCCTCCACGCTGACGATCACGTCGGTGCCGCGTCGGGCCACGCCGACCTTGACGTGGCCGTCGTGGGTGTGCTCGATGGCGTTCTTGACCAGGTTGGAGAAGACCCGGTCGAGCCGACGCGGGTCCGCCGCCACCAGCGGCGGTCCCTGGCTGCGGTCGACGTGCAGGGTGACCCTGACACGGCGGCCGTGGGCGATCGCGTCGAGGGCGTCGACCACCTCGTCGAGCAGGGCGGCGAGGTCGACCTCGACCGGGTCGAGGGCGATCACGCCGGCGTCGAAGCGGCTGATCTCCAGCAGGTCCTCGAGCAGGTTCTCGAAGCGTTCCAGCTCGCGTTCGAGCAGCACGGCGGCGCGCTGGGCGTCGGGTGGCAGGCCGGAGCGGGCGGCGTGGATGTAGTCGGCCGCCATCCGCACGGTGGCCAGCGGGGTGCGCAGCTCGTGGCTGACGTCGGAGACGAAGCGGGCCTGCAGGCTGGAGACGTTCTCGAGCTCGCCGATCTTCTGGGCCAGCGCCTCGGTCATGCGGTTGAACGACTCGGCCAGGCGCCCGAAGTCGTCCTGGGTGGTTGCCTCTGGCAGGCGGGCGGTCAGGTTGCCCGAGGCGATCGCCTCGGCCACGTCGCGGGCGCGCTGGATGGGCTTGAGCACGCGGCCGATGGAGATGGCGGTCATGATGACGACCGCGGCCAGCAGCCCGACGCCGACGATCACCAGGAAGTTGGTGAGCATCCCCAGGGTCTGCTCCTGGAACCGCATCGGGTAGAAGAAGTACGCCTCGTAGTCGCCCTGCGGCGAGCGGATCGGCGCGCCGACCACCAGGGTGCGGCGGGACTCGCTGCCCGGGGGCGCGTCCATGTACACGTAGGCGATCTCCGAGCGGGTGAAGACCGCGTTGATGAGCTGGGGTGGAATCGACTCCAGCGTGAAGCGGTCGTCGGACCGCTGGGTGTTCTCCGGGCCGACCAGGATGATCGCGGTGAAGCCGGGCTTGGGAGCGGAGGTCCCGGAGCTGAGCTGGTCGAAGACGCGCTGCCTTGCCTGGGTGGTGGAGATGTCGGCGGAGCCGTTGAGGGTGGCGGCGGCCTGGTCGCGCAGCCGCTCGACCTCGGCGTTGGCCTGGTCGAGCTGCTGGGTGAACAGCGACTTGGCCAGCAGGGCGTGCAGGGCGGTGCCGAGCAGGAGCAGCGAGGCCACCACGATCAGCGAGGTGAACAGCACCACCCTGGCCCGTAGGTCGAGGCGGGAGGGTGCGAAGCGGCCCAGCACGGTCAAGGCGGTCAGCTGCTCACCCAGCCTGCTCGTCGGGCTTGCCGACTTCGCCGGTGGCGGCCTCGGGCCCGATGCGGTAGCCGACCCCGCGGACCGTCTGGACGATGCGGGGGTTCTCGGGGTCGTCCTCGATCTTGGCGCGCAGACGCTGCACGTGGACGTTGACCAGGCGGGTGTCGCCGGCGTAGCGGTAGCCCCAGACCTGTTCGAGCAGCACCTCGCGGGTGAACACCTGGCGCGGCCGGCGGGCGAGGGTGGCGAGCAGCTCGAATTCCAGCGGTGTCAGGTTGACCGGTTTGGCGCGCTTGGTGACCTGGTGGGCCATCACGTCCATTTCCATGTCGTGGAAGCGGAGCGTCTCGGCGCCTTCGGTGTCGCGCCGCCGCAGCCGGGCGCGGATCCGCGCGACCAGCTCCTTGGCGGAGAACGGCTTGGTGATGTAGTCGTCGGCCCCGGACTCCAGACCGAGCACGATGTCGACCGTGTCGGTCTTGGCGGTGAGCATGACGATCGGGACGCCGGATTCCAGCCGCAGCTCACGGCAGATCTCCAGGCCGTCCTTGCCCGGGAGCATCAGGTCGAGCAGGACGAGGTCAGGTTTCGCCTGATGGAAGGCGGCGATCGCCTGATCGCCTGAGCGCACGAACACCGGCTCGAAGCCTTCCTGCCGCAAGACGATCCCCAGCATCTCACCCAGCGATGGATCGTCGTCCACCACCAAGACTCTGCCTTTCAAGCCGATCACCTCGCTCCCTCGTTTCAACCGGGCAAGGATGTCACGTTGCAGCCCGAATCGGGAGACCTCCCCACGCCCCTCGCTGACCACCACCACTACCTCGTTGACCAGTTCGGGTGCCATGCAGACAATGCGCGGGCGGAAGGCCGAGCGCAATCGGCGCCGAGCCGGCGAAGACGACCATACGCGAGGTCGAAAGGGACATCGTGAGCAGCCAACCACCATCGTGGGGGCCGAACGAGCCGCCGCCAGGGCAGCAGGGCGGCGCCGGACCGGACGAGCCCGGGTCCCAGGGCGGGCAGCCCTGGCAGCCGAGCCCGCCCGAGCCCGGCTGGCAGCAACCAGGGGGCGGTCAGGAGCCTGGCGGCTGGCAGCAGCCGGCCGGGTGGGGGCAGCAGCCTGCCACCATGCAGGGCCCCGGGTGGGGTGAGCCCGGTTATCAGCAGCCGCTCGATCTGCCGAAGGGTGGCGACCAGCGCACCGGCCCGCTGCCGCTGCACCCGATGACGCTCAGCGACATCCTGGACGGCGCCTTCAAGGTGCTGAAGGCCAACCTGGTGGTGGCCGTGCTGGTCACCGCGGCGTTCCAGTTGCCGCTCGACCTCATCTCCGCCTACCTGCAGCGCAACGTCCTCGGCGGTGTCGGGCTGCTGCGGTTCTTCCAGGATCCCTCGCTGGTCGAGGAGACCAACCCGCTGCCGTTCAACTCCCTCGGTGAGCTGGGCGGGGTGATCCTGATCGAGGGCCTGCTGCGCCAGTACCTGGTCCCGTTCCTGGTCGGCTGCGCCCTGGCGCCGGTGGTGATGGCCTCCTACGTCGGCAGGCAGGTCACCGCCGGGCAGGCGATCACCAGTGTCCTGCGGCGGCTGCACCTGGCGCTGATCGCGTTCGTCTGCATCCACCTGCTCGAGCTGGTCGGGGCCGTGTTCTGCCTGCTGCCGGCGCTGATCGCGATGACCTTCTTCGTCCTGACGGCGCCGGCGTTCAGCATCGAGCGGCTCGGCCCGATCAACGCCATGGGCCGCTCGGTCAACCTGGTCGGGCCCCGGTTCTGGCCGGTCCTGGGGATCAGCCTGCTCGCCGGCCTGATCGCCTACTTCGTCAACAGCGCCCTCGGCTGGGTGTTCCAGCTGCCCGCGCAGCTCATCGGACTGGGCACGGCCTGGCCGCTGCTGGCGATGGGCACCCTGCTGCCCTCGCTGATCACGATGCCGTTCATCGCCCTGGTCGCCACGCTGCTGTACATCGACGCCCGCATCCGTCGGGAAGGCCTCGACCTGCAGCTGAGCGCGGCCAGCCCGAGCCGTGCCGCCGGGCCCGCGTTCTAGTCCGGTGCCCACCCGCCCGGCCGCCGCCGCCTTGCTGCTCGCGCTGCTCGCCGGCGTGCCTGGCGGTGCCGCCGGAGCCTGGGACACCACCGCCTCGGCAAGGATCGCCGCGGTCGTAGGGACCGGCGCTGCCGCGGCCGGCCGCTCCGGCGTCCAGGCGGCCGCGCCAGGCGGCCCAACCCCGGTGGCGCTGGGCCCAACCCCGGTGGTGCCGGGCGCTGCCTCTCTGGCGCTTGGCCCGACCCCGGTGACGCCGGGCGCGGCGCCAGCGGCGGCTGGGCAGACCTCGCCGGCTGCGGCCAGCGCGGCCAAGCGGGCCGCGGCGCAGCAGCGGGTGGACCTGCCGGTGCCTGAGCACGACCCGGGCGAGGTGCGCGAGACCACGCGGCGGGTGCTGCGGCGGCCCGAGTTCCAGCCGGCCCAGCGCTCCCCCGTCCAGATCGCCTGGGACTGGTTGATGGAGCAGCTCGGCATCCTGCTCGGCCTGCTCGCTTCGGGTGGGGCCGGGTCGATCGTGGGCCTGGTGGTGGTCCTGCTCATCATGGCCGCCGTCTTCCTGCTGATCGTCCGGTTCTCGCGCGGGATCACCAGGGACCCGGCGATGGCCGCCGCCCTGCCGGCGGTGCCGCGCCGGTCCGGGGCCGACTGGCGCGCCGAAGCCGAGGCGCACGAGCGGGCCGGCGAATGGCGCCAGGCGGTACGCAGCCGCTACCGGGCGCTCGTGGCCGACCTGGCCGCCCGCGGCCTGGTCGACGAGATCCCCGGCCGGACCGCCGGCGAGTACCGCGGCGAGGTGCGCCGGAACGTCCCGACCGCCGCCGCCGAGTTCGGCGACGCGACCGAGCTGTTCGAGCTTGCCTGGTACGCGCGCTGGCCAACAGGCCCGGACGACGCCGCCCGCCTGCGGACGCTGTCCGACCAGGTCCTGACCAGGGTGCCGGCGTGAGCGGGCGGTTGCGGCGGGTGCTGCCCTGGCTGCTGGTGGCCGCCGGGCTGGTGGCGGCCGCGCTGATCGGCGGGCGGCAGCCCGGGGAGGGCGCCCCGCTCGACCCTGACTCCCCCGGCCCGCTCGGCACCAAGGCCCTGGTCGAGGTCTTGCGGGAGCTGGGCGCCGACGTCTCCGTCGGCCAGGCGCCACCGCCAGGAACGGACGGGACCGCCCTGCTGCTGGTCGACGCCCTCGAAACCCCTGATCGGGAGGTGCTGCTCGGCTGGGTGCGCCAGGGCGGCACCCTGGTGGTGGCCGACCCGAGCTCCTCGGTGTCCGACCTCGACACGGCCGGCACCGCCACCTTCGGGCTGGTCGACGTCCAGTTGCAGCGCCGCTGCGACCTGCCCGCCCTGCGCGACGTGGGGCGGGTGTCGGCCCCGGGTGGCGTGCTGTTCGAGCCGCCGCCGGGCAGCCAGGGCTGCTTCAGCCGGGGCGAGGGCTCCTGGCTGGTCGCCCAGCCGCTCGGTGGCGGCACCCTGGTCCGTCTCGGCGGGGCCAGCGCGCTGGTCAACCGCGAACTCGGCAAGGCCGACAACGCGGTGCTGGCCGCCAGCCTGCTGGCGCCGTCGGCGGGCACGCGGGTGGTGGTGCTGCGGCCGCCGCCACCAGGCGGCGGCGCGCGCGGCCTCACCGACCTGATCGCCCCCCGGGTCAAGCTGTTCGGCTGGCAACTGGTGGTCGCGTTCGTGGTGCTCGCCATGTGGCGGGCGCGCCGCCTCGGCCGTCCGGTGCGCGAGCCGCAGCCCGTCCAGCTCGAAGGCTCCGAGCTGGTGGTGGCCGTCGGCAACCTGCTGCAGCGGGCCCGCGGCCGCGACCAGGCAGCCGGCCTGCTCGCCGACGACCTGCGCCGCGTCCTGGCCGAGCGCCTCGGCCTGCCCGCCGCCACCCCACCCCAGCGGGTGGCCGAGGCGGCCGCGGCCCGCACCGGCATCCCGGTCGAGCGCGCGCTGGCCGCGCTCGCACCGGCCACCCCGCGCGACGAGGCCGAGCTCGTCGCGCTCGCCCACACCGTCGACGCCGTCCGCCGGGAGGTCACCAGTGTCCGCTAGGGAAGCCGTGCTGCGAGTCCGCGAGGAGATCGCCAAAGCGGTCGTCGGCCAGGACGGCGCCGTCTCCGGCCTGGTCGCGGCGCTGCTCGTCCGGGGCCACGTGCTGCTCGAAGGGGTGCCTGGCGTGGCCAAGACCCTCCTGGTCAAGACGCTTGCCGCCAGCCTCTCGCTGGACTTCAAGCGGGTCCAGTTCACCCCCGACCTGATGCCGTCGGACGTGACCGGCCAGGTCATCTTCGAGCAGCGCGACGGCTCCTTCCGGTTCCGGCAGGGCCCGGTGTTCACCAACCTGCTGCTGGCCGACGAGATCAACCGCACCCCGCCCAAGACCCAGGCCGCCCTGCTCGAGTCGATGGAGGAGCGGCAGGTCTCGGTCGAGGGGCAGGCCCGCCAGCTCCCCGACCCGTTCCTGGTGGCCGCGACCCAGAACCCGGTCGAGTACGAGGGCACCTACCCGCTGCCGGAGGCGCAGCTCGACCGCTTCCTGTTCAAGCTGGTGGTCGGCTACCCCACCGCCGAGCAGGAGCAGGCCGTGCTGGCCAGGCACGACGCCGGCATGGACCCGCATGACCTCGGGACCCTGGGGGTGCAGGCGGTGGCCGGCCCCGAGGACCTGGCCGAGGGGCGTAAGGAGGTCGGCGGCGTGCCGGTCGAGCCGCGCGTCCAGGCGTACATCGTGGCCATCGCCCGTGCCACCCGCGAGTCCCCGTCGCTGTCGCTCGGCGTCTCCCCGCGGGGCGCGACCATGCTGCTGCACGCGGCCAAGGCGTGGGCCTGGCTGGCGGGCAAGCGGTTCGTCACCCCGGACGAGGTCAAGGCGATCGCCAAGCCGACCCTGCGCCACCGCATCCAGCTCCGCCCCGAGGTGGAGCTGGAGGGCGTGACCGCCGACGGGGTCCTCGACGGCATCCTCGCCTCGGTGCCGGTCCCGCGATGAGCGGGGGGTCCGGGGGGCTCAAGGAGCGAAGCGGTAGCCCCCCGGGAACAAGGGGCCTTCTGCCGGTGCCGACCTGGCGGCTGGCCGTGCTGGCGGCGGTCTGCTCGCTGGCGGTGCTGACCCTGCCGCTCCGCCCGCCGTTCGGGCTGGTGCTGGTCGACGGGCTGCTGCTGGCCGTCGCGGTGGCCGACTGGCTGCTGGCCACCAAGCCGGAGGATCTCGAGGTTGAGCGGGAGCTGCCTGGGATCGTCCCGCTCGGCGGCGAGGGCCGGGTGGTCTGGCGGGTGGCCAACCGGCAGGGCCGCCGGTCGGGGCGGGCGGTGCGCGTGCGGCTCGCCGACGAGCTGGCGCCGTCGCTGGCGGCCACCACCAGGCGGGCGCGGCTGGTCGTCCCCGCCCACGGCCGGGCGGCGGCGGCGACCGCGATCCGCCCGACCCGCCGCGGCCGCTTCACCCCCACCGAGCTGACCCTGCGGGCCCAGGGCCCGCTCGGCCTGGCGGCCCGCCAGGGCCGCCGCGAGCTGCCTGGCACCCTCCGCGTGTACCCGCCGTTCAAGTCCCGCGACGAGGCGGAGCTGCGCATCAACAAGGCCCGCATCCTCGAGGTCGGGCTCCGCTCGGCGCAGGGGCGCGGCGGCGGCACCGAGTTCGACTCGCTCCGCGAGTACAGCGTGGACGACGAGTTCCGGCGCATGGACTGGGCGGCCACCGCCCGCGCCGGCAAGGCGATCGTCAGGACCTACCGGGCGGAGCGCAACCAGACGGTGCTGCTGCTGCTGGACGCCGGCCGGACCATGGCCGGGCGGGTCGAGGAGGTGCCCCGCCTCGACCACGCCATGGACGCGGTGATGATGCTCACCGCGGTCGCGACCCGGCTGGGCGACCGGGCCGGGCTGGTGGCGTTCGACAGCGAGGTGCGGGCGGCGGTCAACCCTGGGCACAGCCGCGACCAGCTCTCCCGGGTCACCGAGGCGATGTACCAGTTGGAGCCGAAGCTGGTGGAGAGCGACTATCGTGGCGCGTTCGCCGAGACCCTGGTCCGGTTCCGGCGCCGGGCCATGCTGGTGGTCTTCACCGAGCTGGCCGAGCAGGCGGTGACCGAGACGCTGCTGCCCGCCCTCCCCCTGATCGCCCGCAGCCACCTGGTGGTGGTGGCCAGCGTGACCGACCCTGAGATCACCACCTGGGCGCGCTCGACCCCGGCGGAGGCCGGCGCCGCCTATCGCAAGGCCGCCGCCACCGCCACCCTGGAGGCGCGGCGGCGCACCGTCGCCCGCCTCCGCGGGCTCGGCGCGGTGGTGGTCGACGCCGGCCCCGGCCGGCTCGCCCCCGAGCTGGCCGACGCCTACCTGCGGGTCAAGGCGACCGGCCGGCTCTAGGGGTCCGGGGCTCAAGTAGCGGAGCGGTAGCCCCGGCTGGGAGAAACCTCACCGCGGATCAGCCAGCTGCCCTCGTCCTCCTCGCCGAGGGCGCCGGTCAGGCCTCGGCGGGCGGCGGCACGGCCGAGCACCCAGATGTAGCCGAGGAAGGCGGCCTCGGCCACCGCGCCGATGCCGACCCGCAGCACGGTCGGCCAGGGCCGGCCGGTGACGAACCCCTCGATCGTGCCGGCGACGAAGAAGGTGAGGATCAGGCCGAGCACGATCACCACCGCGCGCCGGCCTTCCTCGGCGAGGGCTTCGCCTCGGGGCCGGTCACCCGGGTCGATCACCGTCCAGCCGAGGCGGAGCCCGGAGGCGCCGGCCACGAACACCGCGGTCAGCTCCAGCATGCCGTGGGGCAGGATCAGCCCCCAGAACTTGGGCTGCTGGCCGACCGCGGCGAACAGGCCGGCGGCCAGGCCGAGCATGGCGCCGTTGGTCACCAGCACGTAGGCGCTGCCGACGCAGAGCAGGATGCCGAGCGCGAAGGCCTGGAAGGCGACCTGCACGTTGTTGGCGAAGACCTGGGAGGCGAACTGGGCGGCCGGCGCCGAGGAGTAGTAGGACTCGAAGTCGGAAGAGACGTAGGCCTCGCGGACGGCGGGCGGGCCGAGGGCCTCCAGGGCCGCGGTCGAATTGGCGATCCAGATCCCGAGGACCAGCGCGGGGATCAGGGAGAGCAGCGTGGAGGCGAGCACGAACCAGCGCGCGTGCCAGACCGCGGCCGGGAAGGTGGTGGTGAAGAAGCGGCCGAGCACCCGCGGGGTGCGCGGCCTGGTGCCGTAGACCACCGCCGCCGCCCGCGCGACCAGGCTGGACAGCCTGGCGACGAGGGCCGGATCGCGGTAGTAGGTTTGGGCGTAGGAGAGGTGGCCGGCGACCCGCTGGTAGAGCCGGACCAGCTCGGCCAGCTCGGCGGCTGGCAGCCGGCCGACCCCGCGCTGGGCCCGGCTGGTCAGCTCCGCCAGGCGGTTCCACGCCGGCGTGTTGCCGGCGATGTACCGGTCGATGTCCACCGCCGGATTGTAGAGCCCATCTCGGGAGGGAATGCGGACGATGGCGCAGGGCTCCACCAGGATGGTCACCCCCGAGGCGGTGGCCCTGGAGTTCCAGACCGCCAACGTCGGCTCGCGGATCCTGGCGTTCCTGATCGACATGGCGGTGGTCCTCGCCGGCCTGTTCGTGGGCATCACCGGGGTCGCCCTGCTGGTCAACGCGGCCGACCTCGCGCTGCCGGACTGGCTGGTGCTGGCCATGTTCTTCGTGCTGATACCAGGGTGGTGGCTCGGCTACTTCATCGCCTTCGAGACGCTGTGGCGCGGCCGCACCCTCGGCAAGGCCGCGCTCGGCCTGCGGGTGGTGACCCGCGAGGGGGCGCCGGTGCGGTTCAGGCACGCGGCTATCCGCACCCTGCTCGGCACCGTCGACTTCCTGCTCGGAAGCGGCTTCTTCGCGGTCGTGTTCATCCTGTTCAGCCGCGACAACCAGCGGCTGGGCGACATGGTCGCCGGGACCCTGGTGCTGCGCGAGCGCAGCGCGACCAAGCTGGCCGCGCCGGTCAGCTTCGCTGCCCCGCCAGGACTCGAGTCCTATACCGCCACCCTGGACGTCACCGGCGTGGCCACCGAGGACTACCAGGCGGTGCGGAGCTTCCTGCTCCGCGCCGAGCAGTTCGCCCCCGCGTCGCGGGCGTCACTGGCCGCGCAGCTCGCCACGCCGCTGGCCACGCGGCTCCGCCCGCCGCCGCCCGACGGGGTCCCGCCCGAGGCCTACCTGCGCTGCGTGGCAGCCGCCTACCAGCGGCGCCAGCGCGCCGCCGCCGGCGCACCGGCGCCCCCGCTCCCGAGCGGCTGGCAGCCTGCCGCTCCGCCCGCCTCGGCGCCGCCCACCCCGCCCGCGGTGCCCGCCGGGCCGGCGCCCGGCGCCCCGCCGCCGGCACCGCCGCGATCCGGCACCGGCGACCCGGACGCCGAGGCCCTGGAGCCTCCGCCGGCCGTTGAGCCTGGCGGGTTCTCCCCACCCGGATAGCGGTTGGGGCCCCGCCACGGCGGGGCCCCAACCTCGCTGCCGTGCCGTGGCGGCTCAGGTGCCCTCGGTCCAGGAGTGCAGGTAGTCGACCTGGGCCTGGGTGAGCGTGTCGATCTCGATGGCCATGGTGGCCAGCTTCACCCTGGCGACCTCGGCGTCGATCTCGGCCGGGACGTCGTGGACGCGGACGTCGAGGCTCTGCTGGCGGGTCAGCCACTCCAGCGACAGGGCCTGGTCGGCGAACGACATGTCCATCACCGCGGCGGGGTGGCCCTCGGCGGCGCCGAGGTTGACCAGCCGCCCCTCGGCGACCAGGTTGATGCGCCGGCCGTCGTCCATCACGAACTCCTCGACGTTCTCGCGGACCCGCGTCACCGAGGTGGCGAGCTCGCGGAGGGCGACCTTGTCGATCTCCACGTCGAAGTGGCCGGAGTTGGCCAGGATCACGCCGTCCTTCATCACCTCGAAGTGCTCGCGCCGGAGGATGTCGCGGTCGCCGGTGACCGACACGATCAGGTCGGCCTCGCGGGCCGCGGAGAGCATCGGCGCCACCCGGAAGCCCTCCATCGCCGCCTCGAGCGCGCGGACCGGCTCGACCTCGGTGACGACCACCTTGGCGCCCATGCCGCGGGCGCGCATGGCCAGGCCCTTGCCGCAGTAGCCGTAGCCGGCGACCACGAAGGTGGTCCCGGCGAGCAGGAGGTTGGTGGCCCGCAGGATCCCGTCGATGCTCGACTGGCCGGTGCCGTAGCGGTTGTCGAACAGGTGCTTGGTGGGGGTGTCGTTGACCGCGATGATCGGGTAGGCCAGGGCGCCCTCGCGCTCCATCTGGCGCAGCCGGATGACCCCGGTGGTGGTCTCCTCGGTGCCCACCCGCACCTGGCCGAGCTGGTCGGTGCGCCGGGTGTGCAGCAGGGTGACCAGGTCGCAGCCGTCGTCCATGGTGACGTTGGGACGGGTGTCGAGCGCCGCTTCGAGGTGCTGGTAGTAGCCGGCGTTGTCGACCCCGCGGCGGGCGAACACGTCGATGCCATAGTGCTGTACCAGCGCGGCGGCGGTGTCGTCCTGGGTCGACAGCGGGTTGGAGGCGCAGAGGGTGACCGACGCGCCGCCGGCCTTGAGGGCGCGCATCAGGTTGGCCGTCTCGGTGGTCACGTGCAGGCAGGCGGCCACCTCGAGGCCGGCGAGGGGCTGCTCCTTCTCGAAGCGTGCGCGGATGTCGCGCAGCACCGGCATGTGCCTGTCGGCCCACTCGATGCGCAGCCGGCCCTCGTCGGCGAGGGCGAGATCAGCGACGTCGTACGGCAAGGATCCTCCTTGGGCGGCGGCGTACGGGAGGGCACGCCGGTTCGGCTCGGCTTGCGGGTTGACCGCTCAGTCTGCCTGACGCACGCGTGGCGCTCAACTGAACAGGGCGGTTCCCATCACGCGGGCGCCAAGCCTGCCGATCAGGACGTGAGCGAGCCGCCGTGGACGGCGGCTCCGGGTCCGAGGAGCGAGGCGGGATGCGGCAAGCGGGACCGGCGGGCAGCGGGCAGGCGTGGCCGCCCGGCGGCGGCATGGCCGGGCAGGTCCTGGCCGTGCTCGGGCGGTCGCTGCCCGGGCACACGGCCGGAGCGCTGGTGGCCTGGTCGGCGGCCGCGGTCGTGGCAGGCGGCGGCCTCGGCCTGCTCGCCGCCACGCGCACCTGGTGGTCCCCGGCGACCGCGCTGCTGCTGCTGGTGCCGCTGGTGGCGGTGACGGCCGCCGCCCGGCTGCTGGGACGCGAGCCCGGCGACCACGAGCAGTTCGACCGGCTCAACCAGACCAACAGCCGGCTGCGGGCCTCGCTGGAGGGGCTGCGCGAGTCCAACCGGCTGAAGGACGACTTCGTGGCGGCCGTCTCCCACGAGCTGCGCAGCCCGCTCACCTCGATCCAGGGGAGCCTGGCGACGCTGCTGCGGGCCGGCACCCAACTCGACCCGACCACGGCCCGCTCGCTGCTCGAGGTGGCCGACCGCCAGAGCCGGCGCCTGCGCCGGCTGATCGAGGACCTGCTGGTCGTCTCGCGGCTCGAGTCCGGCGAGGACCGCCCCCTGCTCAGCGACGTCCGCCTGGACGTCCTGGTCGACCAGGTGCTCGAGGACCTCGCCGCCGACGGCACCCAGCACCTGATGGAGACCGACGTGCCCGCCGGGCTGGGACCGGTGCGCAGCGACGCCGACCGGCTCCACCAGATCCTGGCCAACCTGGTCGGCAACGCCCGCAAGTACGCCCCGGCGGGCACCACCGTCACCGTGCGGGTCCGGCCGGGCCGGACCTCGACCGACGTGCTCGTGGCCGACCAGGGGCCCGGCATCCCGCTCGAGGCGCGGGAGCGCATCTTCGAGCGCTTCTACCAGGTCGACCAGTCGCGCACCAGGCAGGCGGGGGGCATCGGCCTCGGCCTGTACCTGTGCCGGCGCCTGGCCGCCAGCATCGGCGCCGAGGTGGTGCTGGAACGGACCGACCCGGACGGCTCGGTGTTCGCGGTCCGCCTCCCCCACCCGCCCGGCGCCGTGCCGGTCCCGCCAGAGGCCGACCACGCCTACCTCGCCGGCGCGGGGGCGGCTGGCAGGCCGGGCCACGGCGGGCGGCTCATGCCGCACCAGTAGTGCGCCGCCGACGAGAGGGAGGGCTGCCGGCTCAGCCGGCGGCGGCCGGGAGCAGGGCCAGGACCAGCTCGCGGAAGCGGGGGCGGAGCCGCGCGCCGACCTCGAGGACCTCGGCGTGGCTGGTCGGGGTCCCGCCAGGGCGGTGCACGTTGGTGATCGCCGAGACGGCGGCCACGCGCATGCCGTGGGCGCGGGCGGCGATCACCTCCGGCACGGTGGACATGCCGACCGCGTCGGCGCCCCAGGCACGGAACATGGCGATCTCGGCGGGGGTCTCGTAGGACGGCCCGGCGGCGGCCAGGTAGACGCCCTCGTGGACGGGCGCCCCGGCCGCGGCGGCGTGCCGGGCGGCCACCTCCCTGAGGTCGGGGTCGTACGCGCCGGCCAGGTCCACGAACGAAGGCCCGCCCTTGAGCGGGTTGTCGAACAGGAAGTTGATGTGGTCGCGGAGCACCATCAGCTCACCCGGCTGGTAGTCGAGGTTGAGGCCGCCGGCGGCGTTGGTGGCGATCAGCGCGCGGCAGCCCAGTGCCGCCGCCAGCCGGGTCGGGAAGGCGACCTCGGCGGCGGTGTAGCCCTCGTAGGTGTGGACCCTGCCGGCCAGGACCAGCACGGGCACGCCGGCCAGCCGCCCGGCGACCAGGGCACCGGCATGGCCGGGAACCTTCGGCACCGGCATGCCGGGCACCTCGGCGGCGGGCATGGCCACCGCGCCGTCGACCTCGTCGGCCAGCCCGCCGAGACCGGAGCCGAGCACCAGGGCGACCGCGGGGCGCTCCGGCAGGCGCGGGCTGAGCGCCGCCGCGGCTTCGGCGACCGCCTCCGGCGCGGCGCCGGTCATGGCGAGGCGCCCGCCCCGGCCGCCATCGCCACCTTGATCTCGTCGAGCGTGCGGATCGGCGTGGGGTCCACACCGCGGGCCACGCCCAGGTAGGTGGTGGTGAAGTCGGCGAAGGCGGTGAGCCGGGCCAGCCGCACCGGGGGCGGGCCCTCCCCCGACAGCCGGGCCACCGGGTCGGTGACCCCGAGCGCCTGGAAGACCACGGCGAGCCGGCGCCCGTCGCGCTCGTGCTCGCCGGCCTGGTCGCGCAGCAGGACCAGCTCGCGGCCGCGGCCGAGCCCGCCTTCCAGCCCCATGACCTCGTTGTGGTTGGCCTCGGGCACGGCCGCGGAGACCGCGGTCACCTTGGCGTTCTCGTTGCACTGGGTGCGGAACCGGGTGGCCGCGACGGCGCCGAGCTGCCCGGTGCCCCAGGCCAGCGGGAGCCGGTCGCGCAGGCGGAGCGCGGCCTGCTTGGCCGGGTTGTCGGCGCTGGGGACGGCCGGGCCGAGGGCGGCTGCCTCGGTGTCCAGCGCCGCCGCCGCCGCGCCGAGGTCCGCCGCGACCGGCGCGAGCACCCCGCGGGCCTCCGCGGCGAGCAGCACGGGCACGACCAGCGACCAGAGCGCGGCGCGGGGCATCCGCCCGCCCTGGACCAGCACCAGCGCGCCGCCGTGGCCCTGGGCCAGTTCCGCCAGGCGCCCGCCGGAGGCGACCGCGACCAGCCGGGCGCCGGCCGCCAGCCCCTGCTCGACGGCGGCCAGGGTCTCGTCGGTGTTGCCCGAGTAGGAGACCGCGATCAGCAGGGTGCCTGGGCCGACGAAGGCGGGCAGGCGGTCGCCCTTGGCCGTCACCACCGGGACGGGTGATTCGCCGAAGGCGAGCGCGGCGAGCACGTCGCCGGCCACCCCGGAGCCGCCCATGCCGGCCACCACCACGTTGTCGGGTCGCGGCCCGGCCAGGCCGGCGCGCTTGGCTGCCTCGGCGGCGGCGCGGGCCTGGTCGCCGGCGCCGGCCACCGCGGCCAGCATCCCCCCAGGGTCGGCCGCGGCCAGCGCGGCCGCGTCGTCGAGGGTCACTTGGCGGATTCCGGCTTCTCGGCCTCGTCGACCAGCATCACGGGGATGTCGTCGCGGACCGGGTAGCGGTAGTGGCACTGGCGGCACTCGATGACCGCCTCGGCCTCCTTGTAGTCGATCTCGCCGTGGCAGTTCGGGCAGATCAGGATGCCGAGCAACTCGGAGTCCAGCGGCATGGTGCGCTCCTTCCCTCCTACGGCCCGGCCGCGCGGCCGGGTTGGGGACGGTCGGGCTACGCCGGCTCGCCGCCGACGGCGTCGAGGACCTCGTCCCGCACGCGGGCCATCTCCTCCTGGTCGGCCGCCTCGACGTTGAGACGCAGCAGCGGTTCGGTGTTGCTCGGGCGCAGGTTGAACCACCAGGTCGGACCCTGGATGGTGAGGCCGTCGGTGCGGTCGGCCGCCGCGGCCGGCCAGGCCGCGGCGATGCGGTCGATCACCGCGGCGGGGTCGCCGTCGACGCGGCGGTTGATCTCGCCCGAGGCGGCGTACTTGCGGTAGGGGGCGAGCACCTCCGACAGGGGCCGGCCGGCGCCCGAGAGGACCTCCAGCACCACCACGGCGGCCACCAGGCCGGAGTCGGCCCGGTAGTTGTCCCGGAAGTAGTAGTGCCCGGAGTGCTCCCCGCCGAAGATGGCGCCGGTATCGGCCATCACCTGCTTGATGAACGAGTGGCCCACCCGGGTCCGCACCGGCGTCCCGCCGGCCGCCTTGATGGTCTCGGGCACGATGCGCGAGCAGATCAGGTTGTAGAGCACGGTCGCGCCCGGCTCGCGCTCGCACATGGTCTGGGCGACCAGCGCCACCACCAGGCTGGAGGGCACGATCCCGCCGCGCTCGTCGACCAGGAACACCCGGTCGGCGTCGCCGTCGAAGGCCAGGCCGACGTCGGCGCCGGTGGCGAGCACCTGCTTGCGCAGGTCGGCCAGGTTCTCGGGGTTGATCGGATCGGCCGGATGGTTGGGGAAGTTGCCGTCGAGCTCGAAGTACATCGGGTCGAGCTGGAACGGCAGGCCCTTGAACACCACGGGCAGGACGTGGCCGGCCATGCCGTTGCCGGCGTCGACCACCACCCGGAGCGGCCGCAAGGCCCCGGGGTCGACGAAGCCGCGGACGTGCTCGGCGTAGCGCTCCAGCAGGTCCTCGCGGTCGCTCACGGTGCCGGGGCGGTCGGGCCGGGCCGCCGGCTCGCCGGCGGCGACCATGCGCTGCAGGTCGGCCAGGCCGGATTCGACCCCGACCGGGACCGCGCCGGGCCGGCAGAGCTTGAGGCCGTTGTAGCGGGCCGGGTTGTGCGAGGCGGTGAGCATGATCCCGGCGACGCCGAGGGCGCCGGAGACGAAGTACAGCATGTCGGTCGAGCAGAGCCCGACCCGGATGACGTCCGCGCCCTGGCTGGTCGCGCCGGCGGTGAGGGCGTCGGTCATGGGCGGGGACGACGGCCGCATGTCGTGGCCGATGGCGACCGTGCGCGCGCCGGTCAGCCCGACGAAGGCGCGGCCGACCGCGTACGCGAGGTCCTCGTCGATCTCATCGGGGTAGACCCCGCGGATGTCGTACGCCTTGAACACCTTGTCGAGATCGGCGGGCACGGTGACTCCTTGCGACGGCGGCCGGCCTCCGTGGCGGCGGAGGCACTGCGAGGGCGCATTCTAGACGACTGCCCCGCAGGCAGGGCGACCGACAGGGCTCGGCGGCGGTGTGGCTCGTTGTGCTGGGGCGGCGCGACGCCCACGGTGACGGGCGGCTAGGGCCTCAGCTAGAACCTCCGCTCCGAGGTGAGCGAGAGGATGTGCTCGAGGGGCACGGCGCTGCCGTGCTTGAACCAGCCCTTCCACTCGCACGCGTGGCAGGAGGCGAAGAGGTGGTCCTCCTCGGGCGCCAGCTTGATGGCGATCGCGGTGAGGCGGTGGGAGCTGCAGGTCGGGCACGTCATGGTGGCACCTCGGCGGTGAGCCCCGCTGGGGTAGGGAAGTTGCCGGCCCAGCGCGGTCATGATCACCGCGCGTGGTCGCTCCACTACTCGGCATGAGCGCGCGGGTGCCGTATGGCCCGATCGGGCGGGCCGAACCACTCAGGATGACTAGAACGACGCCCGCGGCGACGATCGGGTCGCCCCTACGGGTCCCCGCAGGCGTCACGGCCGACGCTACGGGCGGCCATCGGTGGCGGTCAACGCGGGTTCTGCCGCGGCCGCGCCGGAGAGCTATGGTTGCGCCGCCACCCCTGGGCGCCCGGGAGCGATCCGGCGTCGGGGTCGGTGCCGCCCCACGGAGAGGAGCCCGTCCTGGCCCGTCAGCGTCATGGCCGCCGTGCGCCCCGGCCCCGGCTGCCGATCCCCGCGGTGCAGCCACCCGGGTCGGGCAGCGAGGCGTTCATGCGGCTGGTCGAGGCGGCGGTCGGCTCGATCCCGGCCGAGTTCCGCGACCAGCTCGAGAACGTGGAGTTCGTGGTCGAGGAGACCTTCCGGGGTGACGAGGTGCCAGGCGGCGGCCTGCTGCTCGGCCTCTACCAGGGCGTGCCGCTGCCCGAGCGGAGCGCGGGTTACTCGGCCGTGCTGCCCGACCGGATCGTGATCTTCCGCCGGCCCATCGAGGCCCGCTCGCACTCCGACGCCGACCTGGCCGAGCTGGTGCGCGAGGTGGTCATCCACGAGGTGGCCCATTACTTCGGCATCGACGACGACCGCCTGGACGAGCTCGGCTGGTAACCGCCCCGGGCCGGGGAGGCCAGGCCGGTGGACCGGCGCGGCGCGGCCGGCTCGGGCGTCAGGGCGCGGCCGCCGGGCCGGGCGTCACCGCGCCGGCGAGCGGCACCCCGCCCACCTGCGAGCCGGGCACCAGCTGGCCCTCGCCGACCGGGGCGACCACCAGGCCGGGACCATCCGCCACCAGGAGCAGGCTCCGCACGCCCTTCGGCACGGTGGCGATCCGGACCTGCCCGGGCTGGATCGTGACCGCGGACCCCTTCCCGGCCGGACCGGCCTGGGTGCTGGCTCCGCCGTCCGAGCGCGCCAGCCCGGACAGCGTCGCCCTGACCGGCGTCGCGGCGGTGTTGGCGAGCACCACCCGGCCCGAGGTGGGCGCCACCGGCGCCATCCAGCGGGCGTCCAGCCCGCTGCCGCCGAGGTCGAGGTAGCTGGCGTTGACCGGGCTGGCGCCCGAGCCGAAGCGCATCGCGGCGACGAACCTGGAGCCGTCCTTGGACCGCACCCGCAGCGAGAACGCGCCCGTCTTGCCGAACTGGACCGGGACGATCGCCTCGTTGCTGGAGCCGTCGGAGATCGGAAGGTCGAACCCGGGCACCTTGAACCGGCCCTGGTCGTTGACGCCCTCGACCACCAGCGACAGCGCCTTGGGGTTGGGGTTGGTGACCAGCAGCTCGACCTGGCGCGCGTCGCCGGCCAGACCACCCGAGAACAGCCACGACGAACGCTCGGTCTGCTGCGCGGGCACGATCAGGCTCTCCTGGCGCTCGCCGATGCGGCTGTCCATGCGCGTGCCCACCACCACCCGGCCCTGGCTCGCCACCACCTCGGCGGTGAACGGGAGTCCCTGCACCTGGGGGACGCTGAGGTCCTTGCGGACCGTGGTGCCGGCCTTCACGAACACGTTCTGCAGGCCCTCGGGGTGCAGCGAGCCCTCGCTCACGTGCGGGGTGATGTTGACGGTGGCGTCGGCCGTCTCGGGGTTGGCGATCACCATGGTGACCTTGGTCTCGTTGGTCACGGTGAGACCAGACAGCCACCAGCGGGTGGCCGGACCGGGCACGCAGGTGGGCTGGTCGGCGGAGGTCGCCGCGATCGGCGCGCCGAACGCCTCCACCTGCACGAAGCCACCGTTGGGGCCGCTCTGGGCGCGCACCTGGCGGCTCGCCCCCGCCGCCAGGTCCGGGAAAGGCTGCCCCCCTGGCCCGGCGACGCCCTGGGACCGGAGCGCGTTGACCCCGACCCGCATCGCGGCGGCGCGCTGGCCGAGGTTGTCGGTCACCACCGTGCCGAGCGAGCTGGGCAGCAACGGGCACACCCAGCGGGCCGAGTAGGGCGCGCCGGCATCGGCGGCGACCGGGGCGGAGGCCTTGGGCAGCACGTTCATCAGCCCGGCGAGCCCGCCGGCGACCAGGATGGCGATCCCGGCAAGCGCGAGGCTCGCCTGGGGGATCCTCGCCCGCCTGACCGTGGGCAGGCTCGGCTTGGGCAGGCTCGGCTTGGGCAGGCCGGGCAGCCTCCTGGCCCGGGTGCGGCCGTGGGCGCCGTGGCGGGGGCGTCCGCGCGAGGGCCTGGGGAGCGCCGCCGGGCCGTCCCAGCCAGGCGCCCCGGGCTCGCCGGCCACCAGTCCCTCGGGCTGGACCCCGTCCTCGGCGTCGTAGCCGGCGCGCCGCGGCCGCCCTGCCAGGTCGTCGCGCCGCTCGGCCGCGGGCGGGCCGCCGTAGCCGGCGAAGCCCGGCCCGGCCGGTGCCTCGCCGTACCGCCTCGGCTGGTCGTCACCGGAGCCGGGAGCCGGCGGGGAGCCGTGGCGCGGTCGGGGCGCTCCCGCCGGTCCGGCGAACCGGCCCGGGTCGGACGGCTCGCCACGCGCCCAGGCCTGCGGCGGCACCGGCCGCTGGGCGCCCGCGGGTGGCGGCGCGCCGCCACCGGCCGGGCCGCGCGGCGGTGCCGGCGGTGGGGCCTGCTCGCCACCTGCCCAGGCAGGCGGCGGCGTCGGCCGCCGGCCCGCCGGCGGGGCCTGGCCATGGCCCTCGGGAGGCCAGGAACGCCCGGCGTCCGGCTGCTCCGGAGACCAGGCGGGCCGTGCGGGCGGGCCAGGCGCCTCCGCCTCCGGCCGGGGGGGCGGGGCCTGGGTCCCATCCGCGAGGTCGCGGCGGGGCGCCTGCCGGCCGCCGCGCTGCGTCCGCCGGGTCAGCCGCCCGGTGATCCGGCCGCTGTTGCGCTGGGCGCGCCCTGGGATCACCCGGCCGCTGTCGTGCTTGCCGCCAGGCCCCGGCTCGCCGGGCTGCGTGGGCGGGTCCTGCCACCCGCCGGGCGGTGGGGGCACGCCACGCGGATCCGTCCCCCAGGTGGCGGCGTCACGCCACTCGGGTTCGTCCGGCGCCTCGTCCCGGCCGGGACCGGACGGGTCCCGGGGATCCCGCCATCCGGGCTCGTCGCTGGGCGGCTGGCCGGCACGCCAGGGCGGCTCGGACCGGTCGCCGGCATCCTGCCAGCCAGGCTGGCCGCCGGGGTCGCGCCGCTCGGCGGCGGGCTGGCCGCCGGGAGCGGGCCAGCCGGGGCCGACCGGGCCGCGCCACTCGGATCGCTGGCCGGGCCGGGGTCCACCCTGGCCGGGCTCGGCGGCGTCGGGACGCTGCCGCGGCCGGCCGGGGGCCTCGGCCCGCCCGCGGCCGTTGCCAAGGCCCGAATCGGTCTCGCCCTCGTAGTCGGGCCAGTCCTGATAGTCAGGGTGCTCGCTCCAGTCGGGCGGGCGGTCGCTCACCGCGCGGCTCCTTGCCTGGTCAGCTCGACGACCGGCAGGTCGGTGACGGTGTCGTCCAGGGTGATCGGGGCGGATGGCGGCGCCGACCTGGTCGGACGGAACAGGGTGGCGAACGCGGCCAGCACCAGCAGGCCCTCGACCAGCAGCAGGGTGTTGCGCCGGCTCTGGCCGGTCTCCCGGACCTGCAGCACGCCACTCACCCCTTGCGGCAGGACGAAGGCCTGTTCCCAGCCGAGCGCCGAGGTCGGCGCGAGCGGGGTGTCACCGACCCAGGCGCTCCAGGTCCGACCCGCCGGCACGGGCACGATCACCGTCCCTGGCCCCTCCACCTGGCCGGTGCCGTTGCCGAGGCCGGTGCCGCGCAGGGCGACCGGTGCCTCGGCGACCACCAGGTCCTGGACCCGCTGCGGTGGCTTGCCTGGCAGCACCCAGCCACCGGGGCTGACCTCGGGGCCTTCATACAGGCCGGCCTGGCTCGACGGCCGCCAGACCAGGTCCTGCTGGCGGGCGACCAGGTCGGTGAGCCGGTCGGCGTCCGGGCCGGTCCGCACCACCACATAGCCGATGTTGAACATCCGCAGCATCGCCCCGGCCCGGTGGGTGCGGGCCTGGGCGATGTCGGTCACCACCGAGCCGAGCGCCTCGGCGGCCGGCACCGGCTCCGGCCGGCCGGAGTCGAGCAGGGTGCGGCCGTTCGGGCCGGTCACGCCGTAATCGAGACCGTGATCGGGCCGGCCGGCCAGCCACAGCACCCTGGCCTGGCCGCCGGTGACGGTGGCGGGCAGGGCGCGGCCGCGCACCGCCTGCAGCTCCCCCCACGAGCCGGAGGCCAGGTGCGCGAACACCATCACGCTGGACGCGACCACGACCAGGGCGAGGGCGGTGGCGGCGAGCCGCCGCGGGTCCAGGTCCAGCTTGAGCCGGACCGCGCCGATCCCGGCCAGGGCCAGCGCGGCCGCGCCGGCCCAGGTCACCGCGCCGGCGACCATGATCCCGCCGGCCCAGTCGGTGATCAGGGGCGGCAGGCCCTTGGCCTGCCAGGCGGCCAGCGCGGCGGCCACCACGAACCCGAGCACCAGCATGAACGTCTGGACCCGGCGGGCGGCGGGGACGAGCAGCAGGGCGGCGAGCGCGAGAATCGGGTACACCGGTCCGACCAGGGTGGTGGGCAGCCCCGGCCCGCCCGGGCGGAGCTGCAGCAGGTCGACCATTGTCGGCGAGACCAGCGGCCTGCCGATCGCGCGCAGCGGCGACGCGCCGGTGAACAGCAGGCCACTCCATGGGGCGAGCAGGGCCAGCACGGCGGCGAAGCCGGCACCGAGGTAGATGGCCTGGCGGATCGCGGTGGAGGAGGCCGGGCCCCTGGCGCGGAAGACGGCCACGCCGACGGCGCCGAACACCACCAGCCCGAGCGGGATCAGGGCTGGCGGGTACATGGCGACGGCGACCGCGGCCAGCAGGGTGAAGCGGAGCGCCGGCCGCCACGGCTCGCGCGGCTGGTCACCACGGAAGGCGAGCACCACCTGGGCGAGGGCGAGCGGGGCGATCACCAGGAAGGCCAGCTCACCGAGGCGGCCCTGGGCCAGCGCGCCGATGGCCAGCGGGGTGGTGGCGTAGAGCAGGCCGGCGACGGCCCTGGGGGCGCGCTCGGGCACCACCACCCGCAGCGCGCGGGTGCAGGTGGCGGCGGCCAACGGCAGGGCCAGCCACAGCAGCAGCTTCTGGGTCACCAGCGCCTTGCCGGCGGTGAGCAGGCTGGCGGCGCCGAGCAGGGCGAGTGACGGGGACGCGGCCAGGGTCGAGCCAAGCCCGCCGCCGTGGAGCGCGGCCCGGTACTCGTTGAGCAGGTCCAGGCCGCTGGCCGGGAAGGGGGCGAGGGCGCCGCCGCTGATCCCGGGGGCCACCAGCAGGGCGCGGAGCGAGACCGCCATCAGGGCGGCGAAGGCCGCCACGGCGAACCCCACCGGGTGCCTGGCCATCACCCGCCCGATCGAGGCGCCAAGCGCCGGCGAGTCCTCCTCCTCTTTGAACCGCACCTCGGCGACGTGCTCGCCCACCTCCCCGTAGACCAGGTCCAGCAGGTCGCGCAGGAGCGCGCGCACGCGCTGGCCGCCTGGCGCCTGGAAGGCCGACAGGCGCGCGTCGTCCAGCCTGCGGCTCTTCTGCGCGCGGCGCCGGTGGACCAGGGAGATGGGCAGCTCCTTGGCGTTCCACCCCCAGGCCCACAGCACCTGGGCGGCGTCGCCGGGACGGCCGGTCAGCGTCAGCCCGAGCGCGCGGATCAGCGCGCCGACGAAGGCGAGCGTCATCACCAGCGGCAGGCGGCGCAGCGAGGTCGACTTGAACAACGCCAAGGTGGTGTGCCGTTCGACCAGGTAGCGGGGCAGGCTGACCGCGCGGGTGCGGCGGGCACGGGAGGCGGCCGCGCCGAAGTGGCGGACCTTGGCGTGGGGGACGATCAGCACCCGCTCCCCCACCAGGTGGGCGCGCCAGCACAGGTCCAGGTCGTCGCGGAACGCCGAGATGCGCTCGTCGAAGCCCCCGACCGCCAGCAGCGCCTCGCGCCGGACCAGCATGCCGGCGGTCGACACGTAGAAGACGTCCTGGACCAGGTCGTGCTGGCCCTGGTCGATCTCGTCGTCCTCGATCGGCGACACCGCCCGGCCGGTGCGGTCGACCTTCCAGCCGACCTCCTGCAGGCGGTTGGAGTCGTTCCAGCCCACCAGCTTGGGCCCGAGGACGCTCGCCCCAGGGCGTGCCTCGGCCTCACCCAGCAGCCGCTCCAGCGCCTCGGCCTCCGGCGCGGAGTCGTCGTGGAGCAGCCACAGCCAGTCCATCTCCGCCGAACGTGGGTCGCGGAGCGCGGCGGAGACCGCCCGGCCGAACTGGCCACGGACGGCCAGGATGGCGTCGGGGCCGAGCCGTGCCCTGGCCCAGTCGGCGCTGCCGTCGGTCGAGCCCGTGTCGACGATCAGCACGTCGTCGATCGGGCGGGTCTGCTCCGCGAGGCCTCGGAACGTGTCCCGCAGGAATGGCCGCCCGTTGTGGACCACGACCACGGCGAGGACGCGCTGAGGGCTGACTGCCACTGGCGATGCGTCTCCTGAGCGTGGGGGGTGGTGACGTTGTCAGGGATGCGGGGCTTGCCTGTCGGCAGGTTCGAGTCGGTCCGGCGTCCTCACGTGCGTGCCCGCTCCTACGGCACCGTGTCCGCGTATTTTGCCACCTTGACCATTCCACCCTCGTTCATCCGTCACGGCTCGATGCACCCGTCGACTGTATAAGCCATGACAAATACCCGTGGGGATGGATGACCTCCCCACGGGCGGGACGGATCCTACCACGCTTGGGCTGCTGCAACGCATCCGTGCCGGTCAGCGCCCCACCCGCGTGCCCGCGTCCGGGTGGCGCCGGCGGGAAGATCCGGCCGCCCGGACGCGCCCGTCCGGGGCAATCCGCGGCACCCATGCGGCAGCCGGCGACCACGAAGAAAGATACAAAGAACTGCCTACGTGGGACTGCGGAGCATTTCTCCGCAGGGAGGGCGCTAGGACGCCAGGCGCTTGAGCCGCCGGCGCTCGCGCTCGCTCAGACCGCCCCAGATGCCGAAGCGTTCGTCGTTGGCGAGAGCATATTGCAGGCATTCGAGGCGAACGGTGCAGGTCGAGCAGATCCGCTTGGCCTCGCGGGTGGAGCCGCCCTTCTCCGGGAAGAAGCAGTCGGCATTGGCCTGCAGGCAGGCAGCCTGCTCGTACCAGGCTTGCGGTTCGACGAGGGGGAGTGTGGTCATCCCGGCCTCTTTCGTGCTCGCGGCGGCGTGGTACGTAGCTCCATGGCCGTAATTACATCGGTGGCATTCTGCGCCAGCTTGAGAGGCAGAATCAAGCAGTTTGGTACGCGGCCGCCATCAAGCTGTGACGTAACGGAGCCTCTTGGGACTCGTGCATATCCGGCCTGATCGGATAGCCTCTACGCCGCCTGATAGACCTTCTGAGGGATGTTCGTGTTCAAGACCACACGCACCTCGCCCACCCCCGGGGCTCCCGGGGTCGTGATCGCGAGCGGGATCGAACTCACCGCGGCTGACCTGGTCGCGGCCCGTCGCCGCGACCCCGCCGCGGTCACGCGCATCTACCAGGCATACGCGCCAGCGCTGCTGCGCTTCTTCGTCGCCGCGGTCGGCGACCGCCACGCGGCCGAGGACCTCACCGGCACGGTCTTCACCGCCGCGATCGAATCCCTGCCCGGGTTCCGCGGCGAGATCAACAAGCTCGGCGGCTGGCTGTTCCGCATCGCCCGCCACGACCTCTACGACTACCGGCGCCGGGTCGCCAGGGTCCGCACCGAGAACCTCGACGACGTGCTCGACGAGGCCGCCCTGGTCGAGAACGCGCCCGACCCGCAGGACCTGGCGATCGAGCGGCTCGACGCCAGCCGGGTGATGGCGGCCCTCCAGCAGCTCTCCACCGACCAGCGCGAGGTCCTGCTGCTCCGGCTGGCGGCCGGGCTGACCGCCCCGGAGGTGGCCACCACCCTCGGCAAGACCACCGGCGCGGTCAAGTCGTTGCAGCACCGCGGTCTGGCCAGCCTGGCGCGGGTGCTCGAGCTCCGCACCGACCAGCCGGAAGACGATCTGCCAGACGACAACCCGTATCTATCCGGCCCTCCTGATCGCCTGCCTTCACAGGAGGAGGGTTGACGATGGGGAGGCCGTTGAGCCTCGACGACGAGCTGGACGCGCTGCTGGACGCGCCCGCGGGCGGGTCTGACCGCTACGTCTCGGTGGAACTCGCCCCGCTGGTCGCGGTGGCCACCGCCCTGCGGGCGGAGCTGGCGACGGTGACGCTCGATCCGGGCGTCGCGCGCCGGCATCTGAACCATGCGATCGGTACGCCAAGGCTCGCTCCGATCACCTTCTCGGCCAACGGGACGCGCCGGCGCATCGGCACCGACGTCGTCCAGCTCCAGCCGGTCGACCCCGCCGCGAGCCAGGTGCGGCCGTCGCGGCTGCGCCGCCGCGTCGCCACCGCCTTGCTAGCGGCCGCCCTGCTGCTCATCCCGGCCACGATGGCCTCCGGCAACGCCCTGCCGGGACAGCCCCTCTACCCGGTGAAGCTCTCCGTCGAGGAGGTCCGCCTGGTCTCGCTGGGCTGGTCGCCGACGGGCGCCGCGCGCGAGCGCATGCGCATCGCCGACGTCCGGCTGAGCGAGCTGACCCGTCTGGCCAACGCCCGCCAGATGGACCGCGTCCCCGACGCCATCCTGAGCCTCCGCGCCTCGGTCGACGCCGCCGCCCAAGCGGTCGACCAGGCCCAGCTGCAGGAACTCGACGACAAGCGGGCGGTCGCCCTGCGGCAAGGCCTCGTCGAGGTCCAGGACCGGCAGATCATCCGCCTCACCAGCGTGGCCATGGCGCTTCCCAAGACCTCGCCCGCCGCCAATGAGGCGATCCAGGTCGCCCAGAAGGCGCTGGTCAGCGCGAAGCAGCAGAAGCAGCAGCGGGGCGCCACCCAGCCCCAGCCGCCGCCTCCCAGCAGCACCTAGCCGCCCGAGCACGGACGCCTGCCCGGTTGGCGGGGCCGGTTGACGCGGTGGCAGACTGCGCCCGGACCCAGCCAGGCGTCAGCCCGTGCCCAGGGCGGACCGTAGACGACGGAGGCGGCAGATGCTGGTGGCGCTCGCGGGCGGCGTCGGGGCCGGCCGGTTCCTGCGAGGGCTCGTCCGCATCCACCCGGCCGAGCAGCTCGTGGTGGTCGTCAACACCGGTGACGACCTGCGCATGCACGGGCTGGCGATCTCGCCGGACCTGGACTCGGTCACCTACACCCTGGCCGGCAGGGCCGACTCCGAGCGCGGCTGGGGGCTCGCCGGCGAGACCTGGAACGTCCGCGACGCGCTGGTCCGCCTGGGCGAGCCTGGCTGGTTCGGCCTTGGCGACCGGGACATCGCCACCCATCTGTACCGCACCCGCCGCCTGGCCGAAGGCGCCAGCCTCAGCCAGGTGACGGCCGAGCTCTGCGACCGCATGGGGGTCGCCGCCCACCTGCTGCCGATGAGCGACGACCGGGTCGAGACCCGGGTCGAGGTCGACGGGCCGGACGGCCCGACCGACCTGAGCTTCCAGGAGTGGTGGGTGGGCCGCCAGGCAC
Organism: Actinomycetota bacterium; assembly: GCA_035535495.1. Classification (GTDB taxonomy): domain Bacteria; phylum Actinomycetota; class CALGFH01; order CALGFH01; family CALGFH01; genus DASUZB01. Next base: position 53,005 of record DATLQA010000233.1, on the reverse strand, counting down.
GCGATCCGGTCCGGCGAGTCCGCTTCGAGGGCGTCCAGCGGGCACGCCCGGCGCCGGGCGTGCTCGACGCGCTGGCCGCCGCGGACGGCATCGTGGTCTGCCCCTCCAACCCGGTCGTCTCGATCGCCCCGATCCTGGCGGTGCCCGGCGTGGTCGAGGCGGTGCAGGCCGCCACCTGCGCCAAGGTGGCCGTGACCCCGATCGTGGCCGGCGCGCCGGTGCGCGGCATGGCGGACAAGCTCCTGCCCGCCTGGGAGGTGGAGGTGTCCGCCCGCGGCGTGGCCGGCCTCTACGCCGACCTGGTCGACGCGTTCGTCCTCGACCTCCTCGACGCCGGCCAGGCCGAGGACGTGACCGCGCTGGGGCTGCGGGCGCTGGTCGCCCCCACCATCATGCACACCGTCGAGGACGCCGCCGCCCTGGCCAAGACCGCGCTCTCGGCGCTATGAGCACCCCGCCGCCTGCCAAGGACGGGCCGGGCGCCGCGGCGCCCGGGCGGCCCGGCGTGGTGAGCGTGATCCCCCTGCCCGGGCTGCCCGAGATCCGGGCGGGCGACGACCTGGTCAGGCTGCTGCTGGACGGGGTCGAGGCCGCCGGCGAGCGGTTGCGCGACGGCGACGTGCTGGCGGTGACCTCCAAGGTGGTCGCCAAGGCCGAAGGCCGCCTGGTGCCGCTGCCGGCCGAGGAGGCCGAGCGCGAGCGGATCCACCGCGAGACGGTCGCCGCCGAGACCGTCCGGGTGGTGGCCAGGCGCGGCCGGCTGGTGATCGCCGAGACCCGGCATGGCCTGGTCGGGGCGAACGCCCTGATCGACGCGTCCAACGCCGGCGGCGACGCGCTGGTGCCCCTGCCCGAGGACCCGGACGCCTCGGCCGCCAGGCTGCGCGCCGCCCTGGCCGCCGCGACCGGCGCCGACCTCGCCGTGGTGGTCACCGACACCCTCGGCCGGCCCTGGCGGCTTGGCCAGACCGACGTCGCCGTCGGGCTGGCCGGCATGGGCGCCCTGGCCGACTACCGCGGCCGCCCGGACGGCGACGGCCGCGTGCTCGAGGTCACCGAGACGGCCGTGCCCGACGAGGTGGCCGCGGCTGCCGACCTGGTCAAGGGGAAGCTCGCCCGGGTCCCCGCCGCGCTGCTCCGCGGGGTGGCACGCCCGCCAGGGGACGGCACCGCCCGCGACCTCGTCCGCCCGGCATCCGACGACCTGTTCCGCACCGCCGGCGCGCCGGAGGAGCTGCTCGCCTTCCTCGAGGGTGCTGGCCGACCCGCCGCCCTGCTCCCCGACCCGGTCGACCCGGCCCTGGTCGAGCGGGCCGTCGAGGCCGCCACCCTGGCCGCGCCCTGGCCGGCCCCCCCGGTGGTCCGGGTCGTCTCGGCCGCCGCCCGCGAGCGCTGGCTGGCCGCCACCAGGCCGGAACCGGCCGGCGAGAACGCGCCGGCCCTGCCAGGCCTCGGCACCGCCGCCGGGGCGGCACCCGCCCAGGACGAGGCGTCCGGCGGAGCGGAGCGGGCCGCCCTGGCCGCGCTGGCGCCGGTGCTGCTGGTGGTTTGCCTGGCCGGCGCCGGGCCAGCGGACGAGCTGGCCGCCGGCGCGTTCACCCAGGCCCTGCTGCTCGCCCTCCGCGCCCAGGGCATGGCGGCGGCGTGGGTCCCCGCCGGGCCGTCACACCGCCAGGCCGCCGCCAGGGCGCTCGACCTCCCCGGCGGCTGGCTCCCCCTCGGCGCGCTGGCCGCCGGCCGCTCCGGCCCGGACGCCACTCCCCCACCGGCGACCCCGCCGAGCTCCGGCCTGATCGACCGGTAGGTCGGCGCGGGGAGGGGCGCGATGGTGCCGGTCACGGGTGAGCAGCTCGCGGCCGTCCGCGGGTGGTTCCTGCCAGAGCGGCCCGGTCCGCTGGTCGCCCAGCACGTGATCCTGACCGGTCACGGCCGGTGCCTGGCGGACCGCTGGCCCGACCCGCGGGCGCTGGTGGTGGAGTCGGCCGGCAACTACCTGCTCGCCGGGGACCCGGGCGCGCTCGACCCGGGCGAGCTGCGCGGCCAGGTCACCGGCTTCGTGGACGCGGCCGAGCCGTTCGTGCCGCTGTTGCGGGCGGCGTTCGGTGAGGTGCACGAGTGGCCACGGGTGATCCTCACGCAGGAGCGGCTCCCGGCGCGGAGTCCCGCGCTCCCGCCCGGGCAGGTGGTGCGCCGGCTCGTCCCGGCCGACGCCGGCGCGCTCGCCGGCCTCGGCGGCGAGACGGGTTGGATCTCCGGGACCTGGGGCGGCCCCGCCGGGCTGGCCGCCAGCGGCATGGGGTGCGGGGCGTTCGTGGATGGCCGATTGGCCGCGGTGGCCTGCCCGTTCTTCGCCGGCTGGCGGTACGAGGACATCGGCGTGGCCACCGAGCCGGCGCACCGCCGCCTCGGGCTGTCCACCGCCTGCGCCGCCGCCGTCTGCCACGACATCCGCCGCCGCGGCCGGACGCCGACCTGGACGACCTCGCCCGACAACCTGGCCAGCCTGCGGGTCGCCGCCAAGCTCGGCTTCACCCTGGCCCGCCGCGACCGGCTCCACCTGGTCGGCAGGCCGGTCCCGGCCCCGCCGTCCACCTGAGGTCGCGGCTACCGCGCCTGACCGTCGCCGGTGGCCACCGTCTTCTCGCCGGTGGCCAGGCGGCTGCGGCGCCGGCCGTAGAAGAAGTAGACCACCAGGCCGATCACCATCCAGGCGAGGAAGCGGTACCAGGTGTGGGTGCCGAGGTTCAGCATCAGGAACAGGCAGGCGACCACGGCCAGGGCGGGGATCAGCGGCACCGCCGGGGTGCGGAAGGCGCGCTGCAGGTCGGGCCGCGTGCGACGCAGCACCACCACCCCGATCGAGACCAGCACGAAGGCGAACAGCGTGCCGATGTTCACCAGGTCGGCCAGGGTCTCCAGGTCCACCAGGGCGGTGATCACCGCGATCACCGTGCCGGTGAGCAGCGAGATGATCCACGGGGTGCGGAAGGTCGGGTGGACCTTGGCCAGCCCCTCGGGGAGCAGCCGGTCGCGGCTCATGGCGAACAGGACCCGGGCCTGGCCCATCATCAGCACCAGGATGACCGTGGTGAGGCCGGCGAGGGCGCCGAGCGAGACCAGGCTGGCGGCCAGGTCGAGGCCGTTGGCCTTGAGCGCCTTGGCCATCGGCGCGGCGTCGTTCAGCTCGGTGTAGCGGAGCAGGCCGGTCATCACCACCGAGACGATCACGTAGAGCACGGTGCAGATGGCCAGCGAGCCGAGGATGCCGATGGGCAGGTCGCGCTGCGGCCGGCGGACCTCCTCGGCGGTGGTGGCGATCACGTCGAAGCCGATGAAGGCGAAGAACACGATGGCGGCGCCGAAGCCGATGCCGAGCAGGCCGTAGTCGAGCGGCTCCTGCCCGAGCAGCAGCTGGATCACTGGCGTGCCGGTCTCGACGGCGGTCACCGCCTTGGGCGCCTTGGCGGCCGGCGGGATGAACGGGCTCCAGTTGCTCGCCTTGACCGCGGTCAGGCCGACGGCGATGAACAGCAGCACCACCGCGACCTTGACGGCGACCAGGAGGCTGTTGAAGCGTGCGCTGAACTTCACCCCGATGATCGCGACCACGGTGAGCGCGGCCACCACCAACGCGGCGGGCACGTCGACCGTCGGGCTGTCACCGGCGATGCTGGCGGGGAGGGTGAACGGCAGCAGCTCGACCAGGTACTTGGACCAGCCCTTGGCCACCGCCGCTCCGCCGAGGGTGAATTCGAGCACCAGGTCCCAGCCGATGATCCAGGCGATCAGCTCGCCCAGGGTGGCGTAGGAGAAGGTGTAGGCGCTGCCGGCCACCGGCACGGCGCTGGCCAGCTCGGCGTAGCACAGCCCGGCGAGGGCGCAGGCGACTGCGGCGACCACGAAGGACAGCGCGATGGCCGGACCGGCCTTGGTGGCGGCGGCCACCCCGGTGAGCACGAAGATACCGGTGCCGATGGTGACCCCGACGCCGAAGACGGTCAGGTCGAGGGCGGACAGGTCGCGGCGGAGCTGGTGCCCCTCCACCTCGGTGTCGCTGATGCACTGCTCGACCGGCTTGGTCTTCAGGACGCTCATGCCGCCGCCTCTCGTCGCTGCTCGCGGGGTCGACCCGATGGCGTCTACCCGAGGCGAGGCCGGGCTACACCGCGGGCCGGTGCCGCCGTTTCGCGCCCAGGTGCATAGAATTGAACCTCCGCCGTCCGTCCCACCCGTTTTGGAGACAGTCGTCCATGGTCGATCAGCAGAAGCCCGGCAAGGCGAAGGGCGCCAAGCCGGCATCCAACCGGCCCGCCCCCGCGTCCAAGAAGCAGCCGAAGGGGCCGGCCGGCAAGGGCAAGCTCGCCAAGGGGGCGGCGGCCAGGCGGGAGGCCGAGCGGCGCAGGCGGAAGCGTGCCATCGCCTGGACAGCCGGGGGCGTCGTGGTGGTGCTGGCGCTGGTCGGCGTGATCCTGTGGCAGGGACGGGACACCTCCATCAAGCTGACCAACCCGGACGCCGCCCAGCTGGCGGCCGCCACCCGCGCGGCCGGCGCCAGCCAGGTGCGGCAGTTCGCCGAGGCCGGCCGCGACCACATCGGTGCGGACGCCCAGCCCAGGAACTGGAACTCGCAGCCCCCGACCTCAGGGGACCACCTGGGCACGCCGCTGCCGAGGGGCATCTACCGTGACCAGCAGGACGAGCGGGCGCTGGTGCACAACCTGGAACACGGCTACGTGGTGCTCCAGTACAAGAACCTCCCCGCCGACCAGGTCGAGACGCTGACCCGCATCGCCGAGGGGCTCAGCGAGGACAAGCTCGTGCTGGCGCCGTATGAGGGCCTGCCGTCCGACGGCCTGACCATGACCGCCTGGCGGCACCTGCAGACCAGCCAGCGGGTGAACATCGACGTGGTCTCGGCCTTCATCAACGACTTCATGGTCCCCCGCGGCGCCAAGTCGGTGGCACCGGAGAAGAACGCGATCTAGCCCAGGCGCCGGCGCGGCCGCCCTCAGACGCGGATGGCGCCGGGGCCGAGGTGGACGCCGGGGGCGACGCGGAGGCCGCCGGCGAGCACGTTGCCGTCCTCGATCACCACCCGGTCGCCGAGGATGGTGCCGTCACCGACCACCGCGCCGGAGCCGACCACCACCTCGCTGCCGATGATCGAGTCGGAGACCTTGGCGCCCGGCTCCAGGCGCGCGTTCTCGAGCAGCACCGAGCGCTCCAGGCGGGCCCCGCCGCGGACCACTGCGCCGGGTCCGAGCACCGACGGACCGAACACGCGGGCCTCGTCCTCGATGCGGGCGCCGGCGCCGACCATGATCGGGCCGCGCAGCACCGCGCCCTCGTCGATCTCGGCGTTGTCGGCGATGTACTGGTTGCGGCGGCGCTCGGTGGCGTTGATGGGCAGGTGCAGCCGGCCTTCGAGCAGGTCGGCCTGGGCCTGCAGGTAGGCGATGGGCGTGCCGAGGTCGCGCCAGTAGCCGTACAGCTCGTAGCCGTAGACGGACGCGCCCGAGGCGAGCAGGCTGGGGAACAGGTCTCGCTCGAAGGATGAGGGTTGGCCCGCTGGCACGTGCTCGAGCACCGACGGCTCCAGCACGTACACGCCCGCGTTGATCAGGTCGGTCACCCAGCGGTCCTCGTCCGGGCCCGGCTTCTCCAGGAACGCCGCCACGCGCCCGTCGCCGTCGACCGGGACCAGGCCGAACGCGCTCGGGTCGGGCACGCGCACCAGCGCCAGGGTGGCGGCCGCCTTGCGTTCGAGGTGCCGCGCGACCAGGCGCTGGAAGTCCAGGTCCACCAGGATGTCGCCGTTGAGCACCAGGAAGGTGGAGTGCAGCAGGTGTGACAGGCGCTTGACCGCGCCCGAGGTGCCCATCGGGGTGTCCTCGGAGGAGAGCGTCACCTCGACCCCGGCCTTGCGGGCCGCCGGCAGCAGCTCGTCGAACGCCTCCGGCAGGTACATGGTGGAAAGGACCACCTCGTTGAGGCCGGCGGCGGCGAGCTGGCGGAGGTTGTGCAGCAGGAACGGCTCGTTGGCGAAGGGGATCAGCGGCTTCGGCCGGGTGGTGGTGAGGGGGCGGAGGCGGGTGCCGAAGCCTCCGGCGAGGATGACGGCTTGCACGGGTTCGGTCTCCTTGCGGCGCTGGCGATGGCCGCAGTCTACGGGGTGCCGCCGCTCGGGCGCGCGGGCCCGCCGGCGGCGGCCTTCCGGTAGGCGGCGAGGGTCAGCTCGGCGCAGCGCTCCCAGGTGAAGCCGGCCGCCCTGGCGTAGCCGCGGCGGGCCAGGTCGCTCCAGGCCGCCTGGTCGCCGAGGAGCTTCACCACCGCCGCGGCGAGCTGCTCGGGATCGCCGGGCTCGACCAGCAGGGCGGCGTCGCCGGCGACCTCCGGCAGCGACCCGCCGGTGGTGGTCACCACCGGGGTGCCGCACGCCATCGCCTCCAGCACCGGCAGGCCGAAGCCCTCGTAGCGGCTCGGGTAGACGAGCAGGTCGGCGCCGCTGAGCAGGGCCGCCTTGTCGGCTTCGGAGACGTAGCCGGGCAGGTGGATGCGGTCGGCCACGCCGCTGGCCTCGACCGCGGCGGCCAGCTCGCCGGCGCCCCAGCCGGGCAGGCCGGCAAGCACCAGGGCGTGGGGCAGCTCGCCGGCCAGGGTGGCGAACGCCCGCACCAGGGTGGGCAGGTCCTTGCGGGGCTCCAGGGTGCCGAGCCCGAGCAGGAACGGGCCGTCGAGGCCGAGCCGGTCGCGCAGGTCGGCGATCTCCCGCTCGGAGGCGGGGGCGAGGTCGGTGCCGAGCGGGGTGACGTCCACCCGGTCCGGTGCCACGCCGAGGTGCTCGGCCAGGTCGTGGGCGGTGGTCGCCGAGACGCACAGGACCCGGTCGGCGGCCTGGACCGCGCGGCGCATCGCCCAGCCGAAGTAGCGGACCTTGGCCGGCTCGTGCCACTCCGGATGGGTGACCATGGTGAGGTCGTGGACGGTGACCACCTGCGGCAGCGAGGCACGGTACGGCAGCTCGTAGTGGAGGCCGTGGAAGACCTGGTTGCCGGCGCGGCGGACGGCGCGGCCGGCGGCCAGCTGCGTCCAGGCGATCCGGACGGGCCGGCCGGCCCCGGCCGCGGCGACCACCCGCAGGCGCAGACCCGGAGCGGCGAGGATCTCGGCGGCGGCCGCGCTGGCGAGCACCTCCAGGTCGACGTCGTCGCGGCGGGCGAGCGTACTGAGCAGCCCGGCGGCGTAGATGCCGGCGCCGGTGAGCCGTGCCGGGATGGCGGTGGCGTCGACCCCCACCCGCAACGGCAGGGTCACGCCAGCGCCTCCTGGTAGGCCGCCCAGGTCGCGGCGGCGGTCGCCGGCCAGGTGTAGCGCGCCGCCCGCCGCCGGCCGGCGGCGGCCAGCCGGGCCCGCAGCGCCTGGTCGCCGACCAGGCGCACCAGCCCGGCGGCGATGGCGTCCTCGTCGTCATGGTCCACCAGCAGGGCGGCGTCGCCGGCGACCTCGGGCAGGCTGGAGCGGTCGCTGGTCAGCACCGGGGTACCGTGGGCCATCGCCTCCAGCACCGGCAGGCCGAAGCCCTCGTACAGGCTCGGATAGGCGAGGCCGTCGGCGGCGTCGTAGAGGCCGTGCAGGGTGACGTCGTCGACCGGGCCGGCCAGCTTGACCCTGACCGACTCGTAGGTCGGGCGGAGCGCCGGGCCCCAGCCGACCGGCCCGGCCACCACCAGATGGTGGTCGGGCAGCTCCTGGGCGCTGGCCGCGAACGCGGCCAGCAGCCGGCGCAGGTTCTTGCGTGGCTCGAGGGTGCCGACCGCGAGCAGGAACGGCCCGCGCACGCCGAGCTCGGCCAAGAGGAGGCGGGCCGGCGCCGGGTCGGGCTCGGGGAGGTCGACGCCGAGCGCGGTGACCGCCACCCGGCTGGGCTCCAGGCCGTAGAGGTCGGTCAGGTCGAAGCCGGTCGCCGCCGACGGCACCAGCACGCGGGCGGCCTCGGCCACCACGATGCGGGTGGCGCGCTCGTGGAAGCGGCGGCCGGCGGCCGGGTAGGTCTCGGGGTGGTGGCGGAAGCCGAGGTCGTGGACGGTGGCGACCAGGGCGCGGCCGGTGGCGGGCGGCACGGCCGCGCTGGTCGCGTGGACCAGGTCGAGCTCGGCGACCAGCCGGCCCGGCAGGCGGGGGCGGCGCAGGCTGACCCAGGCGCGGGTGGCCAGCCTGCCCGGCAGCGCCAGGGTGGTGGTCGCCGACGGGTCGAGCCCGGCCGCGGCGAGCCGCTCTGGCGGGTGCCGGCCGGTGATCCAGCGGATGCTCCCGCCGGGATCGGCGGCCGCGGCCACGGCGGGCAGGTGGCGGGCGAGCGCGCCGACGTAGCGGCCGATCCCCCCGGGCACGGGGCCGAACAGCTGCTCGGCGACCACGCCGGCGCGCAGGCTGGTGGCGCGACCGCCGCCGGGCAGCGGACCGGGGCGGTCGCCCGGCTCGGGCTCGGCCGGAGGCGGCGGAGCTGACGCCGGGCCTGGAGCGTTCATGCCAGGGCACGCTGGTAGGCGGTGAGCGTGGCGCGCGCGCAGTCCTCCCAGGTGAAGGCCGCGGCGTGGTCGCGCCTGGCGGACCTGCCCGCCGCGCCGCCGTCGTCTTTCAGCACCGCGGCGAGCGCGGCGGCGAGCGCGGCGTGGTCGCCGACGGGGACGAACTCGGCCTGGTCGCCGAGGACCTCCCTGAGCGCCGGCAGGTCGGACGCCACCACCGGGGTGCCGCAGGCCAGCGCCTGCAGCGGCGGCAGGCCGAAGCCCTCGTAACGGGAGGAGAAGACCAGCGCGGCGGCACCGGCGACCAGCCGCATCAGATCGGGCTCCGGCAGGTAGCCGGGCATGCGCACGGCCCCGTCCGGCAGGCCGTCGAGATCCAGCGCCTCGCCCCAGCCGGGCGGCCCGGCGAGCACCAGCGGCGGGGCGCCCGGCTCGTCGGCGAGCAGCTCGCGGTAGGCGGCGAGCAGGACCTCGAGGCCCTTGCGAGGCTCGCGGCTGCCGACGAACAGCAGGTAGCGCGCTGGCAGGGTGTGGGCGTCGAGCCAGGCCGGCTCGGGCGGGCGCCCCTCCGACCAGGCCCGGCCGACGCCGAGCGGGGTCACCACCACCCGCTCCGGCGGCACCCGGTAGGCCTCCATCACCTCGGCGGCCACCGCCCTGGTGGGCGTGCAGACGGTCGCCCCGCGGGCGAGGCCGCGCGGCACCAGGGTGGTGTAGCGCGCCGTCGCGGCCGTGACCATCGCCGGAAAGCGCAGGTAGGTGAGGTCGTGGATGGTGAGCACGCCGGCCGCGCGGCGGGCGGGCGGCAACACGAAGTTGGTGGCGTGGAAGACGTCGACCCGTCCGGCGAGCCACTCCACCGGCGGAAGCGGCAGCCGCGACCAGGCCTGGACCAGCAGCCGGGCGGGTACCCGGCGGCGGCCGACGCGCACCAGCGGGCCCTCGGGCGCGGCCGCGGGCAGGTCCCTGGTGCCACGCCAGCTGAACGGGACCAGCACCAGCTCGTCGGGCTCGCCGAGCTGCACCATGCCGGAGACCAGGCCGTGGACGTACTGCCCGACGCCGGTGCGGACGCCGAGCAGCGGGGTGGCGTCGAGCGCGACCTTCATGGGCTCAGCGCGGCACCAGCCAGCGCTCGAGCTGGCCGCGGTCGACGCGGGCGCGGCGGGCCAGGTCGCGGCGGCGGGCCAGCATGGCTGGGAGCAGGCGCAGGTAGGAGGCGCAGACCCGGAGGCGGAGCAGGGTCGGCCGCACCGGCGGGCGGCGGCGGGACTGGCGCGCCCTGGCGACCTCCCGCAGGGCCAGCGAGGCGGTGGTCAGCGGGTAGCGCAGCACCTCGCGGACGGCGAGTGGGGCGCTGGCGTTCTTGGTCAGCATCAGCAGCCGGTTGCGGTCCACGTGGAAGATGAACAGCGGCGACCACTCCTTGGAGGAGGCCGAGTGGATGTGGCGCACCACCGCGGCCGGCTGGTAGCCGATCGACCAGCCGAGCGCGCGGAGCCGCCAGGCCAGGTCGGTGTCCTCGTAGTAGAGGAAGAAGTCGTCGTCGAAGAAGCCCGCCTCGCGCAGCGCCTCGGTGCGGAAGCACACCGCCGCGCCGCAGAAGGTGAACACCTCCTCGGCGTGCTCGTACTGGCCGAGGTCGGGTTCCTGGTAGGCGCGGTCGGCGCCGTAGCCGTCGGCGAACACCTTGCCGCCGGCGTTGTTGAGCACGTCCACCAGCTGGACGCCGGCCGGCAGGTCGACCTCGGCGTCGGCCACCTCCTGGGTCGCCTTGACGGTGGCGGTGCCGCCCGGGAAGGCGACCTCGACCGCCTTGGCGGTCTCGGCGGCCAGGCGGAGGCCGAGGCGGAACGGCCCGGTAGCAGGCCCGCCCTCCTCCGCGACGGGGACCAGCAGGGTGCCGGCCGGGCGGAGCCAGCGGAAGCGCCAGGCACCCTCCCCTTCCGGGCCGTAGGCGACCTGGTCCCAGAGCACCTGCTCGGTGACGTCGGCGCCGTTCACGGTCACCTGGTAGACCCGGGCGCCCAGTTCGCGTGGGTCGAGGCCGCCAGGCACGAAGCCGGGCATCGACACCCGCAGCGACACGAAGCGGGGCAGGAAGACCAGCTTGGAGGTGGCCGCGGCCAGCCGCTCGGAACCCGGCGCCTCGAACGGCTCCAGCAGGCGGGCGAGCCAGTCGGGCGCGGGCCGGGCGTCGTTGTTGAGCAGGGTCACGTAGGGCGTGTCCACCTGGCGCAGGGCGACGTTGTTGCCGCCGGCGAAGCCGTCGTTGCGGGTGTTGGCGAGCACCTTCACCCACGGGTAGTCGCGCGCGAGCAGCTCGCGGGAGGGGTCGGTCGAGGCGTTGTCGACCACCCACACCGCCATGCGCCCCTCCGGCAGGTCCTGGGCGGCCAGCGCGTCCAGGCAGGCGGGCAGGAGGTGGGCGCCGTTCCAGTTGACGATCACCACGGTGACCAGCGGCGCGGCGCCGGTCATGGCCGGTCCTCGGGCGGGAGCAGCTCGGTCTCGAAGTCGACCAGCTGGAAGCCGTGGGTGGCGGGGCCGTACACGCGGATCCGCTCGCCGAAGCGGCGGGCGTCGAGCACGTCCTTGCCGCCCGAGCGGATCAGCGCCACCGACAGCGAGAACAGCCCCTGCAGGGAGGGGAAGGCGGGGAGGAGGAAGCGGACGGTGTGCACCGCCCCGCCGGCCGGCACCACCCCAGGCGGGCTCTCCATCAGGAACATCGGGTAGTCGGCCGGGCCGGTCACCACCAGGCGGAGGTCGGCCGCCGGGGCCTCCGCCCTGCCCTTGACGATCACGTCGATGGCGAGCTTGTCGCCGACGTGGAAGTCGAGCTGCTCGCCGCCGGCGGCCGGGTCGATCACGTGCGCGTCGACGATCTCCAGCAGCCCGTCGCCGCCGAGCCCGGCGGCCGGGTCCTCGGAGGTGCCGAGGAAGGCGCGGAGCTTGGAGACCGCCTCGGCGGGTTCGCCGTCGAACAGCACCCGCCCCTGGTTGAGCACGACCGCCCGGTCGCAGACCTGGCTGACCTGGTCGAGGCCGTGGGTGACGAACAGGATGGTGCGGCCCTGGGCCTGGAACTCGGCCACCTTGGCCAGGCACTTGGCGGCGAAGGCCTCGTCGCCGACGGCCAGCACCTCGTCGACCAGGAGCACGTCCGGATCGACGTGTGCCGCCACGGCGAAGCCGAGCCGGACGTACATGCCCGACGAGTAGTGCTTGACCTGGTTGTCGATGAACGGTTCCAGCTCGGCGAAGTCCACGATGCTGTCGAACTGCCGGTCGATCTCGCGCCGGGTCAGGCCGAGGATGGAGGCGTTCAGGTAGACGTTCTCGCGGCCGGTCAGCTCGCCGCTGAAGCCGGCGCCCAGCTCCAGCAGCGAAGCGATGCGGCCGCGGACCTCGACCTCGCCCTTGGTCGGCGCGAGGATGCCGGCCAGCACCTTGAGCAGGGTGGACTTGCCGGAGCCGTTGGGCCCGATCAGGCCGACCGTCTCCGCCTGGCCGACGGCCAGGTCGACGTCGCGCAGGGCCCAGAAGTCCTCCGACGAGGAGGAGCGGGCCAGCAGCAGCCGCTCCTTCAGGCTGGTGGCCCGCTTGTGGTGGAGCTGGAACCGCTTGCCGACCCCGCGGGCCGTGATCGCCTCGCCGCCCACCGGCTACAGCTCCTCGGCGAAGTCGGCTTCCAGCCGGCGGAAGGTGAACAACCCGATCGCGATCAGCCCCAGCGACACCAGCCCGGTGATGCCGAGCCACCTGAGGTAGAAGGCGTAGCCGCCGTCGGCCAGGACGGGCACGGCCACGCCGTCCTTGCCGATCGGGGCGGCGTCGGCGTAGATCGCCCGCTGCATCGCCACCACCACGGTGGCCATCGGGTTGGCCATGTAGAGCCAGAACAGCTCGCCCAGCCGCTCCTTGACCAGCGCGACCGGGTAGACGATCGGGGTGAGCCAGAACCAGGCGAGCAGGGCGACCTCCAGCAGGTGCTCGACGTCGCGGAAGCGGACGTTGAGGCTGGAGGCGAGCAGGCTCATCCCCACGGTGAAGGCCACCGCCACCGCGAGCGCGGGCACGGCCAGCCAGAGTTGCGCCCCGAACGCGGTCCGGTGCAGCGGCACCAGGACCACGAACAGCACCCCGAGCTGGAGCACGAAGTGCACGCCGGCGAAGCCGACCGAGGCCAGCGGCAGCACGATGCGCGGGAAGCGGACCTTCTTGACCAGGTTGGCGCTGCCGGTGACGGCGCCGGTGGCGCCCATCGTGGCGGTGGCGAAGAAGTTCCAGACCAGCAGCCCGGACATCAGGTAGACCGCGAACCTGGGGACGCCGCCGCGCAGCAGGAACCCGCTGAACACGATCGAGAACACCGCCAGGTAGAGCAGCGGGTTGGCCAGCGACCAGGCGAAGCCGAGGGCCGAGTTCTTGTATTTGACCTTGAGGTCCTTGCGCACCAGGTTCGCCAGCAGTTCCCAGCGGACCCGGGTCTGGGCAAGGGCGCGGGCGTCGGCCGCACTCGCCATGCGTGCCTCTCCTCGCTCGCCGTCGGCGAGCAGCGTGACCATCGGGATCCTGCAACCGAACGTCCCGGCCCGACCGGCCCGGGACTCCCGGAGTATACCGGCGCACGGCGTACATCCCCGGCGCCGCCGGCCAGGACGTTCACTCGCGCGTCTGTGCCACAATTCGCGGTCATGACCGACAGCCAGCACCCAGGGCCACGGGCGGCGGTGGACCAGAGGAGGCCGCCGGTCGAGCGGCACGGCGCGGCGCCCGCCCGACCGGCCGCGCCGCGCCAGCCGCGCGCCGGGGGCTGGCGGCGGCTGGCCCGCCACCCGGCGGTCGAGCTCGGCCTGGTCGCCGTCCTGCTCGTCCTGGCGACGGTGAGCCGCCGGCTCGGCTACCTGCTGTCGCACTCGTTCTGGCTGGACGAGGGCTGGGTCGCCGACTCGGTCCGCGCCCCGTTCCACCAGCTGCGCATGCTGACCTCGTCCACGCCGATCGGCTGGACGTCGCTGCTGCGCCTGGTCCCGGAGATCGGGCCGCCCGAGCGGCTGCGGCTGCTGCCGATCGCGTTCGCGGTGGCGGCGGTGGTGCCCGCCTACCTGCTCGGCCGGCGGCTGGGACGGGTCCAGGCGGTCGCCGCCGGCGTGGCCGCGGCGATCGCCCCGAGCGCCATCGCCAACGACGACCTCAAGCAGTACACCGGCGACGTGTTCGTGACCCTGCTGCTGCTCTGGCTCGGTGCCCGCGTCGAGGCGGACTGGACCGGGCCGGAGCGCCGCGGCCCCTGGCGGCTGCTGGTCCTGTGCGTGGCCTGCGCGGCGGCGGTGCTGGTCAGCCACGCGGCCGTGTTCGCCTCGGCGGCGGTGTTCGGCGCGCTCGCGCTGCGCTGCCTGGCGGAGCGGCGCTGGGGGCGGCTGCGCCAGGTCCTCGGGCTCGGGCTCGTCGCCGGTGCCGTCGAGGCGGCCGTCTTCCTGGTGTTCCTGTCGGTGGGCGACAACGCGGCCATGCAGCGGTACTGGGGGTACGCCTTCGTCCCGGTGTCCGAGGGGCCCGGCCGGGCGGTCTCGTTCGTCGCCACCCGTCTGGCCGAGACGCTCGGCCGAGCCGGGTTCGGGCCCTGGGCGCTCGCCGTCGTGCTGGCGCTGGGCGGCCTGGCGGCGCTGTGGCGCGGGCGCCTGCCGGCGACCGCGCTGGCGGTGCCGGTCCTGCTGGCCGAGCTGGTGGTCGCGGGCGCGGCCCACCGGTACCCGTTCCTGGACGAGCGGACCAGCCTGTTCGTCACCGTGCTGTTCACCGTCTGCGCCGGGCTCGGCGTCGGCGCGCTGGTCGCCTGGTCGTTCCGGCGGCCGGCGACGGTCCCGGTGGGGCTGGCCGCCGCCGGGCTGGCGGCCGCGCTGCTGGTGCCGGCGAGCCGCGAGGCGGTCCGCAGGCCGATGCCGGGCAGCACCCTGCGCCAGCAGGTCGCCTTCGTGCTCGAGAACCGGCGGCCGGGCGACGTGGTGCTGGTCGGCCGCAACGCCTCGTTCGCGTTCGCCTACTACTGGCCGGACCGGCCCACCTTCACGCCCACCCAGAGCGACACGGCCGTGCTGTTCCAGGTGGACTACCCGGACCGGCCGGAGCTGGTGGTCACCCACCAGCGCGGGCAGCCGGGCGCGGAGGCGGCCGTCCGCGAGGCCACCGCCCGGACCCGCTCGGGTCGGGTGTGGCTGGTGCTCGCCGAGGCCGGCGACGGCGGGCCGGTCTGGGGCAAGGCGGCCCCGACCGCCCGCAGGGCCAACAGCGGCCGGCTGCCGCTGCTGCTGCTGACCGGCGCCAGGGGCTGACCGGCATCGGGGATCGACGATGCCGGGCGAGCCTATGGCCCGCCGAGCGACCAGATCTCGATCCTGGCGCCGACGCCGACGTTGTGGGAGGGCCGCTGGGTGTCGGACTCCTGCCAGAACGGCATCGCCACCCGGAAGCCGTCGACCTTGCGCAGGCCGGCCTGGCGGAGGGTCGGCGGCAGGCCCAGCGAGCCGGTGACCAGGAACAGCGGCTGGCCGGGGAAGGCACGTTGGATGCGCTCCAGGTCGGCGCGGGTGCCGTTCGGCGGCAGGATCACCGAGAGCTGGTCGCGTTGCAGCCACACCGGCGCGGCGAACAGCGGCATGGTGTCGTAGTAGGTGCGGCGCGGCCCCCAGACGAACACCCCCTGGCGGCCGTGCGCGGCGTCGGCGATCCGGGCCGAGGCGGCGAACGACCCGCCGAACTCCCGGTGCCTGGCGAGCGGCAGGCTCTGCACCAGCCCGGTCCCCACCACCACCCCGGCCACCGCCACGGCGGCGACCAGCGCGAGCAGTCGTCCTCTCCCCCGCCACGCCCACGCCGCGGCGCAGGCGATCCCGATCAGCAGTGCGAACACCAGCAGGCCGCTGGGCACGTAGCGCCGGCTCCACCACATCAGCCGGGTCGAGTTGACCGCCTGGTAGAGGTAGAGGATGAGCAGCACCACCGCCGGCCCGACCGCGATCCAGACCGCCGCCCGCCAGCGGCGCAGCGCCACCACCGCGAAGCCGACCAGGGTGGCGGCGATCCCCGGCACGGTCACGAACCAGGCGAGGCGGCGCAGGTTCTGCTCGTCGTAGCTGCGGATCAGGCGGCCGTTGTAGTCGAAGTAGTCGGCGCCGAAGAGCTGCGGCCGGAACCACGCGACCAGGGCGAGCAGGACCAGGCCGGCCGGGAGCAGCGCCTTGAGCGCCAAGCGGCGGCGCGGGTCGGCGACCAGCCGGCCCGCCAACCGCTCGATCCACCGGCCGAGCGGCCCCCGCCACAGCACCCGGCCGACCACCGTGCCGGCGGCGAGCGCGGCGGCGGCCAGGGCGAGCCGGCCGCTGGTGATGCCGCCGGCGGCCTGGCTGTACCTGCCGGCAGGGCCGAGCGCCTGCCAGATGGCGTGGGGGGCGACCACCGCCAGGCCGAGCGCGAACGCGGCGTGGAGCCGCCCGAAGCGCCCGAGCACCACCGCGGCGGCGAGCACGCCGAGAGCGATCAGCACCGGCAGCAGCGTGTCGGGCCGGTCCAGCCAGGCGACCCCGAGCGCCGCGCCGGCCAGCACCGCCGGCGGCCACCAGCGGGTCTCGGCGGCGACCACCAGGCCGAGGATGGTGACCACGAAGAAGAGCTTGGTGGAGATCTCGGTGGTCGGGTACTTGGCCTGCCAGACCTGGACCATGTCGAGGGCGAGCACGGCGGCGGCCACCGCCCCGGCGACCGGCCCGGCCAGTCGCCGCCCCACCAGGTACACCCCGGCGGCGGACACCACCGCGAGCAGCGCGTTCAGGCTCATCATGGCGGTCTGGCCCGAGAGCCGGCCGAGGAAGCCGAGGGTGGCCGGGTACAGGTGGTAGAACTGCGGCACCACCTCGGCGCGGGCGGCGTCGCTGATCCAGATGCCGGGGAAGCGGATGCCGGCGCCGTACCGGGTCATGTCCGGCAGCTTGGCCAGGGCCTCGTCGTGGATGCGGAAGTCGCCGGTGCGGGCGATCGAGAAGCCGTGCTGCACGTACCCGCCGGGGTCCTTGTCGGCCACGCCGTACGGGAAGCCGGGCAGGTAGAGCAGGAGCAGCAGGCCGGCGCCGGCCGCCAGCGCCGCCACCTCGACCCAGCCGAGGCGGCCGCCGAGGACCAGGCGGCGGGCTCCGCGCCGCAGGGACAGCCAGACGGGGACGGCGAGCGCCGCGAGCATCACCGCCGCCAGGCCGAGCACCGAGCCGACCGAGAGCACAGCGAGGTGCGCGGCGGCCAGGGACGCCCAGCAGACCGCGGCGATCACGGCGGTGCCGCCCAGCCACAGCGCCTCGGCCGGTCGCAGCTCGATCGCGGCGCCGGCCGGCGCGGCCGCATCCAGGGCCTCCGGCTCGGCGGCAGGCGGGGAGGTGGAGCGGGTCCGCATGTCGCGCCGCAGTCTACCCGGCCACCGGCGTCCTGCCCCGGCCCGCTTGGAGCCGGCCAGGCGCCGGCCGGCGAGCCCAGGAGTCGCCCTGCGGACGCGCCGGTCGGTAGCATTCGGGTGCCCTCGGTCCTGGGCGCCATGTCGTACGGGGGGAGGCGGCACCGCGGCAGCGTGGTCGCGGCGCAAGGAGGTCGACCATGACCCGACTCGAAAGCGACTACTACGCCTACATGGACTTCGACCCCCACGGCGAGCACGCGCGTGCCGTGCAGAGCTTCTACGTGCCGATGTTCGCCGACCAGGCGGCGCCAGTGGTCGACCTTGGCTGCGGCCGCGGCGACTTCGTCACCATGCTGCACGACGCGGGCATCAAGGCCGTCGGCGTCGACTCGGACGAGGGCATGGTGGAGCAGGCCCGCGGCCGCGGGCTCGACGTGCTCCTCGACGACGCCATCGAGTACCTGCACGCCGACCCGACCCCAGGGCCGTTCGGCGGGGTCTTCTGCGCCCACTTCGTCGAGCACCTCACGCCGGAGCAGGTCGTGCGCATGCTCGACGGCGTCCGCAAGGTGCTGGTGCCTGGCGGCAAGTTCGTGGCCGCCACCCCCAACCCGGCCTGTTACGCGGTGCTCACCCACGACTTCTGGCGGGACCCGACCCACGTGCGCTTCTACGACGCCCCGCTGCTGGAGTTCCTCTGCCGTGAGGCCGGCCTCGAGGTCGAGGAGTCAGGGCCGAACCCGCAGAACCATCCGGGGCCGCCGCCGGGGTTCCTGGCGCCGGAGGCGATCGTCCACCCGGGACTTGACGACGTCCTCGACGCCGCCACCAGCCAGGTCGCCATGGCGCTGCAGCATCACGACGGCCGCGGCCGCTGGCGGGAGTCGCACGACCCTTCGTGGGCCTACCAGCTCGCCCACGTCGCCAAGGTGCTCTGCGACCGGCTGCGGGAGACGCAGGAGGCGGTGCGGGAGCTCCGGATCGCGCACGACAACCTAGTATGGGGGATGTACCAGCCGAACGAGATCTTCGTGCGCGCGCACGCCTGACCGGCGCGGCCCGCGCCGACGCCCACCACGCCACAGGGAGTGTCCGACGCTTGAAGGCCGCCGTCTACAACCGGTTCCTGCATTCGATGGGTGGCGGTGAGCGCCACTCCAGCATGCTCGCCCAGGTCCTCGCCGAGGACGGCCACGAGGTCGACCTCATCGGCCACGAGGACGTCGGCAAGGACGTCCTCGCCGACCATCTCGGACTGGACCTGGCCAAGGTGGCGCTGCGGGTGGTCTCCGACCGGGGCGAGACCGACCTGGCCCGGGTGTCGTCCGAGTACGACCTGTTCGTCAACGCCTCCTACATGAGCCGCATCAAGGCGCGGGCGGCCCACAGCCTCTACCTGTGCTGGTTCCCCACCCCGTTCGACCACGACATGGCGGCGTGGCGGCGGCGCCTGGTCCGCCTGGCCGGCCCGTACGTCCGCCAGGTACGGCCGGACATCGGCTACGGGCTGGGCTGGTTTCCCCCTGAGGGCGGGCGGCGCCGCTCGTGGGCGTGGACCAGCGACCGCTCGCTCCTGCAGGTCCCGGGCAGCGAGGGGGAGCGGGTGCTCACCTTCGACCTCGGCCGGCCCGGTGCGCCCGGACCGGCCGAGCTGACCTTCCGCGACGAGGACGGCCGCGAGCTGGCACGGCTGGTCGCCCAGCCGGACCGGTTCCGGGGGCACGAGGTGCGCCTGCCGGCCTCGCCGCAGCCGGCCGAGCTGGTGCTGCGCACCGAGACGTTCAAGCCGGGCGGCGGCGACGACCGCGACCTGGGCGTGGCGGTGAGCCGCCTGCGCATGGCCGGGTCCCAGCGGGACCTGCGCCAGCGGGTCGCCGAGCGGTTCCCCTGGCTGCTGCGCGACCCCACCGACCTGTCCTTCCTCGACCACTACCAGGTGGTGATGGCCAACTCGGAGTACACCCGCTCGTGGATCAAGCGGCTCTGGGGGGTCGACAGCGAGGTCCTGTTCCCGCCGATCCGCGTGCACGAGCTCCAACCCGGCAGCAAGGACCGCAAGATCCTCACGGTCGGACGCTTCTTCGCCCCCGGCCTCGGCCACAACAAGAAGCAGCTGGAACAGGTGCAGGCCTTCGGCCAGATGGTCCGCAACGGCGGCCTGGACTCCTGGACGCTGCACGTGGTCGGCGGCTGCGAGCCGTCCCAGCGCCCCTACCTGGCCGCGCTGCGCGAGGCCGCCGCCGGCCTGCCGGTGGAGATCCACCCCAACGCGCCAAGGGCCAAGGTCGACGAGCTGTTCGCCACCAGCTCGATCTTCTGGGCGGCGACCGGCCTCGGCGAGGACCCCGAGCAGCAGCCGTGGGTGTTCGAGCACTTCGGCATGACCACCGTCGAGGCGATGGCGGCCGGCTGCGTCCCGGTGGTGATCGACCAGGCCGGCCAGCGCGAGATCGTCCGCCAGGGGGTCGACGGCTACCGCTGGTCGACGCTCGAAGAGCTGGAGGCCCGCACCCGCGAGCTGGCCGCCGACCCCGACCACTGCCGCCGCCTCGGCGCGGCCGCGGTCGAGCGCGCCCAGGCCTTCTCCGAGGACGCCTTCCGTCGGCGCTGGCATGAGATCGCCACCCGCGCCGGCCTGGCCGGGACCGGCTCCTAGGTCACCGGGAACGGTGGTTGCCACCACCACGGCGTGTCGTGCAGCTCGACGCGGTCGACCCACTTCACCCACCAGAAGCCGCGCCGGCCAGGGGCGACCAGGCGGAGCGGGAAGCCGTGCCTGGCGGCCAGCGGCTCCCCGCCGACTCGGGTGGCCAGCAGCAGGCGGTCCAGGTCGCCGACTGGGAAGCGGATCCAGTAGCCGGTGGCAGAGCGGACCAGCAGGCTCTTGGCGTCGCCGGTGCTGCGGACCAGGGCCTGGACGGGCGTGCCCGTCTCGGCCCTGGTCCGCAGCAACCGGTGGCGGATTTCGAGCCCCGGCTGCAGGTCAGCCTCCGGGCGGCCAGTCGCGGCGCAGGACGGCGAACAGCAGGTCGCTGGTCCACTCGCCCTTGGCCCAGGTGCTCTCCAGCAGGTGGCCCTCGCGGCGCATCCCGACCCGTTCCAGCAGCGCCGCCGAGCGGGTGTTGCGGTCGTCGCAGCTCGCGTGGACGCGGTGCTTGCCCCGCTCGACGAGCAGGTAGTCGAGGAGCCGGCGCACCGCCTCGGTGGCGTAGCCGTGGCCCTGGTGGGCCGGGGCGATGGTGAAGCCGATCTCGGCCTGCCGCGGGTCGTCGGGTTCGACGTGGGCGGCGCAGTCGCCGATCAGCTGGTCCGTCTGCCGCAGCGCGACCGCGATCTGGTACCACACGTCGGGCGTGTCCGGGTGGGTGGCCTGAAGGTCGGCGAGGAACCTGGTCGCCTCGGCGCGGGAATACGGCGCCTCCCAGCCCTGGTAGCGGGCGACCTCGGGATCGGAGCGGTAGGCGACGAACGCGTCCAGGTCCTCCGGCCGGAACCGGCGCAGCACCAGCCGGTCGGAGGTCAGCGTGGTGAAGGCGGTGTCGGCCATGATCCCGTCCGCCGTGCCAGCTGGTCAGCCGTCGTGGTCGGCGGCCAGGGCCTTGGCCTGGGACCTGACCACGATGGCGGTGCGCGCCAGGGAGACACCGGCGCGGACGACCAGGGCGGCCGCGACCACCGGGGCGAGCACGATGCGGGGGTCGGAGGCGTAGCGGCGGCAGTAGAAGCGCAGGGTGGAGCGGTGGTGGTTGAGGACCTTGCGGTAAGGGGCCTTGCGGGTGGAGTTGCCGCCGGCGTGCTCGACCCTGACGCCGGGATCGAGCACCACCCGCCAGCCGGCCCGTGCCAGGCGCAGGCACAGGTCCATGTCCTCGAAGTACATGAAGTAGCCGCCGTCGAAGCCGCCGACCGCCTCGAACGCGGAGCGGCGCAGCAGCATGCAGGCGCCCGAGACCCAGTCGACCGTGACCGGGTGGCGGCGGTCGGCGTCGGCCATGTGGTAGTGGCGGGTGGCCGGGTTGGACGGCCAGACCGGGGCGAGCAGGGCGTGCAGGCCGCCGACCGCCAGGGACGGGAAGCGACGCCCGGTCGGGTACCAGGTGCCGTCGGGGTTGCGCAGGTCGGGCCCGACGCAGCCGACCGCCGGGTCGGCCTCGCCGGTGACCAGCATGTGGGCCAGCGCGCCGGGTGGAAGCCGCGTGTCCGGGTTGAGCGCCAGCACCCAGGCGCTCGAGGTGGCGGCGGCGCCGGCGTTCATCGCCCTGGCGTACCCCTCGTTGCCGGGGTTCTCGATCACCTTGAGGCCGAGAGCGCGTGCGACCTCGGCGGAGCCGTCACGGGAGGCGTTGTCGACCACCACCACCTCGACCCCGCCAGGCGGCGCGGCGCTGGTGATCGACTCGACGCAGCCGGGCAGGTCGGCGGCGCTCTCGTAGGTGACCAGCACGGCGCCGACCTGAGCCGGTACCGGATCTGAGGCGGTGGACGTGATCGGCTCCTTGCCCTTTACCTGCGGTGCTCGGGGGTGCGGTAGCATCCTAGACCGTTCTCGGGACCTTGGGCCCGCCACGCCGCCGGCCCTCGCCGTCCGAGCTCGCCAGACCCGCCGATCGTCGTCAGGAGTGCAGTCCCGTGTCCACCGCACCGGCTCCTTCCCCCCTGCCCGTCGAGGCCGTCCCCGAGGTCTCGGTGGTGCTGCCCTGCTACAACGAGCGCGACCATGTCGAGCAGGAGATCAAGCGCATCCGTGCCGCGCTCGACCAGGCCGGCATGAGCTACGAGCTGATCTGCGTTGACGACGGCTCCACCGACGGCACCCGCGAGGTCCTCTCCTCCATCCAGGGCATCCGCACCATCCTGTTCCCGCGCAACCAGGGCTCGGGCACCGCCCGCCGCATCGGCACCCACGAGGCCCGCGGCCGCGTGGTGGTCTGGACCGACGCGGACATGACCTACCCCAACGAGCTCATCCCCGACCTGGTGCGCGAGCTCGACGAGAACTACGACCAGGTGGTCGGGGCGCGCAAGACCGAGGCGGGCACCTACAAGTTCTTCCGCGTGCCGGCCAAGTGGCTCATCCGCCGGCTCGCCTCCTACCTCACCAACACCGAGATCCCGGACCTGAACTCGGGGCTGCGCGCCTTCAAGCGCGAGGTGGCCAAGCCCTACCTGCGCCTGCTGCCACCAGGGTTCTCCTGCGTGACCACCATCACGCTGGCGTTCCTGTCCAACGGGCACCAGATCAAGTACGTCCCGATCGACTACTTCAAGCGCGCCGGACGCTCGAAGTTCCACCCGTTCAAGGACGCCTACAACTACATCATCCAGGTCCTGCGCATGGTGATGTACTTCAACCCGCTGCGCGTGCTCATGCCGGTGGCGCTGACCCTGATGGGCGGCACCTTCGTGAAGCTCATCTCCGACCTGATCCTGCACCCGTTCCGGGTGGCGGGCTCCACCGTGCTGATCGGCCTGGCCGGCATCAACATCGCCGCCATCGCGCTGCTCGGCGACCTGGTGGTCAGGCGGACGGGCGACGACTGACGTCCGACGGCCGGACCAGCGAACGACCGGCGACCAACCCTCAGGAGCAGCAGCATGTCGTACGCCACCGCGCTCAGGAACAAGACCAGGGAGCTGGCCCGCTCGGCCCGGCACGCGCTGGGCGGCCAGCGCGGCGACGGCCCGCGGCTGCGGCCATGGGCACCGATCAGGGCACAGGACATCCCCGCCGAGGGCGCCTGGTGCATCCTCTGCGACTGGCGCGGACCGCAGTTCCCCGGCGCGCCGCATTCCGAGGCCGCCCAGTGCCCGAACTGCCAGGCGGTCGGCCGCGACCGCTTCATGTACCTGTGCCTGTACCAGCGCGTGCCGCTTGAGCGCCGGCTGCGGGTGCTGGAGACCAGCCCGCGCCTTGGCGCCGGCTACCGGGACACGATGGCGCGCCGGGTGCACTACCTGGCCAGCGACTACGACCAGCGGGCGCACAAGGCGAGCGTCAAGCTCGACCTGCAACGCCTCGACCTGCCCGACGACTCGATCGACGTGCTGCTCACCGCGCACGTGCTGGAGCACGTGCCCGACACCGAGGCCGCCCTGTCCGAGATCTACCGGGTGCTCAGCCCCGGCGGCCGCATGCTGCTGCAGGTGCCGGTCGGGCAGGCGACCACGGCGCCGCCGCCGGAGCCGGAGTTCCACGGCGACAACACCCCGGTCTTCTGGCGCTTCGGCATGGATCTGACCGAACGGCTGCGCCGGCACGGCTTCCAGGCGGTGGTGCTGTGCACCGAGGACTTCCGCCGCCGCGTGGTCGCGGGCGACGCCCACTGGGACCGCTTCTTCGAGTTCCCCGAGTTCGACCATGCCGCCCTGGTCGCCGCGGCCAAGGCCGAGGACCTGGTGGTGGTCGCCGACGACCAGCTGGCGCAGCGGGACGGGGTCTTCCCCAGCTACCAGTTCCTCACCTGGGAAGCGGTCAAGCCGGCGTCGTGACGGGCGGGGCGCTCACCTGGCCGTCTACTCCTGGGTCGTGGTCGCCCCCCCGACCAGCACCGAGGCGGTCAGGGGCCGGGCGCGCCGGCCACCTACCATGGCGGTGGCGGTGAAGGTGGCGCGGCCGGCGACGGCGGCCTGGCCGTGGGCGTCGCGGCCGTCCCAGACGATCCGGGTGGCGCGGCTGATGCCGGCCCAGCGCCGCATGACGCGCCCGTCGGCCGCGGCGACCTTGACCCACCAGCGCACCGTCCGGTTGAACCTGAGCGGGAGCCCGACCCGGGTGGTGCCAGGGTTGACAGTCGCCGCGCTGGTCGCGCCGCCGTAGATCTTCGGCCCGCCGAGGGCGGCGACCGCCACCCGGAGGCCGGTGATGCTGGAGTAGACCCTGGCCCCCGGGCAGCTGGTGAACGAGGTGTCGCGGTGCCCGCTGATGGTCCGCAGGCGCACCCTGGTGCCGCGGCGGTAGCGGCTGGTGGACCCGCCGGCGCTGGTCAGCACGGTGGTGTAGGCCGGGTCGACGTGGGTGAGGTCGAGCTTCCAGGCGAGCAGCCGACGCAGCGCCGCCATGCTCGTCGCCGGCGGCCTGCTGGTGCTGAACGTGCCCAGCAGCGCCACGCAGCTGGTGCGGGTGTTGAACCCGGCCGTGCACGCCCCGATCACCGGACGGTCGACCCCGCCGGCGCGGCCCTCGAAGACCTGGCCGAAGCGGTCGATGAGGAAGTTGTAGCCGATGTCGTTCCAGCCCCTGGTGCGCACGTGGTAGAGGTAGTCGGCCCTGACCAGGGCGGCGCTCTCGCGCTTGCTGTAGCGGTTGCTCTGCGCGGTGTGGTGGACGAACGCGGCCTTCACGGTGTCGGCGTAGCTGGGCGGGCCGCCGCGCAGGCGCTCGTCAGCACCCCAGCGGGCGCGCGAGATGATCGCGGGCTTGGCGGTCGCCGCGACCGCCGCGCCCCGTGGCGGCTGGTCTGGCACGAGCGGGGACGGGTCAGGGGAGACCAGGTGGGCGTTGAGGCGTTCCACGCTGGCGGTGTGGTACCCGGGCAGGTCCACCCTGACCTGCACCGCGTTGGTGTCGGCAGGCAGCCAGACCGCGTCGGAGAAGACCCGCTGCTGGTGGTCCTCGGCGCTGCCAGGGTCGGGGCCGTCGTCGGCCGGCTCCGCCGCGCTCCAGCCCGACCATCCGCTCGCGGTGCTGGTCCGCAGCCACACGCCGGCACCGTCGATCACGGTCCAGGGCCCGTGCGGCGTGTTGCGCCAGGAGAGGCCGACCATGCGGGCGCCGTTGAGCGGGACCGGCGCGGAGGTCCAGCTGCCGCGCTGGCCGGCGGTGGCCTGAAGGCGGGCCGGCTCGACGCCGCCGAGGCGGCCGGCGACCGACCCGGTGGCGAACGACAGGGGCACGTCCTTGACGGTGCCGGGACCGGGCCGGGGGGCGGACGGCCGCGGCGGGCCGAGGTCGGCCACGATCGCGACCGCGAGTGACAACGCGAGGCCGGCCGTAGCGAGGCGGCGGAGCAGCGTGAGCGGTGACCGGGGCAACGGGCAGGACCTCCATGTCGGTGCGGGCGGCCGGTGGACCAGAGCGGTAGGGTCAGCCGGTGGCCACGGGGGCGATCCGGAATCTGGTGGACTTGAGCCGGAGCAGGCTGCGGAAGGTGCCGCCGGCGAGGGTCACGCTCCGGGCCGTCCCGCGGACCTGGACGGAGCGGGCGCGTCCGGAGCCGTCGGCCAGGCTCACCCGGAGGCCGACGACCGTGCCGACGTGGTAGCGGCGGAGGGCGGCCGAGACGTTCGCGGCCGAACGGACGACGGTCCAGCGGTGGTTCGGGTTGTGGCCGCGGACGGCGTCGTCCGGGTCGGCGCGGGCGGGCAGCCAGGGCAGGCTCGGCCCGCCCCAGGTGGTGGCCGCGGCGGTGTGGCCGCCGGACGAGGACGAGTAGAACGCCTGCACCAGCCGGCCCCGCCAGACCACCGCCAGCGAGCCGGTGGCCCGCACCGCCGCCACCCAGCGGCCGCCGGACGGGCCGGCCTCCTTGGACCAGCCGATCCAGTTCTGGTCGCGGACGCTGGCGTAGACGCCGCAGTCGCAGCCGTCCCAGCGGGACCTGGCGCGGTGCTGGCCGGCCTTGCGGACCGTGGCCAGGGCGTAGCTGCGCCCGGCGATGGCCTGTGCCTGGAGCGCCTTGGCCGGCCATGAGCTCGGCATCTCGGCCAGACCGCGGAGGTAGGTGTTGAACGCCATCACCACGACCGCGCGGAGCCGGAAGGCGCTCCGCTCGCGGACCAGGCTGACCTCCAGCCGGCCCCAGCGCAGCGTCCGACCGGCCTGCGGCATCGACAGCAGGGCCGGCAGGCGCATGCCCTCCTGGTAGCGGATGCGGACCCCGGTGCCAGCCAAGGTCGGCCCGAACACCCGCTTGGACCCGGCGAACACCGAGACCCCGCCGCGGTCGGGCCGGACGGCGTAGGTGACGTTGGCTGGCAGGCCCTTCGCCATGGCCTGGTGCCGCTTGCCGATCCCGCCGGCGGCGATCGTGCCGGTGGAGCGGTGGCCGGGGAGGCGCAGGCCGCGGACCAGGACCCTGGTCAGCCGCCCGCCGGTGCTGGGGTCGCGGGGCGCCTGCAGGACGCCGACCCGGATGGCGGCCGGCAGCGCCACCCTCCGCGCCGCCGCGCCACCGTAGTAGAAGCCGACGATCGCGGCGGCGGACCGGCCGCGCAGCGCCATGCCGTAGGCGCCGTACTGGCCCATCCCGACCCCGTGGCCGTAGCCGCCGCCGCTGATGCGGAAGGCTGCCGGCGCCGCGGCCGGCGCCCGTGCCGGTGCCTGGGCGGCCGGCCGCCGGCCCGGCGCCGGGGCGAACGGATCGGATGCGGACGGGTCAGCGGCGAGCGCGGCGGGCCTGACCGCGGTGGGCCCGC
Organism: Actinomycetota bacterium; assembly: GCA_035535495.1. Classification (GTDB taxonomy): domain Bacteria; phylum Actinomycetota; class CALGFH01; order CALGFH01; family CALGFH01; genus DASUZB01. The sequence continues at coordinate 26,617 of DATLQA010000233.1, read as the reverse complement.
CCAGCAGGGCGGCGACGGTCGCCAGCAGCAGGATGTGGGCAGGCCAGCGCGAACGGCGGGGCATGGAACCGGACCTCCCCGACAGCTTGGTCGTGAACAAGCTGGAGGGTCGGCGTCCGGAAGGGGTGACTTGAACACCGCGTCTCAGGCCGGGGCCGGGGATGCCGGCTCCGGCCGGCGGTCAGGGGCCGGTCTTGAGGCGGTTGAACTCGCTCCGCCCGGCGGCCGGTGCGGTCGGAGTCGAGGCGCCGAGCCGCTCCCCCCGGCCACGGCCGACAGCGCTCACGAACCGCGCGAACTGGTTGACATCAGGCGAACCTGGCGCGAGCCTGAACCATGGACTCTGGGACCCTCGGCTTCATCGCGATCGTCCTGCTGCTGGTCCTGATCCTCCGGCCGGGGGGGCCGCAATGGGATCACGCCAAGCGGCGGCTGCCGCTGTGGGCGCACGAGGCTGCGGGCACCAAGGTGGCCCGGCCGCGGATCGTCAGCGTGCTCATGGTCGGCGCGCTGTTCTGGATCTTCGCGCAGCTCGCCGTCAGGTACTTCGCCGACGACCCGACCCCGCCCCGTCCGGTCGAGAGCCCGGCGTGCGCGGAGGCCGCCCGGCTCGCCGCGCACGGCGTGGTCGACGGCCCGAGCTACACCCGCGCCAGGGACGCCTGCACCCGCGCCGGGCACTAGCGCGGTGGCGCCACCGTCCGCCGGGCAGGCTACGTGCCGGCGACCCGCCAGACGGTGAAGTCGACCGGGACCGCGCCGGCCCTGGACGGCCGGCTGGTGTCGCTCTCGGCCCAGAACGGCAGGGTCGCGCGGACCCGGTCGACCGGGCGGAGGCCGACGCGCTCGTAGCCGGCGAGGGCCCGGCCGCCCGCGCTCACCACGAACACCGGCTGCCCGGGGAACCCGCGCACGAACGAGCGCACGTAGCCGGGGTCGGGCCGCCTCGGCAGCAGCGCGCTGATCTCGCCCTCCTGCAGCCACAACGGCGAGGCGAACAGCGAGGTCGCCGAGACCGGCCGCCCGCCCGGGGACTGCCACAGGTACACGCCCTGGCGGTCGCCGGCGAGGCGGCTGACGCGCTGGCTGATCTCGAACGACCCGGCGAACTCGTGGTGGTGGCGGAGCGGCAGGGACTGGCCGAGGAACACCGCCAGCAGCGCGCCGGTGGCGGCCAGCCCGGCCAGGCGCACGGGCCAGCGCCAGCGTCCCGTCCAGGCCACGGCGACGGCCAGGGCCACCGCGATCAGGATGATCACCGCCGGCACCACCACCGGCACGAAGCGGCGGTTCCACCACATCAGCCGGCTCGAGTTCTGCGCCTCGTAGGCGTACAGCGGGAACAGCAGCAACCCGGGAAGGACCAGCGCCCAGGCGGCCGCCGACCAGCGGCGCAGGGCGAGGTAGGCCAGCCCGGCCACCATCAGCGCGAACCCGGGCAGGGTGAAGAACCAGGACAGGCGGCGGAGGGCCTGCTCGTCGTAGCTGCGGATGACCCGGCCGTTGTAGTTGAAGTAGTCGATCCCGAAGAGCCTTGGGCGCAGGAACCCGACCGCCAGCAGCAGCACGGCCAGGCCGACGATGGCCGCGCCGGCCAGGAGCTGGACGCGCGGCTCGGCGATCAGGCGGGCCACCCACTCCCCCAGCGGCCGGGCGAAGCGGCGCAGCGCGAGCGCCAGGGCGAGCGGCACCGCCATGGCCACGAGCACCGTGGTCGCCCCCGGCAGCTTCACCGAGATGGTGTAGAGCCTGGCGAAGTGGTAGGCCTGCAGGAAGCCGTGGGGCAGGGTGAGCGTGAGGCCGGCGGCGAACCAGCCGGCGCGGGCGTCGAAACGGCCGGTGGCGATCAGCACGCAGCCGATCCCCACCGCGATCAGGATCAGGACCAGGCCGTCGGCCCTGGCGAGGAAGCCGAGCCCGAGCAGCAGCCCGGCCACGCCGGCGGGCAGGCGCCACCCGGTCCGCAGGGCGAGCACCACCCCGAGGATCGACCCGAGCACCAGGACCTGGGTGAACACCTCACTGGTCAGGTACTTGGCCTGCCAGACCTCGAGCATGTTGGCGGCCAGCAGCAGGCCGGCCAGCGAGCCGGCGACCAGCCCGAACACCCTGCGGACGGCGAGGGCGGCGAGGCAGGCCGCGAGCACCCCGCAGAGCGGGTTGAGGTTCGCCAGGCCGGTGTAGCCGCCGGCGGCGAACGCGCTGGCCAGAGCGGCGGACCAGAGGTGGTAGAACTGCGGGATGGTGCGGCGCGGGACCTGGGCGTGCTCGATCCACTGGCCGGGCAGCCGCGCGCCGGGCGAGGCGAGCGCGACCCTGGGGATGCGGGCCTTGTCGAGCACCGGGTCGTTCATCGCCCAGTCGCCGGTGCGGGCCATGAGGATGCCCTGCGACACGTAGCCGCCAGGGTCCTTGTCGCCGACGCCGTAGGGGAAGCCGGGGAAGAGCAGGACCGCGGTGATCAGCGCGAGCACGCCCACCATGACCAGCCCGGGCGGGTCGAGCGCCAGCCGCGGGCGGCCACCGGGACGCCGTGACGCGCCGGCCCGGGCGAGCAGGACGACCACGGCCAGCGCCACCAGGGTGAGGCCGGCGGCGGCGGCGAGGCTGTAGTGGCGGGCGTGGGCGAGCGCGAGGCCGGCCCAGGCGAGCAGGGCGAGCGCGAGCGCGGCCCCGCCGACGGCGACCTCGGCCGCGTACAGGGGCGCGGGCGCCTCCCTGCGTTCCGCTTGGGCCTCGCCGGTCGTGCCCGGCACGGCGTCGATGTCACGAACCTCTCCGACCGCCATGAGGCGGGGAGTATACGTGCTTCCAGGTGCCGACCCCGACGAATGGGAAGGCTGTGGACACCGGCCGGGCCCGGGGCTTCGCGGCGCTTTGTCCTACAGGGCGCGGAAGTGAGAAGGTCCCGGGGATCTTGTCGCCGGGGGTCGCCGCTCCGCTGCGTCGACCCTCGGGACCATCGAAAGAGGAGCGAGCGAGGAATGTTCCGAGAGGCGATCGACCGGCAGCTTTGGCGGGAGCAGGAGGTGTCGCCCGTGGCCGCCTGGCGGGGGCGGCTCCGCTACGAGCTGCGCCACCGCCTGCCGGTGTCGATCGGGTCCGCCACCGTGATCGACGACCCCAGCCGGCTGGTGTTCCGCAACAACGGGCACCTGCGCATCGGCATCGGCAGCTTCGGCCTGACCACCGTCAGGGACGAGACCGTGATCCGGATCCGCCCCGGCGCCCAGTTCGTGGTCGACGGGCAGGTCAACCTGCACCGCGGCTCCCGGATCGTGGTCGACGCCGGCCAGCTCGAGATCGGCCACCAGACGATGGTCAACGGCTTCACCAAGATCCTGGTCGCCAGCGGCGTGACCATTGGTTCGGGTTGCAACATCTCCTGGAACGTGCAGATCCTGGACACCGACTTCCACGCCGTCTACGTGGACGGGCTGCCACAGCCCCACACCGCGCCGATCGTGATCGGCGACCGTGTCTGGGTCGGGACCAACGCGCTCGTGCTCAAGGGGGTGACCATCGGTGACGGCGCCGTCGTTGCCGCCGGGTCGGTCGTCACCCGCGACGTCCCCCCCTCCACCCTCGTCGCGGGCGTCCCGGCCAAGCCGGTCAGGACCATCGAGCACTGGCAGTAGCACGACCTCGGACAGGACACGCCCGTGAGCCTCGCGCTGCCGCCGGCCGTGCCAGCGAGCGACCGCCTGCGGCACTACCTGCCGCTGCTGCGCGGCCGTGGCCCGGTGCTCGCGCTCGGTCCCGACCAGCAGGAGCTGGTCGAGCTGCTGGCCGCCGACGGGGTCGAGGCCAGCGGGATCAGGACAGGGCCGGCCGGCAAGGAGGCGGCGCGGGCGTTCGGTCACCTGGACGCCGAGCCGCCGCCCGGCCCGTACCGCGCGGTGTTCTGCGGCCGCCTGCTCGACCGGCTGCAGGCACCAGAGGCCCTGCGGCTGCTGGCCGGCGTCGGCCGCGTGCTCGCTCCCGGCGGCCGGCTGGTGGCGTCGGTGGCCAACCCTGCCTCCTACGCCGTGCTGGCCGCTGACGCCTGGCGCGACCCGGCCCTGGTCCGGCTCTACGACCTCTCGCTGCTCGCCTACCTGAGCCGGCGGGCGGGTTTCCAGGTGGAGGATTCCGGCGGCAACCCGGCGACCCGCCCGGACCCGCCGGCCTGGCTGCGCGCTGACGAGCCGACCGTGCATCCCGACCTCGCCGACGCCATCGGCCAGGCGCTCACCAAGCTCGGCCGCGGCCTCGAGCACCACGAACGCGGCCGACCGGCCGGGGAGGCACACGACCCGGCGTTCGCCCACAACCTCGTCCACGTGCTCAAGACGGTGGCCGACCGGCTGGCGGAGACGCAGGACTCGGCGCGGCGGATCCTGCTCGCCCACCGCGCGCTGACCGACGCCATGCATCAGCCGGCCGAGGTCTACGTGGTGGCCAGACACACCGACGACCCCCAGGAGTAGCCGGCCAAGGGAGCGGCCCGGCCGCCGGGGTCGGTCGCGCGGTCAGCCCACCGCGACGGGTGGTGTCGCACGCTCCTCGAGGTAGGCCTGGAGGGCCTGCTGCCAGGGGCGGAGCGGCGGGACGCCGACCAGGCGGGCGAGCCGGTTGTCCAGCACCGACCAGGCGGGCCGCCGCGCCGGCCTGGGGAACTCGTCGCTCGAGCACGGCTCCACCCGGTCCGGGTCCTGGCCGGTGCCGGCCAGCACGGCGCGTGCCAGCTCGTACCAGGAGCAGAACCCGCCGCCGGTGAGGTGGTAGGTGCCGTGCTGGCCGGTGCGGACCAGCACCCGGATGCCGCTCGCCAGGTCGCGCGACCAGGTGGGGCTGCCGAGCTGGTCGTCTACCACCCGCAGGGTGGGGCGCTCGGACGCCAGCCGCAGGATGGTGCCGACGAAGTTGCGGCCGGCGCCGTACACCCAGGCGGTGCGGACCAGGTAGTGGCGGCTCCAGAGGTCGCGGATCGCCTGCTCGCCGGCCAGCTTGGAGCGCCCGTAGACGCTGGCCGGCACGGTCGGGTCGTACTCGCCGTAGCCGTCGGGGCGCGACGCGCGGGCGCCGCCCTCGAAGACGTAGTCGGTGGAGATGTGGACCAGCTCGGCGTCGACCTCGCGGCAGGCAAGGGCGAGGTGGCGCGGGGCGAGGCAGTTGTCGCGGAAGGCCCGGTCCGGGTCGCCCTCGCAGCCGTCGACGTCGGTGTACGCGGCCGCGTTGCAGACCAGGTCGGGCTCGAGCTCGGCGACCGTCGACGCCACCGCCGGCCAGCTGCCCACGTCCAGCTCGGCGTGGCTGAACGCGTGGACCTCCTTGGCGTCGCCGAACGCGGCCAGCAGCTCCTGGCCGACCTGGCCGTTGGCTCCGGTGACGAGCACGCGCACGCGTCCAGACCTCCGTTGCTCGGGGTGCCCCAGCCGGCGGGACCGCGCAGCATGTCCGGTTGCGAGTGGCCGTGGGGCCGACCGCGGCAGCCTACACGCTGAGCCTGGCCGGCGCGGCGTGGATCCCGGCCGGCCTGCCGACCGCCTCGGGCCCGGCACCGGCGGCGCGGTGGGTCACGCGGTAGCCGACGAAGCCGCCGACGACCGAGACCACCAACAGCACCACCAGCGCGACCGCGATCAGCATCTTGGCCCGCCGGTCCAGGCGCGGGCTCGCGTAGTCCCGTGGGTCCGGGCCACCCGCGGCGACCAGGGCGGAGATCGCCTCCTCGGCGGAGTTGTGGAGCCGCTCCGACGCAGAGGCGGGCCGGTCATCCGCCCTCGTGGCAGCCGCCTCGGGCCTTGGCACCGGCGCCGGGGCCGCCGTCGGCTCGGGGGTCGGCTCGGGCCACAGCCGCACCGGCTTCGACCGGGGCGCTGGGATCGGCGCCACCTCGCGCCTCGGCTCAGGGGCCGGAGTGGGTGTCGCCCTGGCCGGTGGCGTCGGCCGCGGCACCGGGTCGGGCGTCGGCTCCTCGGTCGGCAGGAGCGGCTCGTTCCCGGTCGGCAGGAGCGGCTCGCCTGGGGCGCGCTGGCGCTGCCTGAGCGCCCACCGCAGCAGTGCCCGCTCGGCCTCGCCGAGCCCGACGTCCTCCGCCAGGTCCAGCTCGTCAGCGGTCACGAGCTCGCTCGCGGGCGGGGTGTCGCTGGACACCGGCTCCCCGGCCGCCCCCTGCCGCTCCCCCGTTCCGTCCCGCTCCGCATCGTGCTCGTCGATCATCCTGCTCCCGATGTTCTCGTCGTGCCGACCCGGGTGCATACGGGGAGGCACCAGCCCGGGCGACGGTTCCGGTGCCGGATCGGATCGTATCCGCTTTGAGCGCAGGAATGCGCGTCCGCGAGGCACCGGCGCGATCCCACGGGTGTCGGTCGAGCAGCGCCGTGTGGCCACGCCGGCCAGATGGCGCGAGCGAGCTTGACAGGTAGGCGACCCACCGCGGATGCTCCCCCCGATGGACCTCCGGGACAACGCCTCGCGCCAGCGCGCCGCCCGCACGACCGGGCTGGCGCCGTGGTGCTCGTGTCCGGGGGCCCAGCGTCCCGCGCGGCTCGCCTGAGCCTGCCGGAACCGCTCGGGCCCATCCTCCAGGGACCCCGCCCCACGCGGCGTTGACCGCTCCCGCTCCGCGGTAGCGCGCCCGAACCCTGCGGCGCGCCGCCGTTGGCGGCGGCCGGGGTCGCGCCGAGCCTCACCTGTCACCACCGGAGGATCATCCTTGAACCCCACCCTCCTGCCCGACCTCGAAGTGCACCAGGTGCTCACCGGCACCGACGCCGGCCTCGCCGGCGCCCTCGCCGCCGTGTCGGCCACCTGGACGCGTCCCGGCCATGGCCGGCTGGCGGAGGCGACCAGGCTGCTGGCCGCGAGCGCACCGCGCTGGCGGCCACTGCTGGGCGCCACGCCCGAGGGGGCCCGCCGCACCCGCCTCGCCTGGAACGCGACGGCGGAGCTGTGGCTGGTCGAGTGGGCGCCGGGCGCGGCGACCCGCGCGCACGACCACCACGGCGCCGCGGTGGCGCTGACCGTGCTCGACGGCGTGCTGGTCGAGGACTGCCTCGACGCCACCATCTGGACGACCTGCCGGCGCACCACCTTCCGCGCCGGCTCGACAACGGCGTTCGACCCCGGTCACGTGCACCTGCTCGCCGCCACCGGCACACGGGCGGCGAGCGTGCACGCCTGGTCGTGGCCGGCTCAGCCGGGCTTGGCGGGCACCACCAGGACCGGGACGGTCGAGCGGTGCAGCAGCTTGTAGGCGGTCGAGCCGAGCACCACGCCGAGCCCTTTCCCCGGACCTCCCGCTACGCGGTCACCGACCCTGTGTCGGTCATTTGCTCACCCTCCCGCCGTGAAGGTGTGCGCAGGGTCCTAGAGCCGGGCGGCCGAAGCAATACGAGCGACCGTTTCACTCCTCGGGCCGGCCCCTGAGCCGACCCGGGACGGGCTGTGTACCCGGCTTCCACGTGCTTGTAATGCTGTTTGACAGGATCGAGGACTTCAATCCGAGCGAGATGGAAGCGGGAATAGTTACGCAATTGCAGAGCAGTGTGATTCGCGATCCCGATTCGAGTCCGCAAAACCAAACGGCTGAGCAGCGGTACGGCAGGTATTGGTTGACACGCCTACCACCTGGGCATACAAATTCAGCCGGTCAGCATGTGTTTCGGCCGGTCGGAATCAGAGCGACCATGACCGCGCCGGACGAGCGCGACGTGGAAGATTTCCAGGCCGTGTGCACTGAGGGGGGACGGCCGTGAACGTGGTGCTGATTTCGCGCGACCATCGGCTTGGCGCGATCTTGACCATGGCGCTCCCCACGCCCGAGGGTCTCACCCTGCTCGGCTCCGCGGCCGAGGTGCCAAATGCTTCCGCGGCGGCGATCGACGCGGTGGTGCTCGATCTCCCCGCCGACACCCGGCGTGACGCCTACGAGGAACTCCGCCAGCGGTACGAGGGCCGCGTGGTGGTGCCGGTCGACAACGCCAGGGACACGAACGACTGGCCTCCGGACGCGAAGCGGCGCTTCCTCGTCCGCCCCTTCCAGGTCGCCGACCTGATCGCCGGCGTGCAGGAGCCGGAGGAGACGTCGGTGGCCGAGCGCGCCGCCAGGTACCGCCGCCTGTTCCGCTGGAACCGCCAGCAGGCACCGGCCTTCCCCGACCTCGCCGACCCGGCCACCCCGCCGGCCGCCGAGCAGGCCCCGACGGCCGAGGCCGGGAGGTTCGGCGGGCCGTTCGAGGCGGAGGCCGACGCCGACCTCCACAACAACCACGTCGAGGACCAGGCCGCACTGGTCGCCGAGGACGACGAGGACGCCGAGGTTGCGGCCGAGGAGGCACTCGTCGCCGAGGACGAGGACGCCGACGAGGAGCTCGTCGCCGAGGACGAGGACGAGGATGCCGCGGCCGAGGCGCTGGCCGTGGAGGAGGACGAAGCGTTCGGCGCCGAAGCCGAGGAGCCGGTCGCCGTCGAGGCGGCCGAGCACGAGGAGACCTTCGAGGACGAGGACGAGGAGCTGCTGGTCGCCGAGGCCGCCGAGGACGAGGAATCGTTCGCCGCCGAGGCCGCCGAGGACGAGGAGGCGGAGACCCAGGAGTTCGTCGCGGTCAGCACCCAGGACGACGAGGTCGAGGCGGCCGAGCAACTCGACGCCGAGGACGAGGCCGCCCAGGACGAGGCGGACGAGGTGGAGGCCGCCGCCGACGAGGAGCCACCCGCCGAGGCTGCCGAGGACGAGGAGCCGGCCGTGGCCGCGGCGGCGGAGGCGGAGCCGGTCGAGCGCCACACCGAGGACTGGGAGCCGTCCCAGGAGGACGACGACCTGGCCGCCGCCTGGGTCGCCCAGGCCGGGGAGCCCCTGCCAGCGGGCGACAAGGAGCTGGTCGCCGCCGCGACCAGCGGACCGTCGACCCAGGAGCGCGCCGCTGGGCTACCGCCCCCGCTCCAGGTCCAGGCCGGTGTGGCGATGGCCAAGGCGGTCGCGCTGCAGCAGTGGCTGGAGACCGAGGAGGCCAAGCGGTCACGCGGCCGGCGCCGCCGGTTGCTGGTCAACGTCGCCGCCGGGCTGGTGCTGCTGCTCGCCGGCATCGGCATCGGCATGGCCATCGGGTCCAACGAGCCGCAGCAGGTGAGCCCGCCTGCCGCCCCGCAGCCGGTGGTGCAGATCCGTGACGCGCCGCCCCCGGCTGCCTGCACGCAAGCAATGGACGATGCCGACGCGGTCATCTCGTACCTGGTGGCCAAGATCCGCGACGAGCGGCTGTCCAAGTCGATCCAGGACTACGGCGCCAACGCCCGAGCCTGTCGACGGACGGGGAGGAGCCCCTGATGCGACGTACCGCCACCACGATGAAGCCGATACCACGGAAGCGAGTCGCCCGCCGGACCGGGGTCGTCCTGCCCGCGGGGCGGTCGATCCTTGTTCTCGCAGTCGGACTGCTGCTGACCTTCGCCCTGCCCGCCGCGGCCGCACCCAAGGACTTGCGCGTCTCCAACACCAGCTGCGGCAGCGTCGCGGTGGTGGCCGAGGGCATGCCGGCCAGCTCCCAGCTCCTCCTGCTGGCCCGTGACCTCTCCAACGGCAAGGTGCTCAACACCAGCGGCAAGCCGATGTCGGTCAAGTCCGACACCGGCGGCATGGTCTCGTCGGTGGTCCACGCCAACCTGCGCAGTGTCCGCACGGTGGACGTGAGCATCTGGACCAAGAAGGGCGAGACCCTGACCATGCAGGCCAAGGACACGGCCGCCACCAACTGCGGGTCGCTGCCGATGACCGGCAGCGACAGCATCGGCTGGGAGCTGGCGTTCGCCGTCGGCCTGCTGCTCGCCGGCGGCACCGCCCTGTGGCTCGGTCGCCGCGAGTCGGCGAAGGCCACGCCCTAGCCGGCCAGCCTCGGCCAACTCCTGCCCGGCCGCCCTCCGGTCACCAAGGCGGCCGGGCAGCACCATGTCAGCCAGGAGCAGCGCCGCCGGCGTCCGCTACTCGGGGACGACGCCGACGCGGGAGTGGTCGCCGAGCATCAGCCGGTAGGCCCGCGGGCGCTCCTCCGACCGGCCCACCTCGACGTTCTTGCCGATCAGGCTCGACTCGATGCGGCGCAGGTCTCTGATGACCGACTGCTCGAGCACCACCGAGTTCTCGATCTCGGCCGCGTCGATCAGGCAGTCGAAGTAGATCGACGTGAACGGCCCCACGTACGAGTCGACGATGCGGGTCCGCTCGCCGATGATCGCCGGCCCGCGGATGGTCGACCGCTCGATCACCGCGCCGGCCTGGATCACCACCTTGCCCTCGATGCGGGACTCCGCGTCGATCGAACCGTGGTTGGCGGGGACCAGCTCGTCGAGCACCTGGCGGTTGGCGTCCAGCAGGTCCTCGAGCCGGCCGGTGTCCTTCCACCAGCCGGTGATCAGATGCGGCCGGACGTCGTAGCCGCTGTCCACCAGCCACTGGATGGCGTCGGTGATCTCGAGCTCGCCGCGGTCGGACGGCTTGATCGCCCTGGTGGCCTCGTGGACGTGGTGGTCGAACATGTAGACGCCGACCAGGGCCAGATCCGACTTCGGTTGCTTGGGCTTCTCGACCAGGCGGACCACCCGGCCGTCGGGACCCAGCTCGGCCACGCCGAAGCGCTCGGGTTCGGGCACCCGGGTGAGCAGGATCTGCGAGTTCGGCCGCTCGGCGCGGAACTCCTCGACCAGCGGCGTGATGCCGTCGAGGATCAGGTTGTCGCCGAGGTACATGACGAAGTCGTCGTCGCCGAGGTAGCGCTCGGCGGTCCGCACCGCGTGGGCGAGGCCGAGCGGCGCCTCCTGGCGGATGTAGGTGACCGCCGCGCCCCATTCGGAGCCGTCGCCCACGCTGGCCTGGATCTCCGCGGCGGTGTCGCCGACGATCATGCCGACGTCGACGACGCCGGCGGCGACCAGCGACTCCAGCACGAAGTGCAGGATCGGCTTGTTGCCGACCGGGACCAGCTGCTTGGCGTTGGTGTGGGTGATCGGGCGGAGGCGGGTGCCAGAGCCGCCGGCCAGGACCAGCGCCTTCACGGGGCGGTGGTCGGCGTGCTCGGCACGAACCCTGGCGGGCCCACCGGCTGGAAGTTGGAGCCCACGGTGAGCACCAGGACGCCCTTGACCGCCGCGGTCGACGCCGACGGGGCCAGCACCACCCGGACCTGGGGACCCAGCAGGGCACCGAGGAGCTGGGCTTCCTTGGCCCGCTTGGTCGGGTAGAACAGGTAGGAGGCGTTGCCGGTCGGCGACTGGGCGTTGTCCCATTTGACCACGTTCAGCCCGTAGGCCTCGAGGCCCTCCTTGGCTCGCCGCGCCGCCCCTGGCGTGCCGCTGCCGTTCAGCACCCACAGCCTGGTGCCGCGAAGGGTCGGGCCCTTCTGGTCGGCCAGGCCGACCGGCGGCAGGACGGGCGCGTCCTCGCGGAGCGCCTTCATGAGGATCGGCGCCTCCGGCGCGGCCTCCACGAACGAGATGCCCTCCGGGTAGCTCGGGTAGATGCGCATGTCGACTTCCTTGGAGGAGAGCGAGCCCATGCGCTTGGCGACCTTCAGGGCGGTGCCGACGCTGAAGTTCTGGTCGGTGGTGACGTTGCCCGAGACGATGTTGGCGATGCTGAGGATCTTGGGGACGTTGATGAGGTTGCCCTTGTTGGCGATCTTGGCCATCAGCGCGCGGATGAACGCCTGCTGCCGGCCGATCCGGCCGAAGTCGCTGTCGATGTGGCGGGCGCGCACGTACGACAGTGCCCCCGCCCCGCTGGCGATCCTGCAGGTGTTGGCGGGCAGGTGCAGGTTGGCGAAGCGGTCGTCCCAGTCCTTGTTGGTCGGGTTGCAGACGCGCACGCCGCCGACCGCGTCGACCACCTTGGCGAACGCCGCGAAGTTGATCTCCACGTAATGGTGGATCGGCAGACCGGTGACCTGCTGGACGGTGCGCACCATGAGCTCGGGGCCGCCGGCGAAGGCGGAGTTGACCTTGGCCGTGCGGCCGTTGATGGTCACCTTCAGGTCGCGCGGGATCGAGATCATCGCGGCCTTGCGGTTCCGCGGGCTGACGTGCAGGACGATGATGGTGTCGGTGCGCCGCCCGCCCGCCTCGCCGACGGCCAGGCGTTTTGTTTCCGCCTCGGACAGGCCTTCGCGTGAGTCCGAGCCGACCAGCAGGACGTTGAAGGGCTGCCCGGCGCCGGCCTGGGTCAGCCCGCCGACCTCGGTGCGTCCCTTGTCGAGCAGCTGGTTGGTGTAGCGCAGGCCGTACGCGAACACGGCACCGGCCACGAGGAGGGCGACGACCAGGACCAGGGCGGTCCACTTGAGGATCCGGCGACGCCGGCGGTAGCGGTCACGGCGTGGCGACCAGTTGACCTCGGGCGGGTGCGAGGGCGGCTGGCGGATCCCCCACACGTCCTCGTCGGGTGCTGGAAGCAGGTCCTCGCGCACCGGGGCAGCCCGGCGGGGTCGCAACGTGGACGTCCTGCGGTCGTTCACCAGCTCGAGCTCCCGAGATGGGACAGCGACATGGAAGTACGGCACCCGCCGCGCATGGGATTCTGGACCAGGGTCTGAGCGTAGCATGCTCGCCTGGATTCGTTTTCGAACCGGACAGGACCGATACGTTGGCGAGACAGAGTGGAGATAGCCTCTGAACCTCCCTCGGAAACCTTTGTGACCACGTACGCGCAGGGTAGGTGTTCAGCGATCGTGCAGGCCGACGAGCTCCCCGACGACCCGCCGGCGGCCGCGTCCCCGGCGACCGGCCGGCCCCGCATCCCCCAGGTCACCGGCATCGGAGCGCTGATCGAACGGCAGGCGGGACGGTACGGCGACAAGCCCTTCCTCACGCACTATGACGACGACCGCGCCGAACGGGTCGAGCTGTCATACCGGACGTTCGAGAACTGGACCGCCAAGATCGCGAACCTCCTGGTCGAGGAGCTTGACGCCGCCGAGGGCGCGCGCGTCGCCGTCCTGGTAGGCAACCACTGGCGGGCGGTGGCGATTTCCTTCGCCTGCTGGCGGGCTGGGGTGTCCCTGGTGCCGCTCGACCCCGCCGCATCCGCCGGACGCGGCGCCGACGCGCTCCGCGCGGCCGGATGCGCCGTCGCCTTCGTGGCGGAGGAACGGCTGGCCGCCCTGGCCGCCGCCCTCCACCACGAGCACGGCCGGCCGGCACTGGTGGCCGTCGGCCGCGGCCTGCTCGGCCGCACCGGCGCCGACCCGGCGACCGCGCTGGACTTCGCCGGCGTCGTCCCGAGCATGGGCGACCTGTTCGACGCGGCCGGCGGGCTGGACGGCGAGGCGCTGCTGACCGGCGGCTCGGCCCGCAGCCAGGGCGAGCTGCTGGCGGCCGCCGGGAAGGCAGCCGGCGACCTGGCCCTGGACGACTCCGACCGGCTGCTCGCCGGGGTGCCGTCCTACCGGCCCGACGGCGTGGTGGGCGGCCTGGTGGCGCCGTTCGTGGCCGGGGCGGGTGTGGTGGTCGGCACCGGCTTCGAACCAGGCGCGTTCTGGAAGCGGCTGGCGGACGAGAAGGTGGCCGTCGCCGTCCTGCTGCCCGAGCAGGCCGAGACGGTGCTGGCGGCGGACGCGGACCCTGCCGGGCTCGACCTGGGGCGCCTGCGGACGGTCGCGTGCGCGCTCGACCGGGTGCCCGAGGCGCTCGCCACCGCCTGGGCGGACCGCTTCGGACTGCCGCTCTCCCCCGCCAGGCTGGACACCGCGGAGCCGGGACGATGAGCGTGCCGACGACCGAGCCAACGCCGCGCCGGCGCCGGCCGCTGCGCACCGTCCTGCACCTGCTGGTGGTCGCCGCGTTCGTGCTCTTCATCGTCTACGCGGTCGCCAAGCGCTGGGACGACGTGCGCGACTATGCCGGCCGGCTGTCGCTGCGCGCCGCCGGGCTCTCGATGGCCGCCGTGCTCGGCGCCATCTGGTGCAGCTTCCTGTGCTGGAAGGCGGTGCTGGCCGACTTCGGCTCGCACGTGCCGGTCTCCGGCGGTATGCGGATCTTCTTCATCGGCCAGCTCGGCAAGTACCTGCCAGGCAAGCTCTGGCCGATCCTGACCCAGATCCGGCTGGGCGCCGAGTACCGCGTGCCGAAGCGCGCCTCCGGCGCCGCCGCCGGCGTGTTCATGCTGCTGGTGCTCGGCACCGGGCTGGTGCTCGCCGCGGTGACCATGCCGTTCCTCGGCGGCCAGGCGTTCAGCCGCTACTGGTGGACGCTGGTGGTGCTGCCGGTGGCCCTGGCGGCGATGCACCCGGCGATCCTCAACCGCGGTCTCGGGACGGCACTGCGCCTGGCCAAGCGGGAGCCCATGCCGCGGCCGCTGACCCTGCGCGGCATCGCCGTCGCCGCCTTCTGGTGCCTGCCGATGTGGGCCCTGTTCGGCGTCCACACCTGGGCGCTCGCCCTGGACCTCGGCAGCGCCAACGCGTTCGACCTCTACTTGCAAGCGACCGGGGTGTTCGCCGCCTCCTGGTCGATCGGGTTCGTGCTCGGCGTGCTCCCGGCCGGCGCCGGCCCGCGCGAGGCAGCCTTCATCCTGCTGTTCGGCGCGACCCTGCCGACCGCCCAAGCCACCGTGCTCGCGCTCGTCTCGCGCCTGCTGATCACCCTCGGCGACGTGGCCTGGGGCCTGCTCGCTCTGATCGGCGTCCGCAAGCCGCCCGGCCCCGCGCCAACCGAAGCGGCGGCCACCGAGGCCCTACCGGCGGCCCCACCCGCCCCCGACGAACCCGACCGCGCCCGCCGCTGATCTCCTGTCAGTCCGGCAGCACCGCCCAAACCGTGGTCCAGGGGAACGGCGAGGTGATCTCGCGGACGTCGGCGACGGTGGAGACGAACTTCGCGAAGCCCCGCTTCGACCAGTGGTTCAGGTGACCGGGCGTGTTGCCGAGGTCGGAGACGTAGCGGCCGGTGAGCAGGTTGCAGCCGCGGAAGATCGGCTCGCGCGGCACCGAGAAGATCACGTGGCGCCGTGAGATCCGGGCCATCTCGCGCAGGCCCTTGACCGGGTCGTGCAGGTGCTCCAGCACCTCCACGGCGACCACCAGGTCGAACTGGTCGTCCTCGAAGGGCAGGTGGTGCGCGTCGGCGTGCAGATAGTGCGGCCCCGGGTAGCGCTGCCACCAGGCCCGCAGGCCGGCATCGGGCAGGTCGAGGGCGACCACGTCCTTGAACCGGTGCCGCAGCTTGTCGGCGATCACACCCTCGCCGCAGCCGACCTCGAGCGCGGCCTTGGGCTCGCCGCGCGGGTCGGCGGTGACCCGGTCGAACACCTTCTCGAGGTTGTCCACCCAGCGCTGGGTGAGGTACCGGATGGCCGGGTTCTTGGCGGTGTACTTCGGGGTGGTGTTGCCGATGACGATGCCTGGCGTCTCGGGGACGGCCGGGTCCTGGGGCACGGCGTGCGACCTCCGCTGCTGCTGGGCCGTTTCGGGGTGGCCGGCTGCCCGGATGACGGCTGCCGAACCCCGGGAGCATACACGGCCACCAATGGTGGAGCCGGGCGGCGGCCGCGGCCTCAGCCGGTCGTCCGGACCGGACTCCGCTGGACCGGACTCCGCGGCGCCGGCGACGGTGCCGCGCCCTGGTTGGGCGCGAGCCCGGTTGGCGGCTGCCTCACCAGGTTGATCACCGAGGTGACCCCGCTCGCCTCGCGGAACGACTCCCGGAAGCCGAACTGCCTGATGACCTTGAACATCGCGGTCGTCTCCTCCTGCGACTGGCCTTGCTGGATGACCACGTGCAGGTCCCTGGCGCCGGGCCAGGTGTTGAGGAAGCGGAAGAGGTGGGCGGGGTTGGACGGCAGGCTGGTCCGCTGCGGCGGGATCGCCGGGTAGCGCACCTCTGAGCCGTACCCCTGGTAGTAGCGCATGTAGTAGTCCCAGCCCTTGACCGTCATCGGGCTGAGATGGACCACCAGGTCGTCGCGGGTCTCGCGCAGGCGCAGGTCGTGCACGAGCAGGCTGAGCTCCCCGCCGAACGGCACCGGGCGGCTGAGCTGCTCGACCAGCTCCGCCTGGCGGAGGCTCACCTGGTTGACCGAGGCCAGGTTGGCCACGGCCACCAGCGCCACCAGGCCGAGGACGGCCACGGCGGGCACGTGCAGCCAGGAGCGGCTGAGCAGCCAGCGCACCCTGGCCGGGGCGAGCAGCGGGCGCAGCCACCGCGGCGCGACCAGCCACAGGTTCCACAGCCGGCGGACCAGCTGCCTGGCGACCAGCGGCGCGCCCATCCAGCTGCGCAGCTCGCGCTGGCGGTGGGAGAGGCGGCGCACCGCGGCGACGGTCCGGGCCACGCCGATCCCGACCAGCAGGTAGCCGAACGGCACCAGGTAGAGGTTGGTGCGGGCGAAGCCGAACGGCCACAGCCGCAGGGACGCGGCCACCAGCTGCGCGACCAGGGCGAGCAGGATCACGCTCAGCAGCACCTTGCCGGACCGCGAGCGCAGCGCCGCGATCACGCCGAGCGCCAGCCCCACCACCAGGAAGGGGACCAGCATGCCGGTGGCGGTCGGGCCGAACGCGAGCGCGTCGGTGATCTCGGGGTGCCCGGCGGCGACCTCGCCGAGCAGCATCCCTGGCACGTAGCTGCCGAGACCGTGCAGGACGAAGCCGACCTTGTCGCCGAACGCGCCGCCGGGCGTGAAGTAATCGTTCCAGAAGGGGCTCTCCTGGCTCTGGCGGGTCTGCACCAGCACGAAGCCGAGCAGGTGGGTGAGGGTGATCCCGCCAGCCAGGAAGGAGGGGACCAAGCGGCCGAGGCTGCCGCCGCGGGCGTAGCGGATCAGGTCCACCAGGAGCAGGGGGCCGACCACGAAGGCGGCGGCGGTGCCGAACACCGCGCACAGGCCGATGCCGGCGTAGCAGATGAGCCGCTCGCCCATCCGTGCGTCGGACTTGTCGGCCTCGAACCAGAGCAGCACGGCCAGCTCGGCGCTGAGCGCCTCGAGCGTGAACGGCTTGAGCTGCAGGCCGTAGGTGAGCATGCCCGAGTTGGCCAGCGTGGCCGCGGCGATCAGGAAGCTCGCGCCCACGCCGAGGAACCGGCGGGACAGGATGTAGGTGACCGGGCCGAGGGCGATAAAGGCGAGCACCCCCGGCAGGCGGAGCGGGACCTCGGTGTTGCCGAGCATCCCGATGGAGAGCTTCTCGAGCGCCACCCAGCCGGCGGCCAGCGGGGAGTTGGCGTCGCGGAGCTGCGCGGAGAAGTCCGTCCCGACCAGGGAGAAATGCCAGGCGCGCCACTGCTCGTCGTACCAGAACGGCCGGCTGACCTGCTGCCACAGGAAGTTGAGCAGCACCACCGCCTCGGCCAGCAGGACCACCACGGCCAGCACAGGCGGCGCCAAGCGCTGCCGTCGGGCGGGGCCGGTCAGGGCGCGGGGACGTTCGTCAACCGTGGCCGACGGCGCCGCGGGGGTTGGCGCCAACTGGGTGAGCCGCATGCTGCGGGGCAGCATACCGTTCTGCGCCGGATTGCGGATCGCGTCGCGCACGCGATGGTATGTTCGTGCCCCCGCCCCTGTCGTCGCCTCGCAGGAAGCTGAGGTCCCAGCCGTGAAGCTCTCCGTCGTGGTGCCGTTCTACAACGAGTTGCGCACCCTGCCCACGGTGATCGAGCGGCTGCTGGCGGTCGACTTCGCCGCCCTCGGCGTGGAGACCGAGCTGATCTTCGTCGACGACGGCTCCACCGACGCCTCCCGCAGCCTGCTCGACCCGCCACCGCGCGAGGACGTGCGCCTGATCGTCCACCAGCGCAACCGCGGCAAGGGCGCGGCGGTCAAGACCGGACTGGAGGCCGCCACCGGTGACGTCCTCTGCATCCAGGACGCCGACCTCGAGTACCATCCGGCCGACCTGCCGGCGCTGGTCCGACCGATCCTCGACGGCGAGTTCGAGGTGGTGTACGGCAGCCGGTTCAAGGGTTCGGCCGCCGGCCTGTACTACAGCCACCGGGTCGCCAACCGGCTGCTCAACCTGATGGTCAACGTGGCCTTCAACCGCTACCTCAGCGACGTCTACACCGGCTACAAGGTGTTCACCCGCAACGCCTTCTCCGGCCTGCGCCTGACCGCCAGGTCGTTCACGGTGGAGATGGAGCTGACCAGTCACTTCCTCCGCAAGGGCCTGGTCATCTTCGAGGTGCCGATCAGCTACCGGGCGCGCACCTACGCCGAGGGCAAGAAGATCCACTTCAAGGACGGCTTCCTGGCCGTCGGAGCGGTGCTGCGGTACCGCTTCCGCCCGGCCCCGCGCGAGCTCGGCCCCGCCGCGCGGCGCGCCCCGGACAGCCCGGGGGCGGTCCGCAGCCTCGACGGCGGCGCCACCATCCACACCCTCGGCCTGGAGGACCTCAGCGCCGCGCGACGCTACCGGCGCTACCTGTTCAGCCAGCTCGCTCCCTACCTGGACCGGCAGGTGCTCGAGGTCGGCGCCGGCCTGGGCGACCTCTCCGCCCAGCTGGTCGACCGCGAGCGGCTGGTCGTCTCCGACTCCGACCCGGTCTGCCTGCGGGCGCTCGAGGAGCGCTTCGCGGGCATGCCAGGCGTCGAGGTCGTCGCCGGCGACCCGGCCAACCTCAAGGTCGCACCGCCGGTCGACACCGTGGTCGCCATCAACGTGCTCGAGCGCCTGCCCGACGACGCCGCCGCGTTGCGGGGCATGGCCGAGGTGGTGGTGCCAGGCGGCAGGCTGCTCCTGCTGGTCCCCGGCTACCCGCGGCTCGCCGGCCACTTCGACGAGGCGCTCGGCCACGTGCGCCGCTACACCCCCGAGAGCCTCCGCCAGACGGTCGAGGCGGCGGGGCTGGTGCCCGAGGTGGTCCGCCCGGTCAACTTCCTCGGCGGGCTGGCCTGGTGGGCCGCCGTCCGGGTGGGCGGCCAGGGCCGCCCCACCCCGGCGCTCGTCCGGCTCTACGACCGCCTGGTGATCCCGGCCCAGCAGGTCCTCGAACGCCGCATGCAGCCGCGCTTCGGCCAGTCGGTCCTCTGCGTCGCCCGGGTCCCCGACGGGTCGGCCTAGCCGGCGGCCGCCACCACCGCGGGGCCGGCGCTACGGGCTGGCGGGCGAGCGCTCCGAGGTGCCCGAGGCGGGATGCTCCCCGAGCCTGCGGCGGTGGGCGGCCAGGGTCCGGAGGGTGGCCAGGCCGTAGACCACCGAGCGGCGGAAGTTGACCGAGCTGGCCTCGGCGAAATAGCGGGTCGGCACCGGGATCTCGCCGATGCGGAAGCCCGCCCTGACCACCTGGCCGACCAGCTCCTGGTCGAACACGAAGTCGTCGGAGTTGGCGTGGTAGTCGATCGCCTCGAGCAGCTCGCGCGAGTAGGCGCGGAAGCCGGTGTGGTACTCGGAGATGTGCAGGCCGTAGACGCGGTTCTGTGCCTCGGTGAGGAAGCGGTTGGCAACGTACTTCCAGCGCGGCATCCCGCCGGCCAGCGGGTCGCCGAGGAACCGGCTGCCGAGCATCATGTCGGCCTCGCCGGCCAGGATCGGCGCGATCAGGTCGGGGATGCGGGTGGCGTCGTACTGGTAGTCGGGGTGGAGCATGACCACCACTTCGGCGTCCTCGGCCAGCGCGGTGTCGTAGCAGGTCTTCTGGTTGCCCCCGTAGCCGGTGTTCTGCCGGTGCACGACCACCTGGATGTTGAGCAGCTTGGCGATCGAGACGGTGTCGTCCCTGGACACGTCGTCCACCAGGATGACGTGGTCGACCACGCCGGCGGGGATGTCGCCGTAGGTCCGCACCAGGGTCTGCGCCGCGTTGTAGGCGGGCATGACCACGATGACCCGCGGGTGAACGTCGTCTTTCATGCCGGTCCTGCCGTGCGCTCAGGGGCGTGCTCGGACGGGACGCCGCCGCACCGCGACGGCGCGCGAGTGGACTATACCGGTCAGGCGCTGTGTGGATTCGAGTTGCGCCGGACCGGTATGGGCGAGCGGGCTGGGCGCCGCACCGCCGGACGCATCAGGCTTCCGGGTCGGCGCCGAGCGCGGCCAGCGTCCGGGCAACCGCCGCGGGCAGCTCGGCGAGCGCGTCGGCGGGCAGCTCCGGCAGGTAGCTCGGCCCGTGCCAGCGGCCGAGCGGGCTGGCGTGGATGGCCCGCCTCGCCTGGTTCTTGGTCACCCGCTGGCCGCGACGGGCCAGCGTCGCGATCAGGCCCTCACGCCAGGCGCTCTCCAGGGTGGCCAGGCGGTGGTCGAGCAGGTAGCGGAGCACCTGCCCGACCGGCTCCTCCGGAGCCTCGACGCGGTCGGCGGCGAGCACGGTGGGGTGGCCGCCGCGCCGGGCGAGCACCCGCAGCCGCCAGGCGGTGCCGGCAAGGCGGGTGGACCCGCTGTCCGGGTCGAGCAGGCCGCTGGCGCGTACGGCCTGGTCGCCGGCGACCAGCACGAGGTGCGGGCCCGGGGCGACCAGCAGCAGGCGGAGCAGGTAGGGCCCGAGATCCGGGTGGAGGTTGACGGCCACCGGCCCGGTGCTCGACGACCCGCCGGCCGGCGCGTGCAGGCCGCTGAGGAACGCGCCGAGTTGCATCCGGGCGGGTGGCGGCCCCGGCAGGTCGTCGAGACCCTGAAAGCCGTCGCCGACCAGGGTGGACGGGGCCGGGCCGGCGTCCGCCAGCGCCGACCGCACGGTTGCCAGGATGGCGGCCGGAAGCTCGGCGGGCCGGGCCTCCTCGGCGCTCCGGCCCTGCGTGTAGATGCGCAGCCCGGCCGCTCCTTCGCTGGCGGCCGCCGGGCGGCTGCGCCGGGTCGGGCGGCAGACGTAGAGCGCGCTGGCCGCCCCGATCGCCTCGGCGCCGAGGTAGCGGTTGAAGCCGGGCAGGACCGCCTCGGCCACCAGGCGGAGGTCGTGCAACACCGCCTGGACCTTGAGGCCGAGCGCCGGGTGCTGCTCGCCGAAGCCGTAGCAGAACAGCAGCCTGCCGAAGTCGCCCTGGCGGAGGCTCGCCAGTCCGCGCTCGAGGAACAGGCGGATCCCGGCCGGGGTGTACGGCGGGTCGGTGAACACCAGGTCGAAGCGGTCGGCCAGGCTCCTCGGCAGCTCGACGCGGAGGTCGGCGAAGACTGGCCGCAGCGACCAGCCCCGCTCGCGCGCGACCCGGCCGGTGTAGGCGAGCAGGCGCTCGTCCACGTCGAGGACGGTGACGTCCAGGCCGGGCTGGAGCAGCAGGAGGGCGAGCGCGGTCAGGTCGCGGTCGCCGAGGCAGAGCACGGCGGCGCGGTCCAGCTGGTAGCTGGCGGAAAGCCAGCGGGCCCGCTTCATCGCGGTCAGCGGGGTGGCGGAGACGTGGTCGAGGTGGCGGCTCGGCTCCGGCCGCCCGGCCATGATGGCGGTCATGGCCCCCAGCGCCTCCGGCTCAGCCGCGGCGGCGGCTGAGGCCGGGTCGGGCGCGAGTCCGGCCCGGGCCGGGCCGACGGCGGTCCGCAGCGCGGCGCGGGCGTCGGGCCTGGCTCGCAGCCGGCCCTGGTCGTGCTCGAGCCAGGGCCCGAGGCGGCGTAGCAGCGCCGAGACGCCGCGGTGGGAGACGCCGTGCGCCCGCACCAGGTCGTCGATGGAGTGCCAGGGACCGGCGGTCAGCGCGCGCACGACCGCGGCGGCGCGATCGAAGTCGATCCCCCATGCCTGGCGGAGGTCTTCCACCACCGGGTCGAGGTCGGCCTCGGACGGTTGGCGCATCAGCCGGCGGTCCGGATCCGGTACAGCTCCAGCTCCTGGCCGGCCCAGGTCACCTCGGCCACCCGCGTCATACCGGCGCGGTCGCGGAACGCCGGCACCTCGCCGGTCGGGTCGCCCCGCTCGGCGACCAGGACGTGGGTGACGCCGAAGCGCCCCACCGGGTCGTCGGTGTTGGCGTGGGCGGGCGGCCACGGCGCGACCGTCCTGGCCCTGGTGTCGAACAGCAGGGTCGGCGCGTAGGCGCCGTAGACGACGCCGTCGCCGACCCGCGCGGCCAGGGTCTGCTCGGCGGCGACGCGCTGGCCGGGCCCCGGGTCCGCGGCGGCGAGGAAGCGTCCGATCCCCGGCGCGGCAACAGCCACGCCGAGCACCGCGGCCACCACCGCCGGCTTGAGCGCCGTGGCGCGGCCGGCCAGGCCGGCGATGGCGTCGAGTCCGAAGCCGGCCAGGACCGCCAGCCCGGGCAGGGCGGGGACGACGTAACGGTTGGGGGCGTAGTCCCCCACCGCGATCGCCGCCCACAGGCCGAGCCCCCAGCCCGCCGCCAGGAGCAGCGCCTCGCGCTGCCGGGGGGCGAGCGTGCTCCACCCCGCGAGCGCGGCGGCGAGTCCGATGCCCGCCGCCACCAGCAGCGGGGCCGAGCGGGCGATGGCCTGGTCGGAGTCGGCCAGGTAGTCGCCGAGCCGGCTGGCCAGCGCGGCCGGCGAATCCGGATAGCTGACCTCCGGCCAGACGCGGAGTGCGGTCCGGAGCCGGTCGAGGTTCGGCAGGGCGACGGCCGCGAGCCAGACCAGCGCGGCGGCCACCGCCGCGCCCAGCGCCGCCAGCCCGGCGGCGACGCGAGCACGGTCCCTGCCGGCCACCGCCGTCACCAGCGGGCCGCCGAGCAGGACCAGTCCGGGCAGCAGGGCGGTCGCCTTGACCGACACGGCCGCGGCCACCAACAGGCCGACGAGCGCCGCCAGGGCCGGTGACGGCCGCCGCCTGACCGCGCAGGCGACCACGAACGCGCCGGTGAGCAGGACCACCACCAGCGGCTCGACGAACGCCAGGCGGCCGTGCTCGAGCGCCAGGTCGGCGCCACCGAGGGCGGCCGCGGCGAGCAGCGCGGCGCGGCGGCCGAACGGTTCCGCCAGCCCCACGGCGAGCAGCAGCACGGCACCGGCCAGGCAGGCCATGGAGATGGCGCGCCCGGCCGCCAGGCGGGCGCCGGTGACTCGGAACACGGCGGCGGCGAGCGCGCTGTAGACGCCGTTGGTGAGGCTGCGGTCGACGTCGTCGGCCCCGAAGCGGCCGAACAGCTCGCGGTTGCGGGCGTTGCCGAGGTTGAACCCCTCGTCCGTGAACGGGGCGTTGCTGCCGGTCAGCCCGGCCGGAGGGTCGGCCTGCGCGAACGGGGCCAGCAGGCCGAGCACGGCCACGGCGAGCAGCACGCCCGCCAGGAGGTGCCCCCGCCGCCCCTGGTGTGGCCGAGGCTCCCTGTCACCGAGGCCCGCCACCACCCCGGTGTGGGTGGCGTGCCGCGCGGCCGGCTCCCGCCTGGGCGTCGGCGGCGCGGCGTCGCCGCCGTCGCGGACACGGCCGGACGGGGGCTCTGCTGGCATGGGTCTCGTCGTCCTCGTGCAGGCGGCGGGTGCGTCGAGGGGTGCCGCGCACCCGGAGCCGGATTGTACGCGCGGCGTCCTGGAGGCCGAGCCGCGCGGCGGGTGGCTCCCATGGCGATCGCAGCGCTCCGGCGAAGGCGTTGGGAGACACCGGCCGTGGCCGTTTCAGTCACATGCGCTACGATAGAAGAACACCAGTGAACCCCGAACACTGGTGACGAGATGGAGCGTGAGGGCAGGAGGCCTGTGACCACGGAGCCGGCGCCGAAGCGACACCGCTACCTGGATGGCGCCCGCGCTGCCGCTCCACTCACCATCGCGGTGGCCGCGTTCGGCATGTCGTTCGGGGTCCTGGCCCGGGCGGCGGGTATGGACCGGCTTGCCGCGGTGGCCATGTCGGCCACCACCTTCGCCGGCTCGGCGCAGTTCGCGGCGGCCTCCATCCTCGGTGCCGGCGGCGGGCTCGCGGCGGCGGTGGCCGCCGCCGTGCTGCTCAACCTCCGCTACGGGCCGATCGGGCTGTCGGTCGCGCCGGTGCTGCTCGGCTCGCGCTGGCGCCGGCTGGCCGAGGCCCAGCTGGTGGTCGACGAGTCGTGGGCGATCGCCAGGCGCGAGCACGGCGTCGACCGGCAGCTGCTGCTCGGGGCCGGCCTCGCGCTCTGGGGCACCTGGGTTGCCGGGACGGTGGTGGGCGTGCTCGCCGGCAACCTGGTCGCCGACCCGGAACAGCTCGGCCTCGACGCCGCCTTCCCGGCCTTGTTCCTCGCCCTGGTCGTGCCCCAGCTCCGCACGCGCTCCCACCTCGCCGCCGCGCTGGTCGGCGCCGGCCTGGCGGTGGCGCTGGTGCCGGTCACCGGCCCTGGCGTGCCGGTGATCGCGGCCAGCCTCGCGTGCCTGATCGGGGTGCGGCGGCGATGAACGCGGCCTGGACCGCGGTGCTGGCCATCGGCCTGGCCACCGTCCTGATCAAGGGAGCCGGGCCGGTCGTGCTCGGCGACCGGCCGCTGCCTGGCTGGCTCCAGGGCCCGCTGGACCATCTCGCCCCCGCCCTGCTCGCCGCCCTGGTGGCCACCGCCGTGCTCGAGCGTGAGGGCCGGCTCGTGATCGACGCCCGACTCGTCGGCCTGGGCCTGGCCGGGGTGGCGATCGCGCTGCGCGCCCCCATCCTGGTGGTGGTCGTGGTCGCCGCCGTCGGCGCCGCGCTCACCCGTGCCCTCGCCTGAGCGGCGCGAGCAGGCCGCGTGAACAAAGTTCGGTCAAGTTGGCGCAACGCGACGCGGCCGCGTGCGAAGATCCTGGCCATGGCCTCCAAGACAGGCGGGACCGAGCCGACGTCGGTCTATCTCGAAATGGGAAAGAAGCGCGTGTTCGCCTGCGCGCTCGACTGGCCGGGCTGGTGCCGCTCTGGCAAGACCGAGCAGCTCGCGCTCGAGGCGCTGGCGGAGTACGTCCCCCGCTACGCGGAGGTCGCCAAGCAGGCGCGCATCGCCTTCCCCAAAGCGGCAGGCGACCTCCTGCGGGTCGTCGAGCAGCTACCAGGGAGCGCGACCACCGACTTCGGCGCGCCCGGGGAGGCGGCCGCCAGCGACGCCAAGCCGCTGCGGGGCGCCGAGGCGGAGCGGATCACCGCGCTGGTGCGGGCGTCGTGGGCGGTGTTCGACCGGATCGCGGCTGACACGCCGGAGCAGCTCCGCAAGGGCCCAAGGGGCGGCGGCCGCGACCGGGACAAGATGATCGGGCACGTGCTCGGCGCCGAAGCGGCGTACGCCCGCAAGCTCGGCATCAAGCACCGCCAGCCGGCGATCGACGACCAGGACGCGATCGCCGCCCTGCGCGACGAGATCGCCGCGGTCCTCGCCGCGCCGTCCAAGGGGACGCCGCTGGTCCCGAAGGGCTGGCTGCCCCGCTACGCGGCGCGCCGCGTCGCCTGGCACGTGCTCGACCACGCCTGGGAGATGCAGGACCGCACCGAGCCGGCCGACTGAGGTCAGAGGCCGGCCAGGGCCGGGAGCACCTCGCGGCTGAGGGTCTCCAGCGGGGTGATCTCGTGGTCGTCGGCCACGTTGAAGATCACGTGGTCGGCCCCGATCGCCGCCAGGCCGCGGCACTGCTCCACCACCTCGCTGGCCGGCTGGCCGGTGTAGATGACCCCGGCCACCGTCTTGGAGATGTCGTCGTAGTCGCGCGCCTGCTCCTGGCAGTGCCGCCGCAGCGCGTCGAACTTGCGCCTGATGGCCGCCGGCCCGATGTAGGCCTGCAGGTTGCAGGCATCGGCGTAGCGGGCGACCAGTCGGAGGGTCCGCTGCTCGCCACCGCCGCCGACCAGGATCGGGGGATGCGGCTTGGAGACCACCTGGGGGCTGTTGATCGGTTCGGCGAGCCGGAACTGGTTGCCCTCGAATGGCGAACGGTCGCCGCTCCACATCTTCAGGAGGATCCGCAGCGTCTCCTCGAGCTGCTCGAACCGGGTCCCGAGCGGCGGGAACGGGAAGCCGAGGCCCTCGGCCTCGCGCCGGTACCAGGCGGCGCCGATCCCGAGCCAGGCGCGCCCGCCGGAGAGCACGTCCAGCGCGGTCACGGTCTTGGCCAGGTAGCCGGGGAGCCGGTAGACGACGCCGGTGACCAGCGTCCCGAGCCTGACCCGCTCGGTGACACCGGCGAGGAACGACAGCGCCGAGTAGCCCTCGAGCATCGGGGACTCGACCGTGCCGAGCATCCCTTCGATCTGGAAGAAGTGGTCCATCACCCAGACGGTGTCGAAGCCGCCTTCGTCGGCCGCCCGGCCGATCCGCGCCAGCGTCGGCCCGATCGCCGCATCCCCACCAGGCCAGGCGAAGCTGGCGATCTGGATGCTGGCCTTCATGGCGCTCCTCCTCGAGCTGCCCGCCGCGTGCCCCGTCACGCGGTCCCGGGGCAGACCGGTCAACCCAGCGGTGCGCAGGTTGACCCTTCCGCCGGTCTGTCTGGTTCAAGAGCGGCGACATCGTAGACCGGTCTGTAATCCCTTCCCGCTTCGCGAGCGTTACGGGTGCTGGCCTGCTGCACCCCCAGGAGGGTCGAGCTCGGGGACGACCACGAGCTCCCAGGACCCTCCATCAGGGACTCGAGCTGCTCCAGACGAAGACGCTGCCGGTGCCGGCCGCGGCTACCAGGGCACGGGGCGGCCGTCGCGGAAGAAGCCGCCGGTGGGACTGGCGGGCGACCTCGTGGCCGATGCCGCGGTTCGCGCCGGTGACCACGGCGATCCGCCGCGCGCCGCCGGCCTGCTCCGGACGGCGGTCAGCCATCGGTGCGGCCGGCCGTCCTCACGCGAGCGGGTCGCCGCGGCGACG
>DATLQA010000232.1:0-4856 GCA_035535495.1 Actinomycetota bacterium | reverse complement strand
TGACGTTGGAGACGACCGCCTGCACGCTCGAAGCATGCGCCTGGGCTGGCGCCAAGGGAACCCACCAGACGTTGAGGCCCGGTGAGCTTCGTGCCCCGGCTGCACCAGGCTCACGATGCTGCCGCGGCTGCTTCGCAGCCTTGCCAACGAGCCAGGTGGTCACCCTGGACCGGCCGCGCCCTGCGCGCCAGCTCATAACCGTCGCCGCCAGGCCGGGCCACGTTCGTCTCACCGGCCATGCCTTCGACGTGCCCTAGCATCGGTTCGGAAGGGTCACCCACGGTCAACGGAGGCGCCAGAGGACGGGCCGCGAGCTGGGCGGGCGACGACCTCGCCTCGTACGTCGGCTTGGGACGCGCCTTCCAAGCTCGTGACGCGGGTTCGATTCCCGTCACCCGCTCCATGCGATTCAGTACGGTTCCGGGTGCGCAAGGCGGTCAGGACAGGAACCGAGCTGATGACGCCCAGGGCGGGGAGACCTCCGTGGCGCGGCGGGCAGCTGAGGCCGCAGACCGGTCGCGGAGCGTTGCGCGGCAATGAAACGATCTGCCGCTGTTGCGTGAATTCTTCTCATGCGGCTGTCCCGCCCCTAGACTCGGCGGGGGCCCCAAGCACATCGCTCCGCGTCCGGACGGGCCGGAGCAGATCAGGGGGTGGGCCCACCATGCGGAGACTCCTGCTCGTCGCCCTCGCCGCCGCGGTGCTCGTCGGCCTCGCGGCACCACAGGCGGCCGCGATCACCAACGGCCAACCCGACCGGGGCGAGCATCCCTACGTCGGCCTTGTCGTGTTCGACGCCATCATCAACGGCGTGGCCCAGCCCGCCTGGCGCTGCAGCGGCAGCTTGCTGTCCTCCACCGTGTTCCTGACCGCCGGCCACTGCACCGACGGGGCGGTCGCCGCCCGGGTCTGGTTCGCCGAGGACGTCCAGAGCAACACCCAGTACCCGTTCAGTGGCTCGACCTCCTACGACGGCCGGCCCTTCACCAATCCTGATTACTGCGCCAGCCCCTGCGAGCCGGGCCTGCCCGGCTTCGCCTTCCGCGACGTCGGCGTGGTGGTGCTCAGCGAGCCGGTCCCGACCAGTGTGGTGAGCCGGTACGCACAGCTCCCGCCGGCCGGCTACGTCGACACGCTGTCCACGAAGGCGGCCGTGACCGTGGTCGGCTACGGCGTCCAGGAGCGCCTGCGCGGCGGCGGCCCGCCGGTCTGGGCGGGCCTGCGCATCCGTCTGAAGGCCCCGGCCCGGCTGGTCTCCGGCTCGTTCACCCACAGCGACGAGTTCATCCGGGTGACCGCGAGCCCCGGCCAGGGGGGTGGCACCTGCTTCGGCGACTCGGGTGGCCCGGTCCTGCGCGGCGACACCGTGCTGGCGGTCAACTCCTACGTCACCAACATCAACTGCGCCGGCGTCACCTACGCCTCCCGGGTCGACATCACCTCGGTCCTCACCTGGGTGCGGTCGTTCCTCTAGGTCGCCTGAAAGGCTGCGTGCGCATCCCGGCGGGGGCAGGGCGGCGGGCCCTGCCCCCGCCGGAGCGCTGACCGAGCGCAACGGCGTCCCGCACCGAGCTGCAGCGGCGACGCCCCCGCTCGCGGGTAGGGAGCCTTCCAAGCTCGTGTCGGCATGCCAGGCCACGATCCGCGCGGAGCGCCACGTGCTCCCACAAGCCTGCGCCCCCGGCCAGAGTCGGGGCACAACGGCATCGAAGGGCTGCTCAGAAGGGTTCCTCTGTGTGTCAACCGGGGGCAGGCGGTCACAGCACAGGCGCCCTCGCCCGGGCCACGTGGCGACCGGCACTGCCTGCTCCGAGCCGGACCCTGCCGTGACCTGAGGATGGGTTCGGTCGACGGGAAGCTGCTAAGGCCTCACCGCCGAGAACAGCTGCCAGGCGCCCTCGACGCCCTTCAGTGGCTGCGTGCCATGGTCGTGCAGGGCGATGTCGGAGCCCACGACCAGGTCGCGCACGGTCCTGGAGACAAGGAGGTCCCCGGGTTGGGCGGCCGCCATCACCCGGGCCGCGATGTGGACGGCGATGCCGCCGACGTCGCCGTCGCGCAGCTCGACCTCGCCGGTGTGCAGCCCTGCCCGGATCTGGACGCCGATGCCGCGCAGCTCGTCGGTGAGGGCGGCCGCGCAGCGGATCGCCCGCCCGGGCCCGTCGAAAGTGGCCAGGATGCCGTCGCCGGTCGTCTTGACCAGTCGGCCGCCGAACTCCTCGACCACCCGCCGTGCCAGCTCGTCGTGGACGTGCAGCAGCTCACCCCAGCGCCGGTCCCCGAGCCGGCTGGCCCGTTCGGTGGAGCCCACGATGTCGGTGAACAGCACGGTCGCCAGGACCCGCGTTGGCGCGGCGATCCGGCGGACGCCGGAAAGGAACGCCTCGATGTGGTCAACGACGAGCTCCGGCGTCTCCCAGACCAGCGTCGGGTCAGCCCCAGGCAGCTCGACCAACCGGGCCCGTGGGATGTGCTCGGCCAGGTAGCGGCCGTGCTCGACGGGGATCAGGCGGGTGTCCGGCCGGTGCAGCACCAGGGTCGGCGCCTGGACGAGCGGGAGGGCGGGCCGCACGTCGACTTCCAGCAGCGCCTGCAGGAACGTCTGGGCGGCCCGTGGGCTGGCGCCGGCGCGGTTGAGCTTCGCGAACCAGCGGTGAAACCGCTGGTCGCCGGCTCGGCTGGGCGCCACCATCGCCGCTAGGGCCTCGGTGCCCCACAGCCGGTCGATCTCGGCGACGAGCCCCTCGGCGACCGCTGGGGCAAGCCCGATCGGGTAGTCGTCGGCGGCCACGAACCTGGCGGTGGTGTGCGCCAGGATCAGCGCGCTGGTGCGTTCCGGTTTGGTCGCCGCGAAGAAGATCCCGGTTGGGCCGGCGTCGACCTCGGCCAGCAGCGCGGCCCGCTGGACGCCGACCTCGTCCAGGACCGCGCCCAGCTCCTGGGCATAGGACTCCCACGGCGGCAGGGGATCGGGCGGGAGCGGGTCGGAGATGCCGGTGCCTCGCCGGTCAAACACGATCAGCCGGCAGAACGACGCCAGCGTGCGGTAGAACAGCGTGATCCCGGGGTCCTCCCAGGCGATGTCGAGGTGGCCGAAGCTCCCAGGAGCCAGCACGAGGTCGGGTGGGCCCTGGCCGAACGTCTGGTAAGCGATCCGGTCCCCCTGCAGGCGCAGGTACCTCGTCTCCGGCGGCACAGCCCCTCCCGCCAAGCTGGTACGGGTGCGGTCACGCACCGTTGCCGCGCCATGCTATGGCGTGCGGGCCGCCAGCACTCGATCCTGCGCCGACTGCGGGGCAGGTTGACATCGATCGGCGAGCAGGGACCGGTAGACAGCGTCCGACAAGCGTCGCTTCAAGCAGCGCAGGGCTTCCTTGGGCGCCTTGCCTTCGGCGCGCTTACGCCGGTAGTAGGCCTGCCCTGAGGTGGGGTGGCGGATCTGCACGATCGCCATCATGTAGAGGGCGTGGTTGAGCTTGCGGTCCCC
This sequence comes from Actinomycetota bacterium, assembly GCA_035535495.1. GTDB lineage: Bacteria > Actinomycetota > CALGFH01 > CALGFH01 > CALGFH01 > DASUZB01. The sequence continues at coordinate 1,369 of DATLQA010000232.1, read as the reverse complement.
GGCCCGTGACAGCCGGTGGCGGATGACCTGGCCGCTGGAGGCCTCCAAGGGCGCGGTGCCGGTGTGGGCCGCGAAGTGGTGCTTGGTCGGGAACCGACCGACGTCGCCGACCTCGCCGAGGAATCTGGCGGCCAGCACCGGGCCGACGCCGAACAGCTCGACCAGGCTCGTCTTGGACTGGGCCACGCTGGTCGTGATGCGCACCTGGACCTCAACGATCCGCCGGTCCAGGTCGCGGACGTCGGCGATCAGATCAGCGGCGATCTGATGGCGGGTGACCGCCGCAGCGCCGGCCGGACAGGCCTGGGCGAGCAGTGAGGCGGCTCGGTTGGCGGTGAGGTTTCTTCTGGCGCCGCACGGGACCAGGTCGACCAGCAGCCGGTGCAGCCGGTTGATGGTCTGGGTGCGCGCGGTGACCAGGTCCTCGCGCCGCTTGGTCAAAAGGTGCAGCACCACCGCCTGGTCCTCCACCCCGACCTGCCGCAACTGCGGGGCGCTGCGGGCCGCGACCGCCACCGAGACCGCGTCGTCGGGGTCGCTCTTGCGGCCGTGGCCGACCGACAGCACCCGCACCCGCGCGGCCAGCTTGGCGGGCACGTCCACCACCCGCTCGCCGTCGCCGACCAGCCGCTGGGCCAGCGCTCGACCGACGCCGTGGGCGCCCTCGACCGCCCAGCAGCGCTGCGACCAACCTCCAGCCCACTGACGCAACAGTTGGTAGCCGTCCAGGGTGGCGGGGATGCGCTGCTGGCCTAACAGTCGGCCGTGCTCGTCGAGCACGGCCGCGGTGTGGGAGTTCTTGTGCGGGTCGACGCCAATCGTCGCCGGCATCCGGACACCTTGCTCGCGGGCGTGCAGGGCACCGGGGAGGGCAGGCCGACTTGGGGCATCAGCAGACCTCTGGCTTGTTGAATCGCCCTAGACGCAGGCGGGTCTGCAGCCCGTAGCGTCCAGGGTGCCGGTTGGCACAGGTCCGCAGTCCTCTTGCCGCCCCATCCGGGTTGGCGCATCAACAGCGTGCCGAGCTGGCCGGCGCCCGCCGTGGTGTGGCTCGACAGAGGCATGGACGCCGTTCTGCAAGTCAGAGTGCCCGCCACGGCCCGTCCGTGTCCCGGCCACCATGGGAGCCCACTCTGTGATCACCATCGGGATTGACCCCCACAAGGCCTCGCTGACCGCGGTCGCCGTCGACGCGTCCGGCACGCCGCTGGGCCACCGCCGGCTCGGAGTGAATGCCGGCATGCTGGGGCAGCTGCGAGCCTGGGCCGCCGCCTGGCCGGCACGGCGGTTCGCCGTCGAGGGCGCAGGCGGGCTGGGGCGGCCGATCGCCCAGCAGCTGGCCGCCGCCGGCGAACAGGTCCTGGACGTG
>DATLQA010000231.1:0-6295 GCA_035535495.1 Actinomycetota bacterium | reverse complement strand
GTGGAACCTCCACCCCCTCTGTGGCGAGATAGTGGTGTACCGCCACGGATGAGGAGCCAGCTGGTGGGCCAGCACAGCGACAGCAGCTTCGAGGAGTTCTTCGCGGCCACCTATGGGAGGCTGGTCGGATTGCTGTTCGCGTTCCTGCACGACCGGGCGCAGGCTGAGGACGCGGTCCAGGACGCCTTTGCCAGCGCGCTGCTGCGCTGGCGGGTCCTCCGCGGCTACCACGACCCCGAGGCGTGGGTGCGGAAGGTGGCCTTCCGCCGGGCCATCGACCATCACCGCCGCACCGCGCGGCAGCTGCGGGCCCTGCTGCGGCTCGGGCCGCCGCCGTCGCTGCCACCGGTCGGGGCTGAGCATGTCGACCTGGTGCGGGCTCTGCGGAAGCTCCCGATGGCCCAGCGGGAGGTGCTGGTCTTGCACTACGTCGCCGAGCTGGCGGTGGAGCGGGTCGCGGCCGAGCTGGGGCTGCCGGTCGGCACCGTGAAGAGCCGGCTGGCGCGGGGCCGGGCGGCGCTTGCACGCCACCTGGAACTGGGCGAGCAGACGCCGGACGAGGAGAGCACCAATGCGTGAGGAGGAGCTGCGCTCGCGTCTCCAGGCCCTGGCCGTGGCCGGCCGGGTGGCGCCGGAGCCGGCGGCCATCGGCGCCGTCCGCCGCCGGAGTCGCCGCCGGGTCCTGGGCGGGGTGGCGCTGGCCCTGGTGGGGCTGGCGGTGGCGTTCGGGGGCGTGCGGTTGGCCTCCGAGGTGGGCCACCGGCCCAGCATCGGCCCGGTCGTTCCGGTTGTGCCGCCCGCCGGCCCGCCGGCCGCGGTCGCGCCCGAGACGTTCGTGGGCCAGGTCGGCGACGGCGCCAGCAGGCGGACCGTGATCGTCGACGCCAGGAACGGCCGGGTCGTGGGCCAGGTGCCCGGCACCGACCGGCGGTCGGAGCTGGCCGCGGACGCGGTCGTCAGCCCCGATCTCCGGAGCATGTACCTCCCGGGCCCGGCCTCGGCATGCGATGCCGGTTGGACCCAGGTCGACCTGGCCACCGGAGCCCGGCAGCCTGCGTTCGGGGGGCTGACCGGGGTCGCGGACTTCAGCCTGAGCGCCGACGGCCGGACCCTGGCGTACCTCCACACCGGCGCCCCCGCGACCCTGGACCTGGGCCGGTTCGATACGAGCTGCCGCTTCGAGCTGGTCGTGCGCGACCTGGGCAGCGGCCAGCAGCGGGTGTGGAGTATCCCGCCGGGAGGGTCGGTGCAGGGTCTCCAGCTGAGCCCGGACGCCACCCGGCTGGTCTACCTTCTGGCCCGGACGCCCGGCGGGGACCGCCTCCTTCACCTGCTCCCGCTGGCCGGGACCACCACGGTCGCCGACGGCCACGACCTGCCGGCGGCTGGCGACTGCCCGGTGTCCATGTGGCGGTTCCTGGACAGCCGGCGGCTCCTGGCCCTCGGCGGGCAGGGCTGCGGCTCCGGGCGCTTCGACAACCTCCTGGTCCGCTTCGACCTGGAGACCCGGCGGGTGGTGTCGACCGCCCCGCTCGGCCTACCGGTTGAGATCTTCAGCCTGGACGTGGACCGGTCGGGCCGCCACGTGATCATCGCCGCCGCCGGCAAGCCCGACGACCAGCGGCCGGCAACCGTCTACGTGTTGCGCGACGACCGCCCCCGGCGGGTGCCGTTCCGCGGCGACTGCTGGCAGGCGGACTGGTAGCCACTCGGCCAACGTCCGCCTCCACCGTTATGCCGCTCCAGACGCGACGAGCAGCTCGCATGGGCCGACGAAGCCGCCGTCGCCCTCGAAGGGGGCGAGCGCATCCCGGATCTCGGACCAGACGCTCTCGCGCTCGGCGGTCGGCACGGCAGCGAGCATCTGGTGGAGGGCGCCGAAGGACTCTCGCTCGAAGCGGACACATTCCTCGGCCGAGGTCAGCCGCAGCGGCGCGTTCACGGCCTCGACCGAGACCTGGTCGAACCCGGCGGCGGTGAGGGCCTGCTCGAGCGCGCCGGGGCGGCCGAGGCTGAACGGTCCGGGCTGACCGGGCAGTGGTGGAGGCAGGTTGGCGCGGCGGCGGATGATCGACACGGGGATCGAGAAGAACTCGTTGCGCTCGGCCGTGGCGTACACGACAGCCGCGATGCGGCCGCCGGGCCGCAGCGCCCGCCGCATTCCAGCAAGCGCCCGCTGCTGGTCAGGAAAGTAGATCAGGCCCACCCGCGAGACGACGGCGTCGAACGAGCCAGGGTCGAGGACCTCCAGCCCCTCGCCGTCGACCTCGAGCGTCTCGACGTTGCCGAGGCCGGCGTCGGCGGCCGCCTTCGCCGCGTAGGTGAGGATCGTCGGGGAGATGTCGGTGGCGAGAACCCGGCCGCCGGCCCCGGCCCGTCGGGCGGCGAGGATCGTCTGCCCGCCGGTGCCGGCGGCAACGTCGAGCACGCGGCTGCCCGTGCCGACCCCCGCGGCATCCAGCATCCGTTCGGTGGCCTCGCCGAGCCATGCCTCGAGGGTCGGCCCCCAGCGGTTCCATGCGCCGGCCGCCTCCTCCCACTGCTGCCGGGTGGTGGTCTTGTACTGCTTCGGATCGAAGGTGGTCATGGAGACCTCCAAGAGTCGCCGGTGCCGTCGTCCAACCTGGAGGCGCCAGAACCTGGCGCCGTTCGCCAGATCCGCCTCTGGCACATCGCCAGATCCTGGCGTAGCACAATGGGGCAATGTCTGCCAAGGACCAGCGCGAGGTGCTCTTCGTCGGCCGTGAGCGGCCACGGCGGCGGCTGCTCACCGTCCTGGGCGAGGCGCTGGCCGGACGGACGCGGCTGGCGATGGTGAGCGGGGAGGCCGGCATCGGCAAGACGGCCCTTGTGGCGGTCGTCGTCGGTGACGCCTCGGAGCGCGCGGCGGTGTGCTGGAGCACATGCTGGGCCGGCGCGCCCGGTTTCTGGCCATGGACACAGGCGCTGGACGCGCTCGCCGGCGCGGTGGGCCGGGACCTGGCCGCCGAACTGGCCGGCGAGGACAGAGACCTGCTGGCGACCATCGTCCCCGCCCTCGGCCCGACGACCGACCTGGGTGACCGGTGGACGTTCCCGCTGTTGGACGCCACCGCACGCTGGATCGCGTTGGCCGCGCGCCACCGGCCTGCCGTCGTGGTGCTCGATGATCTCCATTGGGCGGACCAGTCGTCGCTGGCGCTGCTGGACTTCCTTTCCCGTGCACGGCTGGAGGCGCCCCTCCTGATCGTCGGCGCCTACCGCCACGACGAGCTCGAGCCTGCGACACGGGACGTGCTGGCGGGCCTTGCGTCCCGGACCGAGCACGTCCACCTCGAGGGCCTAAACGAGCCGGACGTTGCGGCACTCGTGGCCAGCGTCGCCGGAGAGAAGCACGCCGAGCGCTGGGCGGCGGAGATCCATGGCCGGACCGGCGGTCACCCGTTCTTCGTCCGGGAGATGGCCGACCTGCTCGACACGGCGAGCGGCGCGGTTGGCGTGCCATCGGTGGTCCGGGACGCGATCGCGCAGCGCTTGACCCAGCTGCCCGGGCAGGCACGCGGCGTCCTGGACGCCGCCGCGGTCGCGGGCAATGAGATTGCCGCCGATGTGCTCGCCGATGCCCTCGGTGTCGAAGTCGACGAGGTCGACGAGAGCCTCGGCCTGGCGCTCAAGGCCGGGATGCTGCGGACTACGTCCGGCGCAACGGTGCGGTTCGCCCATGACCTGCTGCGGGAGACGCTGTACGCCGCGCTCGCTCCCTCCAGGCGAGTCGCGCTGCATCGCCGGATCGCGGTGGCGCTCGAGAACCGGGCAGACCAGGGCGGCAGCGTCACGGCCGCCGAGGTAGCCCGCCACTACGCCTGCTCGGTCCCGGGCGGGGGCGCCAACGGCGTCCTGAAGTGGGCGCTCGCGGCGGCGGAAGCCGACCGTGCGCGCCTCGCCTTTGCCGAGGCAGCCGGCCACCTCACCCGCGCCCGGGTGGCGCTGGCGCAGGCCGGCGTGGTCCTCCCCGAGCCTGTGCTGGTCGATCTGCTGGTCGCCGAGGCCGATGCGCTGGCTCGGGCGGGCGAGCCCGACCGCGCCAGAGAGCTGCTGGTGCGTGCGCGAGGCCGCGCCGAAGCTTGCGGGGATCCTGCCAGGATTGGGGCCGTCGCGTTCGGCCTGCAGCGCCTGGGGGCTCGATTTGCGATGCGCCGCTATGACCTCATCGAGCCGCTGGATGCGGCGCGACAGGCGGTCGCCGGGCGCGACATCTCGCTCGAGGCCCAGCTCACAGCCGCCTTGGCCCGAGAGCTCCAGCACTCGGTTCCGCACGACCGGCCCCGCGCCCGCCCCTTGAGCGAGCGGGCGCTCCAGCTTGCTCGGCAGGCCGACGACCCTGCTGCCCTCCTCGCCTGTCTCCTGGCCCGCCACGACGTCCTGTGGACCCCGGGCACCGCCCCAACGCGACTCGGCCTGGCCCGCGACATCGTCACGGTCGTCGAACCGCTGGGTGACGAGGAGCGGCGAGCGGAAGGCCTGCTGCTGGTCGCCAACGCCCTCCTGGAATCGGGTTCGGCGGCATTCCGGCCTGCCCTGGACGCCTACCTCGCTGCTGCCGACGCCATCGGTCAACCCCGTTTCCGCTACCTCGCGCTCACCAGGCGGGCGGCACTGGCGCTGCTGGATGGCAGGCTCAGCGACGCGACACAACTGATCGAGGAGGCCGCCCGGCTGGGCGAGCGCATCCAGGAGCCCGACACCGGGAACGTCCGCATGTCCCAGCGGCTCGAGCTGCTTCGAGCCCAGGGCGATGCCAGCGCACAACAAGCCTTCGCAGGCGAGGCTGTGGGATGGTGGATCGGCACGCCGGTGTACGCCCACGCCGTGGCCGCCGGCTTCATGGCCCGGGCGGGCGACCTCGACGCCGCCCGACGTGAGGTCGACGTCGTGCTCGAGCTCGGCGCCTGGCAGGCCGACCGCTCCTACCTGTGGTCGGTGCTGGTCGGCAACCTCACCGACGCGGCGGTCCGGCTCAAGGACGCCGAGCTGTGCGCCCGCATCCTGGACGAGCTCCGTCCCGTCCTTTCGTCGTGTGGCGTCAACGGCGCCGTCGTCGCCTTCGCTGGCAGTCATGCCCACTTCGCCGGGATCGCCGCGGCGTCGCTCGGCCGGCACGAGGAGGCGCACACCCTGCTCCAGCAGGCCGTCACCGTCCACGCCCGGCTCGGCGCGGGGGTGTGGGAGGCCGCCAGCCGCGATGCCCTCCGCGGGCTTGCCGCCACCGCACTATCCACGGTTGCCGGCCACCACCAGGTTGCCGTGCTCCGGCGGCAGCAGCGCTCGTGGACCGTCAGCTACGGGTCGGAGACGGCCACCGTGCCCGACAGCAAAGGGTGGCGCGACCTGAGCGTGCTGCTCAGCCATCCGGACACCGACGTGCACGTGCTGGAGCTCGCCCAGGCCCTTGTCCAGGACGCCTCCGCCGGTGCAGTGGCCGACCAGACCGCGATCGGCGCATACCGGCACCGGCTCGTCGAGCTCGAGCAGGATCGAGTTGAGGCGGAGCGCGACAACGACCCAGAGCGCCTCCACCTGATCGACACCGAACGCGAGGCCTTGCTCACCCAGCTCAAGAACGCGACCGGTCTCTCGGGGCGGCCACGGCAGCTCGGGGCGACCGCCAGTGAGCGGGCCCGCAAGGCGGTGAGCGCAAGGATCCGCGACGCCATCCGCCGCCTCGAGCCATCCGCTCCCCAGCTCGCCGCCCACCTCGACCGCGCCATCATCACCGGCACCTGGTGCCGCTACCGATCCCAGGGAGCACCCTCCTGGCAGATCAGGCGGTGACCCTCGGGACAGACGACCTCGTCCCCGCGACCAGGCCCGACGGTAGGTTGCTGCTGGCCGTTCTCGCAGGTGCGCCGTCGGTGGCAACTGGCCGCCGTTCTGGTGACCCGGTGCCGTGGCCCCCGGAGCATGCCCGCCGTGGTCACATCCTTAGGCGATCTTGCGGTGGTAGGTGGCCATGGCGAGGGCGTACGCGACGATGAGGATGCCGACACACCATGCCAGGGCGGTCCAGATGGCGGTGCTGACGGGCTGCTGGGCGTACAGGTCGCGGATCGTGTTGACGATGGGCGTCACCGGCTGGTTCTCGGCGAAGGCGCGCACCGGTCCGGGCATGGTTGCAGTGGCGACGAATGCCGAGCTGATGAACGGCAGGAAGATCAGCGGGTAGGAGAACGCGCTCGCGCCGTCCACGGAGTTCGCGGACAGGCCGGCGATGACGGCGAGCCAGGTCAACGCCAGGGTGAACAGGATCAGGATGCCG
>DATLQA010000230.1:0-10613 GCA_035535495.1 Actinomycetota bacterium | reverse complement strand
TCGTTCCTGGTGCGGCTGCTGGTCGGCGCGGCCGGCGCCCTCGGCCTCGCCCTGCTGCTGCCGGGCTTGTCACTCGGCCCGGCACCGGGACGGAGCCTGTCGGAGACCTCCTGGCGCAGGGGCAAGCGCGTGGTCGACGAGAACGGCAAGCCGGTCGCCTTCGACTCGCTGCCGACCGACGGCTTCCTCACCGTCTTCCCGGAGGGCGAGGACGTGAACCGGGCCGACTCCCAGGCACTGCTGATCAGGGTCCCGTCCGACCTGCTGCAGCTGCCGGACGACCGGCTGGCCGCGGTACCTGGCGGCACCCACGTCGCCTACTCCAAGATCTGCACCCACGCCGGCTGCCCGGTCGGCCTGTACCGGGCCGAGACACGATCGCTGATCTGCCCCTGCCACCAGTCCCAGTTCGACGTCCTTGACGGCTGCAAGCCGTACTTCGGGCCGGCCGCGCGGCGGCTGCCGCAGCTCCCCTTAGGCGTCGACAGTGAGGGCTACCTGGTCGCCCTCGGCGACTTCTACGGGCCGGTCGGGCCCGCCTTCTGGCACCGTATCAAGCGAGGCGAATCGTCATGAGCATGGTCGAGCGTTCGGTCAAGTACATCGACGAGCGGCTCGGCACCGCCAGCTTCGCCCGCAAGACCCTGCGCAAGGTCTTCCCCGACCACTGGTCGTTCCTGCTCGGCGAGATCGCGCTGTTCTGCCTGGTGGTGCTGGTGTTCACCGGGGTCTACCTGACCTTCTTCTACACCCCCGACGCCCGCCCGACCATCTACCAGGGGTCCTATACGGCGATGCGGGGCGAGGAGGTCTCGGCCGCCTACGAGTCGGTGCTGCGGCTGTCCTTCCAGGTCCGCGGCGGGCTGCTCATGCGCCAGGTGCACCACTGGGCCGCCCTGGTGTTCGTGGCCGCGATCGTGATCCACCTGTGCCGGGTGTTCTTCACCGGTGCCTTCCGGCGGCCGCGCGAGCTGAACTGGCTGATCGGTGTGGTGCTGCTGCTGCTCGCCATGGGCGAGGGCTTCACCGGCTACTCGCTCCCCGACGACCTCCTCTCCGGGATCGGGCTGCGCATCTTCTACTCGGTGGTGCTCGGCATCCCGCTGGTCGGCACCTGGCTCGCCTACCTGCTGTTCGGCGGGGAGTTCCCCGCGCCCGACATCATCTCCCGGTTGTTCGTGTTCCACGTCATGCTGCTCCCGGCGCTGCTGCTCGGGCTGGTCGGGCTCCACCTGGTGATCCTGGTGCTGCAGAAGCACACCCAGTTCCCTGGCAGGGGCCGGTCCGAGCGCAACGTGGTCGGCAAGCGCTTCTGGCCGCAGCAGACCTTCAAGTCGGTGGGGCTGCTGTTCGTGACCACCGCGGTCCTGGCCGGCCTGGGCGGGCTGGCGCAGATCAACCCGGTCTGGCAGTACGGCCCCTACGTGCCGTTCAACGTCACCTCACCGGCCCAGCCGGACTGGTACATCGGCTGGCTGGACGGCGCCCTGCGGCTGGCCGGACCGTGGAGCTTCACCATCTTCGGCTTCCCGATCGCGGAGGTGTTCTGGCCGGCCATCCTGCTGCCGGGGATCGCCTTCGGGATGCTCACCCTGTGGCCATGGGTCGAGCGCCGCTTCAGCAAGGACACCGCCGAACACCACCTGCTCGACCGGCCCAGGGACGCGCCGCTGCGCAGCGCCATCGGCGTCGCCGGCCTGCTGGTGTTCTTCGTCATGTTCCTGGAGGGCGGCAACGACATCTTCGCGGTCCTGCTGAACATCTCGGTCGAGAACGTCACCCGCATGCTCCAGATCGCCTTCGTGGTCGGGCCGATCGTGGCCGGCGTGGCCACCTACGCGATCTGCAAGTCGCTGAAGTCCAGCCAGATCCACCCGGCCAGGGCGAGCGGTGGCCTGGAGCTGCACCGCACCGCCGCCGGCGGCTACGAGACGACGCCGGTCGAGCCCACCGCCGAGTAGCCCGCCGCGACGGTCCGGCCCGGGCCGGCGGGCCTACTCGGCCTCGGTCTGGATCCCGGCCTCGGTCTCGTCCGCCCCGCGCTCGCGATGGTCGGCCTCCAGCCGGCCGTAGCGGTTCTCCCGGTTGACCGCCGCGATCCAGCCCCACAGGCCCGCGCCGATCAGGGCGCCACCAAGGAGCAGCAGCCACAGCCCGTAGATGAGGCCGGTGACGAACATGGCCACGCCAAGGGAGAGCACCGGCGGCCAGATCGACGGCAGCGGCAGGATGGCCAGCCCGTCGGCCGCGTAGTCGCTCGGGTCGTCGGGGTCGGGAGGCGGGATACCGGCGAAGCGTCGCATGGCGATCCGGAGGTTCTCCTTTGGCCCCGGCCCGCGCCGGTCCTGCAGGATCAGCCAGACCGCGGCGAACCCGGGACCGGCGCCGAGCACCAGCAACCCGAGGACCCCGAACCACTCGTAGGTGATCAGCCAGTAGGCGATCCCGGCGACGAAGCCGAAGGCGGAGACCCGGAGCAGGATGGCGGCCTCGTCACGCACGGCTCAGCCCCGGTCCCTGGTCTGTGGGTCGGTCGGCCCGGGCGCCCTCACCGTCGCCGACTCGTGGCGGGCGTCGAAGGTGGGCCGCTCCGACCGGATCGGCGGCAACGCGTGGAAATTGTGGTCCGGCGGCGGCGAGGTCGTCGACCATTCCAGGCTGTTGCCCTCCCACGCGTCGGCCGGGGCCGGCCTGCCGCGGCGCAACGACCTGAACACGTTCCACAGGAACGGCAGCGTCGACGCCCCGACCAGGAACGCACCCAGCGAGGAGGCGAGGTTGGCCGGCTCCCACCGGTCGATGGTGTAGTCGGCGATGCGTCGCGGCATGCCGTCCAGCCCGAGGTAGAACTGCGGGAAGAAGGTGAGGTTGAAGCCGATGAACAGCGTCCAGAAGTGCAGCTTCCCCCACCCTTCGGAGAGGTAGCGCCCGCTCATCTTCGGGAACCAGAAGTAGATGCCGGCGAACAGCGCGAAGAAGAGCCCGCCGACCATGACGTAGTGGAAGTGGGCGACCACGTAGTAGGTGTCGGTGACGGCGAAGTCGATCGGCGGCGAGGCGAGGAACACGCCGGTGATGCCGCCGATCAGGAAGACCAGCAGGAAGCCGATGGCCATCAGCATCGGCGTCGTGAAGGTGATCGACCCGCGCCACATGGTGGCGACCCAGTTGAAGATCTTGATGCCGGTGGGGATCGCGATCAGCATCGTCATGATCGAGAACCACGGCAGGTTGACCGCGCCGGTCGAGAACATGTGGTGGGCCCAGACGCCGAACGACAGCGCGGCGATCCCGAACACGGCGAACACCATCGCCCGGTAGCCGAACAGCGGCTTGCGCGAGAACACCGGGATGACCTCGCTGATCATCCCGAACGCCGGCAGGATGACGATGTAGACCTCGGGATGGCCGAAGAACCAGAACAGGTGCTGCCAAAGCAGCGGGCTGCCGCCCTGGGCCGGGTCGAAGAACGCCGCCCCGAAGTTGCGGTCGAGGAACAGCATCGCCAGCCCGGCGGCCAGCGGCGGGAAGACGAACAGGATGATCAGCTGGTTGACCAGGACCGTCCAGGTGAACAGCGGCGTGCGGAACATGGTCATGCCCGGCGCCCGCAGGTTCAGGATGGTGGTGATGAAGTTGACCGCGCCGAGGATCGCGGCGATGCCGGCCACCCCCAGCCCGAGGATCCACAGGTCGACCCCGGTGCCCTGCTGGTAGCTGGAGTCCGACAGCGGCGGGTAGACCGTCCAGCCGGTCGCCGGCGCGCCGCCGGAGACCAGGAACGAGCTGAGCACGATCAGCGTGCCGAACAGGTAGAGCCAGTACGACAGGGCGTTCAGCCGCGGGAAGGCGACGTCGGCCGCGCCGATCTGCAACGGCACGAAGTAGTTGGCCAGGCCGGTGGTCACCTGCACCGCGAACAGCAGCACCATCAGCGTGCCGTGCATGGTGAACAGCTGGTTGTAGGTGTTCTCGCTCATCGCCTGCAGGCCGGGCGCGGCCAGCTCCAACCGCACCAGCAGGGCGAGGACACCGCCGAGCAGGAACACCGCGAACGCGGTGTAGATGTAGAGGATGCCGATCTTCTTGTGGTCGACCGTGGTCAGGTAGTCGACCAGCGTCGCCTTGGACCGCTCGTGCGGCGCCTCAGGGTGGGCTGGTGCGGGTACCTCGGTCGTGGCCATGTAGCGTGCACTCCGTTCCGTGGCCTAGGGTCCGGCTCCGCCACCGGGGGCGGCGCGATTGGTCCGCAGCCAGCTCTCGAACTCGCTCTCGGATACCACGTTGACGTCGAACAGCATGTCGGCGTGGGCGACGCCGCAGAACTGGGCGCATTGCCCAGAATAGGTGCCCAGCTGGTCGAAGGTCAGGTCGAAGCGGTTGGTGATGCCGGGGATGGCCTGGCGCTTGAACAGCGTCCGCGGCACGTAGAACGAGTGGACCACGTCGGCCGAGACGAGCTCGATCCGGATCGGCCGCCCGACCGGCACCACCATCGTCGGCCGCTGCTTCGGCTGGCCGACGATGGTGACGTCGTCACCGTAGTCGAACTGCCAGCTCCACTGGAACGCGACGACCTTGATCGGCACCGCCTCCCCGGCGGCGGGGTCGAGCACCTTGGTCTGCGCCTGCACGGTCATCACGATCAGGACGACGACCAGCGCCGTCGGGATCAGCGTCCAGGTCAGCTCGAGCTTGGTGCTGCCGTGGATCTGCTTGGGCAGCTCGTCGTCACGGCGGCGGTACCGGATGATCGACCAGACGGTCAGGCCGGAGACGACCACGAACACCACCGCGGCCGCCCACATGAAGAAGTTGTAGAGGCCGTGAATGGCCCGCCCCTGCTCGGTCACGCTTGACGGCGCACACGCGGCGACCAGCATCGGAAGGGTGAGGACACCCGCCAGACGGGCGGCAGCACCACCCTGGCGAGGACGCGGCCCTGGTGCGCGGCAAGGCCGATGGCGAAGCGCCAGCGTGTCCCTCCCCCTGCTCAGCGGAACCCCACCCCGGACTCTAGCATCGTCGGTTCTGGCGCGAATCGGATCAGCCGAGGCCCAGCCCGGTCATCAGCGCGCGGGCGGTGAGACCGAAGATGAAGAACGCCCCGATGCTGAAGAACAAGTGGTACGGCGGCTTCTCCAGGCCGCGGCTGAAGACGTGGCAGACGACCAGGACGATCGCGGGGAACACGGCGCCGTAGAGATAGTGCAGCAGCGCCGGGCGGCCGCCGGCGGCGAACAGCACCAGCCCGGCCAGAAGCTGGACCCCGAGCAGGACCTGCAGGACGGTCAGCAGCCCCCAGTAGAGCCGGCCGGCGTCCCGCTTGAGGATGAACAGGCCGACGCCCCAGAGGAACAGCACCCCCCAGCCGATCACGATGGCGAACCCTTCGATCCGGTGAAAGGCGGTCATCCGACACGCTCCGCGAGTTGTGCTGGCTGCCTGGCGTGGCGCAGTGTCGCAGGAGTCGGCGGATCGCGCTGCCCCTATCCATCCGGGGCCATCCGGGAGATCCGCCGTCGGCGGAACGGGTCGTGCGACGGGCCGCGGTCGCGTACGCTGCTGGCATGGAGATCGGCTCTGCCTTCGAGCTCTACGACCGGCCCGTCGACCCGGTCGACCGCCTGCTGCGGCGCCGGGTGGTGCTGCTGTCCGGCGAGATCAACTCGGACAAGGCCAACGACGTGATGGCCCGGCTGCTCTGGCTCGATCACGAGGGCGACGGCGAGCCGATCGAGCTGCGCATCAACTCGCCAGGCGGCGACCTGCTCTCCGGCCTGGCCCTGGTCGACACCATCGCGCAGCTGCGCTGCCCGGTCGCGACCACCTGCGCCGGCCTGGCCGCCTCGATGGCCTCGGTGGTGCTGACGGTGGGCGCCCGCGGACAGCGGCGCGCCACCCCCAACGCGCGCATCCTCATCCACCAGCCGTGGACCGGGCAGTTCCAGGGCCAGGCGGCCGACCTGGAGCGGACCGCCGAGGAGGTGCTGCGCCTGCGCCACCGGGTGGACGGGATCCTGGCGGAGGCGACCGGCCAGACGGTCGAGCGCATCCACCACGACACCGACCGGGACACCTGGTTCTCCGCCGAGGAGGCGGTCGCCTACGGCCTGATCGACGAGGTGACCCGGTGACCCGCATGCGCGACCTGATCGGCGCCAGCCTGCGCCGCCACCGCCAGGCCCAGGGTCGCACCCTGCGCGAGGTCGCCCAGGCCGCCGGTGTCTCCCTCACCTACCTGTCCGAGGTCGAGCGGGGCCTCAAGGAGGCCTCCTCCGAGGTCCTCGAGGCGGTCTGCGCCGCCCTCGGCGTGGTCCTGTCGGAGCTGCTGTTCGAGGTCGCCGCGGCGCTGGCGGAGCTCGAGATCCAGACCGGCGCGCGGACCAACGCGGTCGGCTTCATCGTGCCGGCCCCGCGCAGCGCCGCCCCCATGGCCCGGGTGCTCGATTTCCAGGCGTTCGCCGGCCGCCGCACCGCCTGAATCACCGCGGACCGGGCGGGTTTGCCGGGCCGGGCAGGCGTGCACCCTCCAAGCGCGGGAAGATCTTCCGTGAGGAAGCCTCGCGCCGAGGCCGACCTGCTGCCGGAGGGACGTATGTTCGCGCTGTTCTCGACCCGCCTGCGCCGCTGGCTGCTCTTGGCCGTGGGCGTGCCCGTGCTCGCCTGGCTGCTCGGCCGGGCCGGCGAGGCCGTGGAGCGCCGCAAGCCTGGCTCCCGTGCCGGCCGCGCCCTGAGCCAGACCGGCGGCTGGCTGCACCGCAACCGCCGCCGCCGGCCCTTCCGCCCCGGCTGGTGAGCCGCTACCGCCCGGGGTGACCGGCCCGGTCGATCGGGGGGTCGGCGGCCTGCCCGCCGGTCGGGAGGCGGAACTCCACCCGGGTCCCCTGCCCGGGCACGGCGTCGATGCAGACCGCGCCGCCGGCGCCCTCGACCCGCTCGGTCATGAAGCGCAGGCCAAGGTGGCCGGCTGCCGACGCCCAGGCGAGCGCCTCGGCCGGGTCGAAGCCGGCGCCGTCGTCGGCCACCTCTACGACCACCATGTCGCCCTCCCGCCGGGCCCGGATGGTGACCTTGGCAGCGTGGGCGTGCTTGACCACGTTGGCGAGCGCCTCCTGGACGGCGCGGAACAGAATCGTCTCGCGGTCCGGGTCGAGCCGCTCCGCCACCGCCCACCGCAGCTCCACCGCGCAGTCATTCTGCTCGGCGACCCGGTCGAGCTGCCGCTTCAGGGCGGTCTCGAGGCCGGCCTCGTCGAGCACCGGGGGGCGGAGGTCGAACAGGAAGGTGCGGGCGGACGCCAGGCCGTGCTCCACGTTCTGGCGGACCCGGGCGGCGCTGGACCGGACCGCCTCCAACGCGTCGCGGCCCCCGCTGCCCGCGTGGTCGCGGACGGCGCGGTCGACCCGCGCTTCCAGCACGTCCAGGTGCAGCAGGGCGGCGGCGAGCGCCTGGATGGTGTCGTCGTGGAGGTTGGCGGCCAGCCGGCGGCGCTCGTCCTCCTGGGCGGTGACCAGCTGGCGCAGCAGGCTGCGCCGGTCCCGCTCGGCGCGTTCGAGCTCGGCGACGCGCCCGGTCAGGGACCGGGTCTGGGCGGCCAGCTCGGCCAGGTGGTCAGCGGCCGGTGGCGGCCCGGACGGGTCACGCGCCGGCGGGGGCGACGCCAGCTGCGCGGGCGCGGACGCCTCGGGCGGCATCGTCTCTGCCGGGCCACCGCCTCGTCGACTCGCTGGCATCCGGGCCTCCTCGGGCCATCAATGCTCAGTCGGCGCACGGCTCGCCATGCCACCCGCGAGTGGCTCGGAGACGCGTCCCGCTCCGGTCCCGCCGAGGCGTCACCGGCGCGGTCCGCGGCCTCTCCGCGTAGGGTAGCGCAGCCTGCACTATCCATCGCCGCCGCCACCGGGCGGCGACCGGGCCCCTGGTCAGGAACATCGCCGGTGAGCTGGGCGGACGGCCGGATGCAGCGGACCCACGACCCATCGGCGGAGTCAAGACTTGATCCCTGGGCGGGCTCGTCGCACCCTGGAGGCGACCCGACCGCAGCACCGATCCGGCCCCGGCCCAGGCCTCCGCCCGCACCGCGAGCCTCCCTTCCCCGCCCCCTGGACGGATGGCACGGCCCCGCACCGGACACTCTCCGTAGCCGATATCCACTCGAAGTAGCAGCCGATCAGCTCCCCGCCAGCAGCGACCAGCCCGTCACCGGGCCGCGCCGAGCACCCGTAGGGACGACCACCCGATCTCCGCGGACGCGAGCGGCTCCCTGACGGCGCGGCCCTGCCCACGGCGCCGGCGTGCGTACCGACCGCCAGCCACCTGTGGCCCGCCGCAGGGAGCCATCGCGCCTCATCCGAAGGGGGAGTCATGCGCCTCGCCATGACCCATCAGCCGACGCCGTCCTCGAGCCGGCCGCGCACCCCTCGACGTCTGTCCGAGCTGACCACGCACGCCTGGTTCTGGTTCGTGCTCGTGCCCTACCTGGTTGGCACGTTCCTGCTGCTCGCCGCCGTGTTCGCGCTCAACCCGCACCGGCCCGGCGACCCCGGCGCGCCGGCCGGCGCCTGGGAGTACCAGCGCGAGCAGGTCGCGGTCGACGGCGGCGGGGTCGGCAACGCCGTCGCCCGCTCGGCCATCGGAGCCGCCGCCGGGATGGCGAAGGGGTCGATCGAGCGGCAGCGCGACGTGTTCCGGTTCAACCTGCTCGACTTCGTGGTCGGCCGGTCGCTCGCGAGCGACCTGGGCGGCTGGAGGGCGGGCTGGCGCCTGCCGCTGCAGGGCGGCACCACCGTCCTCCTCGCCGGCCTGATCGCCTACGGCGTGCTGCGCCGGCCCGCCAGGCGCACCTGGCTGGTGGTCGCGCTCCTGCTGGTCACCGCGACCCTGATGGTGACCAGGCCGCACACGACCACCCGGTTCGCCGCGGCGCCCGGGGTGGCCGTGCCGGAGCTGACCACCCGCGCGGCCGCGTCGATGCGCCTGGACCGCACCTGGATCGACGCCGAGCAGGTGCGGGAGCGGCTCGCCGGCCGCTACTGGACGGAGTTCGTCGCCTACCCGCTGTCCCGCCTGCAGACCGGCGGGCCGGTGCTGGCCGCCTCGCCGGCGGCCGGCAGGGCCGGCGTGCTGGAGCTGCTGCGCCGCCGCGTGGTGGGCGTCAACGACTGGGTGATCGGCCGGCACGGGCCCGAGCGCGCCCTGATCGCCGGCTCGGCGGTGGTGTACGTGCTGCCGTTCGCGCTGCTGCTCGGCGTGCTGGCGATGATCGCGACCTGCGCCCAGGCGCTGTCGTATCTGCTCTGCCTGGCCGCGGTGGTGGTCCTGCCGCTGGCCGCCGAGCCCCGCTGGCGCCGCGCCATCCTCACCTGGTGGCTGCTGCCCCTGGGCGCGGCGGTCGCGCTGCTCGCCGCCGCCAGCCTCGGCTCCCTCGCCGTCCTCTGGCTGGGCCAGCTCGTCCACAGCGCCGACGAGCAGCTCAGCCTGCTCCTGGCCGGGTCGATCGGGCCGCTGGCCACGGCCGTGCTGGCCGGGCGCTGGCTGCGCAGCCGCCGCGCCCGCCGGGTCGCGCTGGGAGGTGCGTGAGCATGAGCCGGTCGACGGTGCCGGTCCCCACGCCGCCGCGCCCCCGCCGCTCGCGGCTGGAGGCGGTCTGGCAGCGCCTCCTGCGCGGCTCCCGCCGCCCGCTCGCCCGCCGGCTGGCCGTGACCGTGCTGCTGTGCGCGGCCGCCACCGGCCTGGTGGGGCTCTCCTGGGCCACCGCCGACGCCGACCCGGCCGGCGCCAGGCCGCCGGTGGCCGCCAAGCCGGCCGGCCCGGCCATGGCGGGGGAGCAGACCCCGTCGCCGCGGCCCTCGCCCCGGGCGGCCCACCGCCGCCCGCAGCCGCCCGAGGCGGTCGCCGCGGGCTGGTATGCGAAGCGGCTGGGGGTGCCGGGCGGGCGGGTCAGGGCGCTGGGCAGCCAGCGGCTCGGCCCTGGCCGCCTCCGCGTCCTGGTCCTGGCCCAGACCGCCGCCGGCCGCCAGGCCACCGCCTGGGTCCCGCTGCGCCGCACCCACGCCGGCTGGACGGTGTCGCGGTGAGCGGTCCCACCAGCACCGCGACCCGGCCGCCGACGCGCCGGCGGGACGAGGGCGGCCACGATGGTGGCGGGCACGGCTCGGGCGGCGGCCAGCCCGCCGGCCGCGACGGTCAGGGTGGCGGGCTCGGCCGGGTCAGGGCGGCACAGGTGACCGCGCTGGTCGCCGGGTTGCTGGTGTTGGCGGTGCTGGCCAGTGCCGCCTCACCCGGGTTCCCCCTGCCGCACCTGCCCGCCGCGGTCCGCCGCGCCCTGGGCCACCAGCCGCCGGCCGCGCCCACGCCAGGCCTTGACCCCGCCCAGCCCGGCGACGCCAGCGCCCTGGCCCTCACCAGCATCCCCGCCACCTACATGTCGATCTACCTGGCCGCCGCGCCGACCTGCCCCAGGCTTGCCTGGCAGGTGCTGGCCGGGATCGGCAAGGTCGAGTCCGACCACGGCCGCTCCCCGGCACCGGGGGTCCACCGCGGGCTGAACCGGGCCGGCTGCTGCGCCGGCCCGATGCAGTTCAACCTCACCAACGGGCCACCCTCCACCT
>DATLQA010000229.1:0-12018 GCA_035535495.1 Actinomycetota bacterium | reverse complement strand
GGCCGAGCCGGCTCAACGACGCCGTCCGGTTCCTCCCGGCCCTGCCGCGTGCTTGGATGGCAGCCCACAAGGCACGGGAGGTGCGGTAATGGCCGTGGCCGGGGTGGCGGGTGGCGACGCGCTGCGCCTGCTCGACGGGCTGCTCGCCCCGGCCGGCCGGGCGCTGCTCGCCGAGGTCATGGCGGCCCCGGTCGAGCGCGCCGGCGAGCTCGGCGCGGCGGAGCGGCTCCGGGCCCGCTGGCCGGCCGACCTGGTGGCGGCCGCGTTCGCCCAGCGGGAGCTGCGGCTGGCGGCGCGGGCCAAGTTCGGCCTCGCCGAGCGGATGCTGTTCACCCGGCCGGGTCTCGAGCAGGCCTCGGCCGAGGCCGCCGCCCGCCACCGCGCCCGGCGCTACCAGGGCGTGGCCGCGGTCGCCGACCTGTGCTGCGGCATCGGTGGCGACCTGACCGCCTTGGCGCCAGGCCGAGCCGTCCTCGCCGTCGACGTCGACCCCGTCCACCTGCGGATGGCGGCCGAGAACGCCGCCGTGCACGGCGCCGGGGACGGGGTCGAGGTGGTCCTGGCCGACGCCCGCTCCGCCCCGCTCGACCGGGTGAAGGGGGCCTTCGTCGACCCGGCCAGGCGGGCAGGCGGCCGCCGCTTCGGGCCGGGGACGAGTGAGCCCCCCCTGGCCTGGTGCCTCGGCCTCGCCGACCGGGTCGCGGCGGTCGGCATCAAGGCCGCGCCTGGACTCCCCCTCGACCTGGTGCCGGCCGGCTGGGAGGTGGAGTTTCTCGCGGACGGTCGCGACCTGAAGGAGGCCGCGTTGTGGTCGCCGGCGCTGGCGACCGCCGCGCGGCGGGCGACCGTGCTGCCAGGGGGCGAGACCCTCACCCCAGCGCCCGGCCCGGCGGTCGCGTGCGCCCCACCAGGCGGCTACCTGCTCGACCCGAACCCGGCCGTGACCCGGGCCGGCGCGGTGGAGACGCTCGCGCGGACCCTCGGGGCCTGGAAGCTGGACGGGCGCATCGCGTTCCTCTCCGCCGACGAGCCGCCGCGTACGCCGTTCGGCCGGCCCCTCCGGGTCGAGGCGTCGATGCCGTACGCCCTGAAGCGGCTCCGCGCCAGCCTCCGTGCCCTCGGTGTCGGCGCGGTGGACATCCGCCGCCGCGGCCTCGCCGGCGACGTCGATGACCTGCGCCGTCGCCTCCGCCTCGACGGCGAGCACCGCGCCACCGTGATCCTCACCCGCGTCCTCGACCAGCCCTGGGCGCTGGTCTGCAGCGACCTGGACGCCCCACCGCTGAGCTGACCCGAGGCGCCGCGCGCCAGCCGGTGGCGGCGTGGCGGTGTCCAGGCGAACATGGGCTGGCAACTTGGGACGGGTCCGGGGCCCGGATCCACGAAGGGAGTACCGGCTGACATGGACATCCATGAGACCGCCCTGCCAGGAGTGGGGCTGCGCCACGACTTCACCACCCGTGCCGGGCGGCAGCTCGGGGTCATCACCCACCGGACCGGCCGGCGCGACCTGCTCGTCTACGACCGGGAGGACCCCGACGCCTGCGAGGAGGTGGTCGAGCTCACCGGCGACGAGGCCGAGGCCCTCGGCGAGCTGCTGGGTGCCGACCGGGTGGTCGAGCACCTTGCGGAGCTGCAGCGGATCGAGGGCCTGGCGATCGACTGGCTGGCCGTCCGCCCCGGCTCGCGGTACGCCGACCACAGCATCGCCGACACCCAGGCCCGCAGCCGCACCGGCGTGTCGATCGTGGCGGTGCTACGCGGCGGCGGTGCCATCCCGGCTCCAACCCCCGACGTCCGTCTCGAGGCCGGCGACACCCTGGTCGTGGTCGGGACCACGGATGGCATCTCCGCGCTGAGCGACCTGGTGGGGAGCTGAACCCTGTGCACGGCGCGGTCGTCCTGCTCGAGCTGGGCGGGGTGATCCTCGGGCTGGGCATCCTCGGCAGGCTGGCCGGCCGCCTCGGGCTCTCCGCCATCCCGCTGTACCTGCTCGGCGGCCTGGCGCTCGGCGAGGGCGGCCTGCTCCCGCTGGTCACCGCGCAGGAGTTCATCGAGGTGGGCGCGGAGATCGGCGTGATCCTCCTGCTGCTCCTCCTCGGCCTGGAGTACACGGCCGGCGAGCTGCTGACCAGCATGCGCGCCGCCGCCCCTGCCGGGCTCGCGGACCTGGCCCTGAACTTCACCCCCGGGCTGGTGGCCGGGCTGCTGCTGGGATGGTCGCCGCTGACCGCGGTGGTGCTCGGCGGCGTCACCTACGTGACCTCCTCCGGCATCGCCGCCAAGGTCCTCGCCGACCTGGGCCGGCTCGGCAACCGCGAGACGCCGGTGGTGCTGACCATCATGGTGGTCGAGGACCTGGCGATGGCCGCCTACCTGCCACTGGTGACCGGTCTGCTGGCGAGCGGCAGCCTGCTGGCCAGCGTCCGGCCGGTCGCGGTCGCCCTGGCCACGGTCGCGGCCGTGCTGGTGCTGGCGCTGCGCTACGGCGACGCGCTCAGCCGGCTGGTGTTCAGCCCCAGCGACGAGAGCCTGCTCCTGGTGATCCTCGGCCTCGCGATGGTGGTGGCCGGGCTCGCCCAGGGGCTGCAGGTCTCGGCCGCGGTGGGCGCGTTCCTGGTCGGCATCGCCCTGTCGGGCCAGGCCGCGGAGGCGGTCCACTCCCTGCTCACCCCGTTGCGTGACCTGTTCGCCGCGGTCTTCTTCGTGTTCTTCGGCCTGCAGACCGACCCGAGCTCGATCTTCCCGGTACTGCTGGTCGCGACCGCGCTCGCCGCGGTCACCGCCGCCACCAAGGTGGCGACCGGCTGGTGGGCGGCCCGCCGGGCCGGCATCGGCCCGCGTGGACGCTGGCGCGCCGGCACCGCCCTGGTCGCCCGTGGCGAGTTCTCGATCGTGATCGCCGGTCTGGCAGTCAGCGCCGGGCGCGAGTCCGATCTCGGCCCGCTGGCCGCCGCCTACGTGCTGGTCCTGGCCGTGGCCGGGCCGCTCCTGGCGCGCGTCCCCAGCCCCATGGTCGCGCTGGCCCGGCGCCGCGCCGCCGCCGCGGCGCGCAGCGAGGAGCGCGCCGACGTCAGCGGGTGACCGGGTCGCCGACCCGGACGGTCCCGCCCGTGAGGATCTGAGCGCCGAGCCCGCCGCGGTGGATCAGCCCGCGGATCAGGCCGGGCCTGCCGGTGAGGTTCTCCAGGTACTTGCACGGCTCCCGCAGCTCGATGCCGAGCAGCCGCACCGGGCCAACCTGGAACTCCTCGCCGACGAGGTCGTTCAGCGGCACCCCGACGGTCACCACGTTGCGCCGGTGCTCCCCTGGCGCCAGCTCGATCCCGGTCTCGCGGGTGAGCGCCTCGATGGCCTCCTGCTCGATCAGGGTGATCTGGTCCTGCGGCGGCTGGCCGCCGGCCGGCCGGAAGGTGCGGTCGCCCTCGATGCCCGCGCCGGCCACGGCCTTGATCTCGTCCACGGCGAAGGTCGCCGCTCCCTCGGCTTCGGCGAGATAGATAGCCACCACCGACCCTGCCCGCATGTTCTGGTCCTCCTGGCTGCCCGCGGTCGCCGGTTCGTCGACCGCCATCACGGTACGGACCGGCATGCCGCGCCGCCACCAAATTTCCCGCTCGCCCCGCGTGGTCCTGGTCGGGCCGGCCGGACCGGACGCACGGTGGCCTCGGGCGCGCCTGCCCACGGCCGGCGGATCGTGGTCGCGTCTAGGCGCCGGCGGGCACCGACACCCCGACGCCGCCGCGGGTCTGGGCGCCGAAGCGGGCCTTTTCCTTGGCCAGGTCGAGCGGCTGGATGCGCTCGCGGCCCGCGAGCAGCTCGTCGGTGAGCAGGTCGGCCGGGACCAGCCAGCACACCTCGAACTCCAGACCGTCCGGGTCGCGCGCGTACAGCGCCTTGGTGGTGGCGTGGTCGCTGGCGCCGGCGAGCGCGCCGAGCTCGGCAAGCCTGGCCCCGACGCGTTCCAGCTCCTCGAGCGTGTCCACCTCCCACGCCAGGTGGTAGAGGCCGACGCTGCCACGACCGGCCGGTGACGGCCCGGCCTGGGAGCCGAGCTCGAACAGGCCGAGATCGTGGTCGTTGGTGGAGCCGGGAGCCCGCAGGAACGCGGCGCCGCGCAGGCCCTGCATCCCCTCGACCGGGCGGAAGCCGAGCGCGTCGCCGTAGAAGGCGACGCTGGCGGCGACATCGCGGACGTACAGGACGGCATGGTTGAGACGCTGCACGGGCATGGAGGACCCCCCGAGGGAACGACGATGAGACCCGCGGCCGGTCTTGACGGTACTCCATGCCGCGACCAGGACCGCAAGCCGAGCGGCGCGAGCCATCCGCGCCCGTGGTGCGGCCGGAGCTGGCCGCCCATCGCCTCCGCCGCGCGCTTCACCATCTCCTCGGGGCGACCCGTCCTCGACGTGGACGGGCCGGTCAGGGCGTTGTCGCCGCCGCGGGGACGCCGCAGGCGTCGACCAGCGCCGCCTGCGTCGCGGCGGCCCGGCGCTCGGGGTCGGTCTCGTCGCAGGCCCAGGCGACATAGCCGTCGGGGCGGACCAGGGTCAGGGTGCCGGATCCGTCGGCCCTGGTGACCAGGTCGACGCGGCCGGCCAAGCCGTCGAGCGTGACGGCGGGGTCGCCCTCAGGGACGAGCAGCACGAACCGGCCATCCCGCAGCGCCTCGTACAGGCGGCCCGGCCCCTGGTCGCCACCGGCCAGCGGGACGTCAGGCGCCCGCTTGCCTGCCTGCCGGTGGGCGCCAGGTGGCGCCGGGTAGGCGATGGCGATGCCGGACAGCCGCCCGGCCAGCCGCCGGTGCACCGGGCCCACCCGCAGGGCGAGGCGGGCGAGCACGCCACGCGCGGCGCGCGCCAGCAGCGGCCTGACCAGCACCAGCCGCAGCAGCGTCCCGCTCATGCGCAGCACCATCCGCCCGACCGGGTGCCGCTCGGCGTGGTAGCTGTCGAGCAGCCCGTCGGGCGCCCGGCCGCTGACCGCCGCGGCCAGCTTCCAGCCGAGGTTGGCCGCGTCCTGGAGCCCGGTGTTCATGCCCTGGCCGCCGGCGGGTGAGTGCACGTGCGCGGCGTCACCGACCAGGAACACCCGGCCGACGCGGTAGCTCGGCACCTGCCGCTCGTCGCTGTGGAAGCGGGACATGAAACGCGGGTCGTGCATGCCGAAGTCGGTGCCGGTGACGCGGCGGGTGGTCTCGCGGAGTTCCTCAAGGTCGACCGGCGCGCTGTCGGGCAGCTGCTGGCGCCGGTTCCAGGCGATCACGCGGTACCAGCCGTCACCGAACGGTGCGATGAACGCGAACCCGCGGCCGTTGGCGCCGAGCGGCAGCAGGTCGCTCGGCGCCGCTTCGAGCCGGACGTCGGCGAGCATCACCGACTGGACGGCGGAGCGGCCGGGGAACGGCAGGCCGAGGGCCTCTCGGACCGCGCTGCGCACGCCGTCGGCGCCCACCACCCAGGCGGCGCGGCGCCGGTGGACGGTGCCGTCGGGGGCGCGGACGTCGACCTCGGCGCCGTCGGCGTCCTGGCGCAGCCCGGTCACCTCGGCGCCGTACACGATCTCGGCGCCCAGTGCCCTGGCCCGCTCCTCGAGCACCCGCTCGGTGTGGTACTGGGGGGTGATCAGCAGGAAGGGGAACCTGCTCGGCAGCTGGGTCAGGTCGATCTCGGCCTTGCCGAACAGCCGCACGCCGTCGACCTTCGAGCCGGTGCCGATCAGCTCGTCGGCCACCCCACGCGCGTCGAGCAGCTCCAGCGTGCGGGCGTGGACCGCGAACGCGCGGGTGAGGTTCGACTCCCCCGCGCGCCGCTCCAGCACCGTGCAGGCCACGCCGGCCGCGGCGAGGTCCCCCGCCAGCAGCAGCCCGCTCGGGCCGGCACCTACGATCAGGACGTCGTTGCTGGAAACCATCCCTACCCCTCGATGACGACGACGTGTCCGAGCGGCGTCCGGCAGCCCGGAGCCAGGGCCCGCTCACCGACTCGGCCCTCTACGGCTGCGCTACCTCGCCGCCGCGGCCGCGAAACCAGCCCGCCCGGGCCACCGGTCAGCTGGGCTGGCTTGACGCCATCGCGGCCTCCGGCTCGGCCGGTGGCGGGCCAGCGGGCCGTCCGCGGAAGGCGCCGAGGAGGGTGACGGCCAGCACCGTGCAGGTGAGCAGGGCGGTGCCGCCGAGCAGGTAGCCGGCGTGGAGACCCGAGACGAAGGCGTCGCCGACCACGCGGCGGACGGCCGGCCCGGCGGCCTGGAAGCCGCCGGTGGCGCCTCCCGCGTGGGCGCGGACCTCGGGCGGGAGGGCGGCGCGGAACCGGTTGGCGAACACCGTGCCGAGCAGGGCGATGCCGACCGCGCCACCGACCTGGCGGCTGGTGTTGAGCATGCCCGAAGCCAAGCCGGCCTGGGTGCGGGGCATGCCGGCCACCGCGGCCGCGGCCATCGGCGCGAGGACCAGGCCCAGCCCGCCACCGAACAGCGCGAACTTCCACCAGATGGTCCCGTAGTCGGTGTCGGCCTCAAGTCCCCGGAGGAGCAGCAGGGCGCTCCCGGCCATGGCGGTGCCGATCGCGATCGGCAGGCCTGAGCCGCGCGCGCCGGCGATCCGCCCGGCGAACGGCGCCATGACCACGATCGCCACCGTCGCGGGCAGCCCGAGCAGCCCGGCGGTGAACGCCGAGTAGCCGCGGATCTCCTGGAAGTACAGGGTGTTGAAGAAGGTGAAGCCGAACAGGCTGAAGAAGGTCAGGAAGCCGATCGCGTTGGTGCCCGAGAACGAGGCCGAGCGGAAGAACCGCAGCTCCAGCATTGGTTCGTGCTGGCGCGCCTCGACCAGCAGGAAGGCGACCAGCCCGAGCGCCGCGAGCGCGAACATGGTGAGGATCAGCCCGGAGGTCCAGCCCTTGGAGCCACCCTCGATCAGCGCGTAGACGAGGATGGCGAGCGTACCGATGCCGAGGAGCTGGCCGGCCGGGTCGAGCCGGCGTGGCCGCGGGTTCACCGACTCCCGCAGGAAGCGCAGTGCCGCCAGGTACGCGATCACGCCGACGGGCAGGTTGACGAAGAAGACCCAGCGCCAGCCCGGCCCGTCCACCAGCGCCCCGCCGATCAGCGGCCCGGCCGAGAGGCTCAGCCCGGACACTCCCGACCACAGGCCGATCGCCTGCGCCCGCTCGCGCGGGTCGGGGAAGGCGCTGGTCAGCAGCGACAGGCTCGCCGGCGACAGGGCCGCGCCGCCAACCGCCTGCAGGGCACGGGCGGCGACCAGCACGCCGAGGTTGGGCGCGAACCCGCACAACGCCGAGCCGGCGGTGAACACGCCGAGGCCGATCAGGAACCAGCGCTTGCGGCCCTGCCGGTCGCTGAGCGAGCCGGTGGTGAGCAGGAGGCTCGCGAACACCAGCGTGTAGACGTCGATGATCCATTGCAGGCCGGAGAGGCTGGCGCCAAGGTGCCGCTGGATCGACGGCAGGGCGTTGTTCACGATGGTCACGTCGAGCAGCACCATGAACAGGCCGAAGCAGCTCAGCGCGAGGGTGAGCAGCTTGGCCCGTCGGTTCTCCTTGAACACTCAGGCGCTCCGTCCGGCCTGCTCGACGAGCGGGGCGACCTCGTCGAGCCAGGCGAGCTGGCCCTCGGCGCAGCGCACCCCGTACAGCGCGGTCGCCCGCCGCCAGACAGCCTCCGGGTCGCGTTCGAGCTTCGCCGCCAGCGTCGCGTAATGGTCGCGGGCGGCCTGGAGCCGGGCGCGTTCCTCCGCGAGCAGGCTGGCCAGCCGCCCAGGCGCCAGCCGCTCGCCGAAGAAGACCTTGAGGAGCAGGGGGTGACGGCGGCGTTCAGGGCCGAGGTCGGGGCCGTCCAGCCAGGCGTCGAGGGCGGCTTCACCGGCCTCGGTGAGGGCGTAGACCCGCTTGTCCGGCCGCCGCTGCTGGGTCACCGCGGTGGCGCTGACCAGGCCGGCAGCCTCCAGCCGGCCCAGCTCGGCGTAGATGTGGGCGCGGGTGATCGGCCAGAAGTGGGCGATCGTCCGCTCGGCGAGCGAGCCGAGCTCGTAGCCGGAGGTTGGCTGGCGGGAGAGCAGCCCGAGCACCGCGTGGGCGCCGGGCGACAGCTTGGTGGTGAGCATCCCGACACGCTACTCATCAAGTCTTGACTAGGCAACAGTGGACTATATTCCAAGCATGTGCTTGACATCTCGGAGAACCACGACGGACAATTCCAAGCATGTCTTTGGAATCCACCGGGCGGCGGAGGATCCTCGACGATCCCGTCGTGATCCGGGCGCTCGCCCACCCCTTGCGGCTCAAGCTGAGCATGCTGGTCGGCCGGGACGGCCCGCTCACCGCGGCCGACGCCGCCCGCCAGCTCGGCATCAGCCAGGCGCTCGCCTCGCACCACCTGCACCAGCTGGCCAAGTACGGCTTTGTCGAGCCCGCGCCCGCCAGCGACGGGCGGGAGCGCCCGTGGCGGATCACCGCCACCTCGCACTCCTGGGAGACCGCCACCAGCGATCCGGACACCGCCCTGGCCGCGGACGTGCTCGAGCAGCTGCTCGCCGAGCGGGCCGTGGCCCAGTTGGTCGACTGGCAGCAGCGCCGCGGCGACTGGACCGAGCCGTGGCGCGAGCACAGCGGCATCGGCCAGAGCCTGATCTACCTGACGCTCGACGAGGCCATCGAGCTGCGCAAGGCGCTCGACGCGCTGATCCAGCCGCTGGTCGAACGCAGACCGCTGGGGGACGCCGCCGCCCGGCCCGAGGGCGCGGTCCCGGTCGATGTCACCGTCATGATGGTCCCGCTGCCGCCGACCCCGCGGGGCGGCTGACGTGCTGGCGCTGTGGCGGCTGCTGGTCCGCCAGGGCGGCCTCCGGCTGCTGCTCTCGGCCGGCCTGATCTCCCTGGTCGGGGACTGGATCCTACGGATCGGGCTCGCCTACGAGGTCTATGCGCTGACCGGCTCGACGGTCGCGTCGGCGGCGATGCTACTGGCATCGCTGCTGCCCCAGATCCTCCTCGGCTCGGTGGCTGGGGTGTTCGCCGACCGCTGGGACCGGCGGGCCACCATGGTCGTCACCAACCTGCTGCTCGCCGCCGGGCTGCTGCCCCTGCTGCTCGTCCAGGACGCCCGCCGGGTGTGGATCGTCTATCCGGTCGCGGTGGTCCAAAGCTGCCTGGCCCAGTTCTTCGTCGCCGCCGAAGCCTCCCTCCTCCCCGACCTGGTGCCGCGCCCGGACCTGGTCACCGCGAACGCCCTCAACAGCCAGATCAGGGACATCGCCCGGCTGGTCGGCGCGGCCTGCGGTGGCGTGATCGCCGCGCTTGGCGGCATCCGCCTGCTCGGGCTGGCCGATGCGGCCACCTTCTGCCTCGCCGCCAGCCTGCTCGCGCTGATCAGGTTGCCCCGGTCCCGGACCGCCCGGCGGGACGACAGCGAGCGCGGGGAGCGGGTGCGCTCGGTCTGGCGCGACTGGGTCGACGGCGCGCGCCTTGCATGGCGGGTCCACACGCTGCGGGTCCTGCTGGTGTTCGTCGCGATCACCAGCGTCGGCGAGGGCGTCATGGGCACGCTCATGGCCCCGTTCGTCCGTGACGTGCTGCAGGGCAACAGCTCGGCGTTCGGCCTGATCATGTCCATGCAGGCGGTCGGCGGCATCCTCGGCGGCCTGGTGGCGGCCAGCGTCGGGCACCGCTTCCGGCCGTCACGCCTGCTCGCCTGGGGCGCGGTCGCGTTCGGCGCGATCGACCTGGCGCTGTTCCTCTACCCGCTGGCGGCCCCGACGCTGTGGCCGGCGTTCCTGCTCATCGTGCTCGTCGGACCGGCCGGGGCGCTGATGGGGGCCGGGTTGATGACCCTGTTCCAGACGGCGACCGCCGCCGGCTACCGTGGCCGGGCCTTCGGCGCGCTCATCGCGGTCGAGGGCGTCGCGACGCTCTCGGGCACGCTGGCCGCCGGCCTCCTCGGGGGCCGGGTGGGGATCGTCATGGTCCTCACCACCCAGGGCGCCGGGTACGTCCTGGCGGGCCTGATGGTGCTCAGGAGCTCGACCGATGCCGACGCCCCGGCCGACCACGACCAGCTTGTCCGGGCCGCCGCCGACTGAGCGGTAGGGGTGGTCCTATCCGGCCCTGCCGGTGGGGAGGCCTCGCGCCGGCCGCGATTGCGGTAGCGTGCTCGCCATGGCCGGTGGCAGCGCGGCCGCCGGTCCTCCTCGACCCCTCGACGGGACGACACGACATGGACATGAAGCTCGAGCTGGTGCTGATCCCGGTCGCGGACGTGGACCGAGCGAAGGCGTTCTACAGCGAGAAGGTCGGGTTCAACGTGGACCTCGACCGCACCATGGACCCGATGCGCGTGGTGCAGCTGACGCCGCCCGGGTCGGCCTGCTCGATGTGCATCGGCACCGGGATCCTGGACACGCCGCCGGGCTCGGTCCAGGGCACGCACCTGGTCGTCGCCGACATCGGCGCGGCGCGGTCAGAGCTCCTCGGTCGGGGCGTGGAGGTCGGCGAGATCCAGGATCTCGGCGGGGTCCTGTACGCGTCCTTCCAGGACCCAGACGGCAACAGCTGGCTGCTCCAGCAGCTACCCACATAGCGCTCCGGCGCCGCGCTGGTCGCGGGAGTCACGATCCTCGGGGTCCGCGAGGACCGCATCGCCTGGGGGCGGCTGTACCTGGAGGAGGTTGAGGTCGCCGGCCAGGGTGTCGAGCAGGCGGTGCAGCAGATGGCTGGAGGAACCGGATAGGCGCCAGGCGTCCTAGGCGGGCCGCGTCATCTCGAGGAACCGGTGGACGCCGCCGTTGGTGGCGTGGTCGAAGGTTCTCAACGGCGAGAAACCGGCCCGCCGATAGACGCGGATGGCACGCTCGTTGAAGGTCGCGACCGACAGACGAAACCGGCTCGGCCTGAAGCGCTGTTCAGCGAACGCGAGCCCAGCTTCGAGGTACGCCAGCCCGAACCCCCTACCGGTGAGATCTGGCCGGAGCCCGAGGCCGAGAGCAACGCAGTCTCCCTCGCACGAGAAGGCGAACCAACCCACCAGCTCCTCGTCCGCGTCAAAGGCCGAGAAGTACTTC
This sequence comes from Actinomycetota bacterium, assembly GCA_035535495.1. Lineage (GTDB taxonomy): Bacteria > Actinomycetota > CALGFH01 > CALGFH01 > CALGFH01 > DASUZB01. The sequence goes on along the minus strand of DATLQA010000229.1, from coordinate 941 downwards.
CCCTGGCGCGTGTCCTCCCCGAGGAGCTCAGCGAGATCGTCGGCGTCGGCCGTCCAGTCATAGAACGAGTACGGAGGCTCGTACCGCCAGGCGGCAACCACGACCGCCTCGCGCTGGCTCATTGGCCGTATGTCGAGCTTCACGCACCCAAGCTACCGGGTCTTGGGTGACGGAGTTGACGTGCGGTTGGTCGCTGCACCGATCTTGGCCTGGCTGGTTACGCCGTCGATGCTTCGCCGGGAAGCCTCTGCTCGGTCAGGACCTGGTCGGCGTGGCGGTGGACGACCTTCCACTCGCCGTGCTCGCGACGGTAGACCTGGGTGACGCGCAGGGTGTACGGCTCGGCCGGGACCCCGTCGACCGACACCGAGGTGTGCTCGAAGCCGACCGTGTAGGCCAGCTCCCCGCTGACGCCGGCGGCGAGGATCTCGACGCGCTGGTCGGTGCAGTCCGACCACCGTGACGCGATCGAGTGGAATATCCGGCTCACCTCGTCCCATCCGCTCCCGCCCATCGCTGCCCCGAACAGGGTCACCGGGTCCCGGGTCGACCACATCTCCAGTCGCGGCTTGGGGTCGCCGTTGTGGAGCGCTCCGAGCTCCGCGACCAGACGGGGGTGGATCTCGGCAAGGAAGTCATCGAGGTCAGTCATGGCCACCTCCTGGCGCTGGCGTACGGCTCCGCAACGTCCCCGTGCACCGTCGATGCTGGCAGGAGAGCGGTACGGGATCGTTACGGCCTACCCTCGCATCGCCCACCTGCCTCCTGACAGGGCAAAGAGCCTGGTCAGCGACCAGGCTCTCGTGGTGGAGGTGGGGAGACTCGAACTCCCGTCCCATGGCGTCGTCCCAGGGCTTCTCCGAGCGCAGCCATCGGGTCAGTTTCGGGCCGAGGCTGTCCGATGGCATCGCTCCCCGACCCTAGCCCGCAAGGTGTCCCCG
>DATLQA010000228.1:0-2145 GCA_035535495.1 Actinomycetota bacterium | reverse complement strand
GGGCCGCGCTGCTGGGCGTCGCGGGCCCGCTCCAGCTTGGCCTGGAGGCGCTCCTCCCCTCCGAGCAGGCAGTCGGCGGGCACGCGGCAGTCCTCCAGCAGCACCTCGGCGGTGTGGGAGGCGCGGATGCCGAGCTTCTTCTCCTTCTTGCCCTGGCGCAGGCCAGGGGTGCCGGGCGGGATCACGAAGCTGGCCTGGCCGCGGTGGCCCAGGGCCGGGTCGACGGTGGCCACGACCACGTGCAGGCTGGCGATGCCGCCGTTGGTGATGAAGACCTTCTGGCCGTTCAGGACCCAGTCGTCGCCGTCGCGCACGGCCCGGGTGCGGAGGCTGGAGACGTCGGACCCGGCGCCGGGCTCGGTGACCGCGAACGCGCCCACCTTGGGCTCGGCCGGGGTGCCGAACAGCTCGGGGGTCCAGCGGGCCACCTGCTCCGGGGTGCCGCTGGCGATCAGGGCGACCAGGGGCAGGCCGCTGCCGAAGATGGCCAGGGAGATGCCGGCGCAGCCCCAGCAGAGCTCCTCGACCAGCAGCGGCTGGAGGATGCCGGTCTCGTCCTCGCCGATCATCCGGTAGAAGTCCACGCCGTACAGGCCGATGTCGGCCGCCTTGGACACGACCGGCCAGGGGAAGTCCTCGGTCTCGTCGTAGTGGGGCGCGACCGGCCGGATCTCCTTCTCGGCGAACTCGCGGGCCCATTTCTGGGCGGCCACCTGGTCTTCGGAGAGCGCGAAGCCGATCATGGGCAGATCCTTTCCCGCACCACTGTTACCGCTCGGTAACCTACTGAACGGTAGGATGCGGGAACCAGCAGGTCTGCGCAAGGGGGTGGAACCGGTGAGCGTGCCCATGGGCATGCGGCTGCGGGCGGCCGAGCGGCGGGCCCAGCTCCTCGGCGTGGCCAGGCGGCTGTTCGCCCGCGACGGCTACCGGGGCGCCTCCATGGAGTCCATCGCCGAGGCCGCCGGGGTGACCAAGCCCGTCCTCTACCAGCACTTCTCCTCCAAGCGGGCGCTGTACTCGGCACTGCTGGCCAACGACCTGGGCCGGCTCACCCAGGAGCTGGAGGCCGCCTTCAGCCAGGCCGAGGACAACGAGGAGCGGCTGCGGCGTGGGTTCGGGGCCTACCTCGACTTCGTCGACCGCCACGAGGACGCCTTCCGCCTGCTGTTCACCGAGGCCCTCGGCCTCGACGCCGACTTCCAGCGGCAGGTGACCGAGTTCCGCCGCTGGGTGGCCGCCCGGGTGGCGCGGATCATCGCCGCCGAGGCCGGCCTGACCCCCCCGAGGGCCCGGGCCCTGGCCGCCGCGATCGTGGGCATGGCCGAGGGCGCGGTCGGCTGGTGGCTGGACGAGCGCCGGCCCCTCGAACCACGCGAGCTGGCCGACGAGCTGGCCGGGCTGGCCTGGAAGGGGTTCGCCAGGTTCCCTGCGGAGTCTCGCGAACCGGACGTTCCCGTCGATCCATCCAGCCTTGACTGAATTCATCGTGCATCCGGCGTAGAGACTTTCCTCAGGCGCTTGTGGAAGTATCTCGATTTAAGTGCGATGACCGGTTCCATCGGGCCGTTCCTCGCGATTCGGTCAGGCGACAGGGGCGGTGGCCGTGGAACGTCGGGTTGTCCTGCTGTCCCGGGATCCGGGGCTGGCATCGATCACCGGGCGCCTGCTCTCGAACGGCGACCGCATCGCCCACTTCCGCTCGGCCGCCGAGCTGTCGAACTGGTCCACGCCGACCGTGGCCGCCGTCGTCCTCGACAGCCAGCCCCAGGCCCGGCGGCTGAGCTACAAGCAGGTCCGCGACCGCTACGACGGGCCGCTGGTCATGCTGCTCGACAAGGGCGAGCGCCGGCCCGACCTCCCGCCCGACGTGGCGCGCCACTTCCTGCACCGCCCGTTCAAGGCGGCCGAGCTGTCCAAGCTACTGGGCACGCCGACCGCCGAGCTGGGGCCGTTCGAGGCCGCGATCATCGCCGCCTGGTCGCGCCACGCCACCGCCGAGCAGGCGGTCAAGGCCCGGCGCGGTCCCTCCTACCGGATCAACTGGCGCCCGTCCCTGCGGCGGCGGGCTCGGGCCTGGGCGGCGACGGTCGTCGCCGCCGTCGGCCTGCTGGTGGTGTTCGGGGTCAGCGACCAGGGCCCGTG
>DATLQA010000227.1:0-14615 GCA_035535495.1 Actinomycetota bacterium | reverse complement strand
CTGCTCGGCCTGATCGCCCTCGCCGCGGCGCTCGCCCCGTGGCTCGCGCCCTACGGGCTGCGCGAGCAGGTCGGCCCGCCGTACGGCCCGCCGTCGTCCGACCACTGGCTCGGACTGGACGACGGCGGCACCGACATGGTGACGCTGCTCATGTGGGGAGCCAGGATCTCCCTCATGGTCGGCCTGGCGGCGACCGTCGTGGCGATGGTGATCGGCGGGGCGGTGGGGATCCTGGCCGGCTACTTCGGCGGCCGGGTCGACACCGTGCTGATGCGCGTCACCGACTACGTCCTGGCCATCCCCGACCTGCCCCTGATGATCGTGGTCGCCGCCATCTGGGGACCCAGCCTGCTCCACATCATCGTGGTCATCGGCGTGCTGCTGTGGACCGGCACCGCACGGATTCTGCGGGCGCAGGTCAAGAGCATCCGCGAGCGCGTCTACGTCAAGCGTGCCCGCTCGCTGGGCGCCGGCCACACCCGCATCATCGCCAGGCACGTGCTGCCCCAGGTGGCGCCGCTGCTGGTCGCCAACACCGTGCTCACCATCGCGGTGGCGATCTTCGACGAGACGGCCCTCGCCTTCCTCGGCCTCGGCGACCCGAGCTCGATCTCCCTCGGCAAGATCATCGAGAACGCCTTCCAGCGCAGCGCGATCTCGGCCGACGCCTGGTGGGCGATCGTGCCCCCAGGGGTGGTGGTCTCGCTGATCATCCTCGGCTGCCTGCTGGTCGGCCGGGATCTCGAGGACGCGCTCAACCCGCGGCTCAGGGTCGCCCACCTGTCGGTGCGGAGCTTCCGCTACCGGCGGCCGTCCGGAGCGCCGCGATGACCGCCCTGCTCGAAGCGCGCGGGCTCAACGTCTGGTTCGACACCGACGGCGGCCGCCAGCTCCACGCCGTCCAAGGCGTCGACCTGAACGTCGAGAAGGGCGAGCGCTTCGGCCTGGTCGGCGAGTCCGGCTGCGGCAAGACCACCGCGATCCTCGCCCTCATGGGCCTGCTCCCGTCGAGCGCCACCGTCGAGGGCGAGGTGCTGCTCGACGGCGAGGACGTCCTCGGTGGCGGCGAGGCGACCGCGCGCCGGCACCGCTGGACCGGCATGGCGATGGTCTTCCAGGGCGCGATGAACGCCTTCAACCCGGTCAAGCCGATCGGCGCCCAGATCGTCGAGCCGATGGAGCTGCACGGGATCGCCGCCGGCCGGGCCGCCAAGCGCCGGGCCGGCGAGCTGCTGGAGCTGGTCGGCATCCCGGCGGAGGCGGCGTCGCGCTACCCGCACGAGTTCTCCGGCGGCATGCGCCAGCGGGCCTCGATCGCGATGGCGCTCGCCTGCCGGCCCAAGGTCCTGCTGGCGGACGAGCCCACCACCGCCCTCGACGTCATGGTCCAGGCACAGATCCTCCAGCAGCTGGTGCAGCTCAGCGCCGAGCTGGACCTGGCACTGGTGCTGGTCACCCACGACCTGCCGGTGGTCGCCCAGGTCTGCGACCGGGCGGCGGTGATGTACGCCGGCGAGGTGGTCGAGACCGGCCCGGTCGACACCCTGTTCCACACGCCACGGCACCCGTACACCCGGCTGCTGTTCGCGGCCACGCCCGACCTGCTCGGCGAGGCGGGCGCGGTTGCCTCCATCCCCGGCTCGCCACCCCGGCTCGACCGGAAGCTGGTCGGCTGCCCGTTCCGGTTGCGGTGCGACAGCGCCTTCGAGCCCTGCCCCGACCACCGGCCGGAGCTGCGGGAGATCCAGCCCGGCCACGCGGCCGCGTGCCACCTGAACGACCGCGCCTGGGCGGACGCCCGATGAGGCGGGCACCCGCCCCGGGCGCCGGGGACGCCGCCGTGCCGATGCACCGGGCGGGCGGGGACGGCGCGCCGCTGCTCCAGGTCGACGGGCTGGTGGTGCACTACCGGCTCGGCCGGGGCGTGGCCGGCGCCCTCACCGGCCGGCCGAGGCCGGTGGTCCGGGCGGTGGACGGCGTGTCGCTGAACCTGCGCGCCGGTGAGGTGCTGGCGCTGGTGGGCGAGTCCGGCTGCGGCAAGACCACCACCGCCCAGGCGGTGCTCCGCCTGGTCGACCCGGTGGCCGGGTCGATCCGGTTCCGGGGCCAGGAGCTCGGCACCATGCCGGCCCGGGAGGTGCGCCCGCTCCGCCGGCACATGCAGCTGGTCTACCAGGACCCGTACGAGTCGCTCGATCCCAGGTTCCGGGTCGTCCAGGCGATCGAGGAGCCGATGCTCATCCACCACATCGGCGGGTCCGGCCAGGAGCGCCGGCAGCGCGCCCAGGAGGCTCTCGAGAAGGTGGGGCTCACCCCGCCCGACCTGTACCTGGACCGCTACCCGCACGAGCTGTCCGGCGGGCAGCGCCAGCGGGTCGCGATCGCGGCCAGCCTGGTGCTCGACCTGGAGCTGCTGGTGGCCGACGAGCCCGTCTCCATGCTCGACGTCTCGGTCCGGGCGGGCGTGCTCTCCCTGCTCGACCAGCTCCGGCGCGACCGCCAGCTCGGCATCCTGATGATCACCCACGACCTGTCGACCGCGGCGAGCTTCGCCGACCGGATCGCGGTGATGTACCTCGGGCGGATCGTGGAGGAGGGGCCGGCGGCCCGGGTGGTGCGCGCACCGCGGCACCCGTACACCAAGGCGCTGCTCTCGGTGGTGCCGCGGCGCGACCCGCGCGACCGCACCGGACGCCAGGTCCTGCAGGGGGAGACGCCCAACCCGGTCCGCGTCCCGAGCGGCTGCCGCTTCCATCCCCGCTGCCCCGAGGCGATCGAGCGCTGCCCGGTCGAGGACCAGGTCCTGCACCCCGCCCGTGGCGAGCCACCGGACCACCAGGCCGCCTGCCTGCACGTCTGACCCCGGCGAGGGAGCGCCGGTCCGTCAGTAGCCCGGGGGTGCCTGGAACCCCGGCAGGATCCCGGCCTGCTCGAGCTCGTCGGCGATCTCCAGCAGCCGGAGCTCGGACCAGAGCGGTCCGACGAGCTGGATGCCGACCGGCAGGCCGTCGGCGAGGCCGGCCGGGGCGACCAGGCCGGGCAGGCCGGTGAGGTTGCAGAACACCAGCAGCTGCCCGTGGCCGCCGTAGTCCGCGGACTGCCCGTCGACGTCGATCGGGGCGCCCGCGTCGCGGTGGGTGAACGCGCTGGTCATGGCGGGCGGCAGGAGGAGCGCGTCGACCTCCTCGAAGAACGCCTGCCAGGTGGCGGCGAAGCCGTCCCGCCTCCCGAGGGCGTCGAGGTACCAGGCCAGCGAGCGCTGCTCCTCACGCAGCTCGGCGGCTGGGTCGAACACGCCGGTGACGGCGGCCAGCAGGTCGCCGAACAGCCGGTGGAGGGCGTCCCAGTCGACCTCTGGCAGGCGCTCGGAGACCTGGGCGCCGGCGTCGGCGGCGGCCGCCGCCACCCGCTCGACCTGCTGCCTGACGGCCGTGGCGACCCTGGCGCCCGGCAGGGTCGGCGCCACCGCCAGGCGGAGGTCCCTGAGACCGCGCCGGTGCCGCGAGCCGAGCGGGACCGGCGGGACGTCGCCGTCGCGCCCGTCAGGCCCGGCGATGACCCCCAGGGCGAGCTCGAGGTCGCCGAGGTCCCGCGCCAGCGGGCCGAGCGCGCCCATGATGCGGACCGACCGCGGGGCCAGCTCGGTCGGGAGGAAGAAGCCGGTGAGCGGGACGCGCCGCTCGGTCGTCTTGAGCCCGTACACGCCGCAGAAGTGCGGCGGCAGCCGCAGCGAGCCGGCCAGGTCCGAGCCGACCTCCAGCGGCGTCATGCCGCTGGCGAGCGCGGCGGTGGCGCCGCCGCTCGAACCGCCAGGCGTCCGCGCGGTGTCCCACGGGTTGGCGGTGCGGCCGAAGACCGGGTTGGCGCTCTGGTAGTCGGCCAGCCAGGCCGCCACGTTGGTGTGCCCGATGAGGTTCGCGCCGGCGCCGCGCAGCCGGGCCGCCACCGTCCCGTCCGCCGCCGCGACCCGGTCGAGCTCGACCGTGCCGACCGTGGTCCGCATGCCGGCGACGTCGTGGCCGTCCTTGAGCGTCATCGGGACGCCGTGGAGCGGTCCGAGGGGCTCGCCACGCGCCAGGGCGGCGTCAGCCGCTCTGGCCTGGTCCCTGGCCCGGTCGGCGTCCAGGGAGACGACCGCGTTGAGCGCCGGGTTGTGCCGCCCGATCCGCTCCAGGTGCGCATCGAGCGCCTCGACGGCGCTCACCTCGCGGCGTCGAAGCCGGTCCGCCAGCACCCGTGCCGGCACCTCGCAGAGTCCCTCGCCCACCACCAGGCTCCCCTCACCGTCGGGTTGCCCCGGGTGGCGTCAGTGGGTCTCGGCGTCGCGCCGCCGGCGCAGCGGGCGGCCGAGCCATCGCAGCGGCGCCGCCAGCCGCCACAGGAAGGTGCGGACGGCCGCGTTGTGCCAGACGTTACCGGCCTTGCGCCACTGCCGCCGCCGGTCGACGCAGATGACCCGGGTGTCGACCTTGGGCTCGACCCCGAAGTTGCGGGCCAGGTTCTCGGCCGTCTGGACCCAGAACTTGGTGTTCATCCGGTTGCCGCCGAGCGCGAACCCGAACTCGTACAGCGGGTCGTTGGTGCGCTCCAGGGCCTGGATCTGGACGACCGGGACGCCCTGCTCGGTGGCGGCGCTGAAGGTGATCCAGCCGGCGAGCATGTGCCCCTCGGGGGTCATCAGCGTGAACGACTCGTCGTCGGCGTAGAGCACCAGCACCCCGGTCGACAGCTTCATGCGGCCGGGCAGGGCCAGGTTGAGCAGCGCGACCTCGCCGGGGGCGATGCCGGTGATCGGCCCGTAGAACCAGTTCCGCGCCGGCCAGAAGCTCTGGAAGCTGGACTTCCAGGTGCTGATGACCTCGGCGGGGGTGACGTCCACGCCGGTCAGCTCCACCCGGAAGGTCTTCTGCCACATCTTGCCGAACCCCTGGACCGGCCCGACCACCCGCCGGCCCGTGACGTTGAGGTTCATGGCCTCGGGCGGCACCTCGCCGAGCTCGAGCGCTGAGACGCCCTTCGCCCAGTAGGCGGCGTCGCGGGGCAGCTCGGCCTGGCTCTCGGCCGGGTCCTTGGTCGGGTCGGTGGGTCCGGACATGGGGTTGCCTCCTGGCTCAGGTCGCGTCGGCGTCGGAGAGCGCTTCGGCCTCGCTTGCGTGGATGTGGATCGCCTCGTCCAGCCGGGTCAGCTCGAAGATCTGCCGGTAGTGGTCGCTCAGCCCGTAGGCGAGCAGGCGCTGCCGCTGCCGGTTGGCCCGCACCAGCAGCATCACCAGCATCCCGATCCCGCCACTGTTCATGTACTCGAGCGCGGTGAAGTTGAGCACGATGGTGCGGGTGAACTCGCCGCTGGCCTTGGTGTAGGCATCGGTCAGCGCCTGCTCCGACGCGGCGGTGACGTCACCGCCGATGTCGATCACGCTGGCCCGGCTGGACAGCTCCCTGACTCCAAGTGTGGCGTTGCCATCGCTCATCGCTGCCCCCCTTCTGCCGGGACGCCGGCCCCGACCACCGCGCTGTCCTCGTCGCGGTAGATCCCGATGAAGTCACTCAGGCGGGTGATCGCGAAGATCTCCCGGTAGTGGTCACTGAGCCCGTAGGCACCGACCGCCCGCCCCTCCTTGCGGGCCCGTGCGAGCAGCCCGACGATCAGGGCGATCCCGGTCGAGTTGATGTAGTCGACGTGGGCGAAATTGAGCACGACCCCCTTCGGGTCGCCGCGTACCGCCTCGTCGTAGGCGGCGCCTAGTGGTCCGTCCGCGGCCAGGTCGATCTCTCCGTAGAGGTCGATGATCCCGGTGCCGTCGTGGTGCCGGACCTCGGCTCCGAATTCACCTCGGCGCATCCGGTTCTTCCCCTTTCTCGCCGGGAGCATCCGCTCCGCTCCCGGGTTCTCTGTTCAGGTGCACGACCAGCTCGATGACGTGGTGCCGTTCGTCGATGGAGGTGTGCAGCTCGTCGACCATGTTCTTGATCAGGAACAGGCCCCAGCCCCGCGGGGTCTGCAGGCCGGCGAGCTTGGCGTCCAGGTCGGGGACCGCCACCTCGGGCAGGGCCTCCTGCCCGCCCCCCTGGTCGGTGATGAGCACCCGCAGGTCGGCGTCGTCGGCGACGACGCGGACGCCGACCGGCAGCTCCGGACGGTTGTTGTTGCCGTGCTCGATGGCGTTCATGGTCGCCTCGCCGACCGCGGTCGCCAGGCGCTCCATCTGGGGACCGGTCAGGCCGAGGTCGCCGACTGCCGCGGCCACCCGGTCGATCGCCAGGCGCTCGTTGCCGGGCTCGCTGGCGACCTCGAACTCGGTCAGGAGCCGCCGCGGGTTGCCGGTCACCGCCGGCCTGACCGAGCGGCATTCCAGGGTGACCAGGGTGATGTCGTCCTCCTGTTCCCAGCCCGCGCCGGTGAACTCCGACAGCTCCTTCAGGAGCCGGTCGATCAGGGCCTCGCCGCCGGCGACCGCGCCGGTCAGCGCCGCCACCCGGGGGAAGCCGAACATCTCCCGGTCGGGTCCGTGCGCCTCGGCGAGCCCGTCGGAGTGGAGCAGCATGGTGGCGCCGCTCGCCAGGACCGCCTCCTTCTCCTCGTAGCGCATGTCGGGCATCAGGCCCAGCGGCATCCCGGTGGCGCGGAGCTCGGTCACGGCCCCCTCGTGCGAGACGTAGGGGACGTTGTGGCCGGCGTTGGCGAACCGCAGCTTCCCGGTCTCCGGGTCGAGCACGGCGTAGAGGCAGGTAACGAACATGTGCGCCGGCATCTCGGCGACCAGCAGCTCGTTGGCCCTGGTGAGGACCTCGCTCGGCGCCACCAGCCGCGGCGCCTCTGCCCGCAGGACCGAGTGGGTGGTGGCCATGACCAGCGCGGCCGGGACGCCCTTGTCGGTGACGTCGCCGACCACGATCCCGACCAGGCCGCCCGGCAGCTCGATGAAGTCGTAGAAGTCGCCGCCCACCTCCCTGGCGGGCCGGTAGAAGGCCGCCACCTGCCAGCCGGGCAGGTCGGGCAGCTCCCTGGGCAGGAACTGCTGCTGGATCAGCTGGGCGACGCGGAGCTCCTGCTCGATACGCTCCCGCTGGCGGATCTCCGCCTGCTGCTCGCGCACCAGCTGGGCGACCCGTACCGCCGGCGCGGCGTGACCGGCCAGGTCGTACAGGAGCTTGCGGTCGTCGGCCGAGTACTCCTGCTCGCTGCGGCGCGCGCCGAGGTTCAGCAGGCCGATCAGGTCCCCCTGGCTGACCAGGGGCACGACCAGCCTGACGCCGGCTTCCCGCAGGCCGACGAGGGCCTGGGAGTCGAGTTGCAGCGAGTCGAGGTCGACCGCGCCGGTCGTACCTGAGAAATACGCGATCAACGGGTCGTTCGGGGCGATCTCGACCGGCGGCGCCTCGAACCGGCCCGGCTGCGCCGCGACCGGCTCGGTGACGGGGGCCCGCTGCTCCCGTCGCAGCGCCCGCCGCAGGCTGCTCGGTATGGTCGTCATGACACCTCCTCGGGTGCAGTTATAGCAACTGACCGCTCCGGCATCGTTACGGCGACCGTGACGGAGAGGTCAACCTGACATCCACACGGGCGCGGCCTGCTCGTGCCATCCTGACACCTGGTCAGACGGCGAGGGGAACGATTGCATGGCTGCGCTGCGAATCGCCCTGCTCGGGCCGCCCAGGGTGGAACTCGGGGGCGAACCGATCCAGGTCGACACCCGCAAGGCGATCGCGCTGCTCGCCTACCTGGCGGTGCCGCCCGAGCGCCACGGCCGGGACGTGCTGGCCGAGCTGCTCTGGCCCGACCACGACCAGGAACATGCCAGGGGTGCGCTGCGGCGGACCCTGTCCACCCTGAACAAGGCGCTCGGCGCCGGCTGGCTGGCGGCGGACCGGACCACCGTCGGCTTCGCCGACACCAGCTTCTGGCTGGACGTCGAGCAGTTCGAGCGGCTGCTCGAGAGCTGCCGTGGCCACGGCCACCCACCCGAGGACGTCTGCCCGGACTGCGCCGAGCCGCTGCGCGAGGCGACCAGGCTGCACCGTGGTGACTTCCTGGCCGGCTTCGCGCTCCGCGACAGCCCGAGCTTCGACGACTGGCAGTACCTCCAGGCCGAGCGGCTCCGCCGCGAGCTGGCCGACGCGCTGGCGCGGCTGGTCCGCATCGAGAGCGACCTGGCCCGCTGGGACGAGGCGATCGAAGCGGCACGGCGCTGGGTGGCGGTGGACCCGTTGCACGAGGACGCCCACCGCCAGCTCATGCGGGTGAGCGCCTGGAGCGGCCGGCGCGCCGCCGCCCTCCGCCAGTACCAGGCGTGTGTCCGCGTGCTCGACGAGGAGCTGGGAGTGGCGCCGCTGGAGGAGACGACCGCCACCTACCAGGCGATCCTGGACAACCGCCTGCCGCCGCCGGCCGCCCCGGTGGCACCGGCCGGCGCGGTGGCGGAGGCGCGGCCGGCCGCCGCGCCGGTGCCGGCCGCGCCGGTGCCGCTGGTCGGACGGGAGGCCGAGTGGACCGCGATGCTGGCGGCGTACGACGCCGTGGAGCAGGACGGCCACCTGGTGGTGATCGAGGGCGAGGCCGGCATCGGCAAGACCCGCCTGGCCGAGGACTTCGCCGCGCACGCCCGGGCGCGGGGGGCGGTGGTGCTGGCGGGGCAGTGCTACGGGGAGGAGGCCGGGGTCGCCTACGGCCCGTTCGTCGAGGCGCTCCGGGGCGCCCTGCCGGGCGCCGGCAGGCTGGCGGAGCTGCCCGCCCACTGGCTGGCGCAGGCCGCCCTGCTCCTGCCCGAGCTGGCGGACCTCTACCCGGGGCTGCCAGCGCCCCAGCAGGCCGGCGAGCCGGCCATGCGGCGCCAGTTCTTCGAGGGGATCAGCCAGGTGCTGCACGCCGCGTGCAGCGGCCAGGTGCCCGGCGTGGTCATCCTCGACGACCTGCACTGGGCCGACGAGGCCACCCTCGACGTCCTCACCTACCTGGTGCACCGCCTCCGTGGCCGCCCGCTGCTGCTGGTGGTCACCTGGCGCAGCGAGCAGGTGCCAGGCGGCCACCGGCTGCGGCGCCTGGCCGCCGAGGCGCTGCGGGCCGGCCACGCCACCGACCTCGACCTGGGACGCCTGACCGAAGCCGAGGTCGCCGAGCTGGTCAGGGCGGTCGCGCCCGACCAGGCCGACGCCGCCGCGCGCCTGTACCAACGCACCGAGGGGGTGCCGTTCTTCGTGCTGGAGCACCTGGCCGCGATGCCCGGGGAGGGGCAGCTGCCCGGCGGCGTCCGCGACCTGCTACGGGCGCGCGTCTCGGGGGTCGGCGAGGCGGCCAGGCAGCTGCTGGCGACCGCGGCCGTGATCGGCCGGTCGTTCGACCTCGACACCGCCCGCAGCGCCAGCGGCCGCAGCGACGACGAGGTGGTGGCGGCGTTCGAGGAGCTGACCGCTCGCGCCCTGGTCCGCGAGGTCGCCGGCGACGCCTACGACTTCGGGCACGGGCTGATGCGCGAGCTGGTCTACCAGGAGACCAGCCTCGCCCGCCGCCGGCTGCTGCACGCGCGCGTCAGCGAGGCGCTCGCCGTCCGCGCCCGCGGCCGCCGGTCGCAGCCGCCGCCGGCCGCCACCATCGCCCACCACCTCGAGCTCGGCGGCCACCCCGCCGAGGCGGCCGTCCAGCACCGGCTCGCCGGGGACCAGGCCCGGGCGGTCCACGCCAACACCGACGCGCTCGGCCACTACCGCGCCGCCCTCGTCCTCGGGCACCCGGACGCCGCCGGCCTGCAGGCGGACATCGGCGACCTGGAGACCCTGCTCGGCAACTACGAGACGGCGCTGGCCGCGTATGCCGCCGCCCTCGATGCCGGCGAACCGGGCAACCAGGCCGAGCTGGAGCACAAGCTCGGCAGCCTGCACCTCCGCCGCGGCGACTGGGACGCCGCCGAACGCCACTTCGCCCTGACCTTGCGTGCGCTCGGCTCGCGCGGGGACCCGGCCAGGCGTGCCGACGTCACCGCCGGCAGGAGCCTGGCCGCGCACCGCCAAGGCCACGACGACGACGCGCTCGCGCTGGCCAAGGAGGCGCTGCGGCTCGCCGAGCGGGCCGGCGACCCCGCCGCGCTCGCGACCGCCCACGGCATGCTCGGGATGCTCGGCACCCACCGCGGCGACCACCCCACCGCCCGCGACCACCTGGAGCGGAGCCTGGCACTGGCCGAGACCCTCGCCGACCCGAGCGCCAGGATCGCGGCCCTGAACAACCTCGCCCTCGCCCATCGCGCGACCGGCGAGACCGACCAGGCGATCCGCTACACGGAGGCGGCCCTGGAGCTCTGCGCCAGGCAGGGCGACCGCCACCGCCAGGCCGCCCTCCACAACAACCTGGCCGACCTGCTCCACCTGGCGGGGGATCGCGACGAGGCGATGACCCACCTCAAGCAGGCGGTGGCGATCTTCGCCGAGATCGGCGAGCCGGGCACGCTCGAACCCGAGATCTGGAAGCTGGTGGCCTGGTGAGCGGCGCCGTTGGCCTGGCCGAGCCGTCCTTCGGCGGGGCCGCCTAGTCGGCGTGGAAGGCGGCGAGGCGTTCGGCCTCGTCGTCGAGCGCCCGCCGTGCCGGGCGCGGCAGCGGGTCGAACGGGTCGAGCCGCACCCGTCCCCGCTCGTACCGCCAGGTCCCCGCGACCGCACCGTCGACCAGGAAGGTGGGCGACGAGTGCGGGGTCTTGGTGTTGAACACCAGGTTGCGGTACCGCTCGGGCAGCACCTGGGTGCGCCTGGCGTGCACCAGCAGGGCGGCCTCCCAGGTCCCGAGGAACCGCACCGGCGCCGGGGTGTCCGCGTCGGGGAGGGGCGCGTCCGGCAGGTCGAACAGCTCACCGCCCTGCTCGTCGCGGAATCGGCGCGTGCCCAGCCGCTCGACCACCTTGCGGAGCTTGGTCACCGGCAGCCCGGTCCAGCTGGCCGCGTCGTTGGCCGAGGCGGGGCCGAAGCCACCGAGGTAGCGTCCGACCAGGTGGTCCAGCGCCTCCGCCTCGGTCACCTCCGCGGGCTCGAGCCAGTCGTCGGCCAGGCCGTACAGGTCGGCGCGGCGCCGCTCCCAGGTGCCCGAGGGTGGGACCCGGACCAGGTCGAGCCAGAGCCGCGCGCCCGACCAGGCGATCTTCGGGAACCCCTCGGCCGCCAGCAGCGAGGAGAGCTCGGCCTGGCGGCGCGGCCCGTCCGCCAGGTGGCCGCGGAGCGACGCCGCCACCGCCTCCATGTCGAGGCCCTCGGCCTGGTGGCCTTGCACGCGACTCCACCACGCCCGGCGGCCTTCGGCGATCGCCACCGAGAACCGCGGGTAGTCGGTGGCCGAGACCATGTGGATGGTGGACCGCATCAGGGTCCCCTGCACCACCTGCCGCCGCTCCAGTGCCGTGGTCAGCGCGTCGCGGCGGAAGTCGGGCAGGCGCGACCACAGGCCGATGTAGCCGGAGGGGGCGTACTGGGTCTGCAACCCGGCGACCTGCTCGAGCGCACGGGTGAGCGGCAGCGGCGACCGCTCGAGGAGGAGCTGGCGGGCGAGCAGCGCCCGGTTGAGCTCGCGGGTGGACAGGACGCGGTGGGTCAACGGTCGGTCCGGCCTAGGTGAACAGGACGAACTGACCGGGGTCGGCGCCGTCCAGGGTGAACCGGGCCGGGTCGGGGTGGCGGCCGGCGCACAGGCGCATCAGGGTCGCGAGGTCGGTGACCAGCTCGGCCGAGGGATCGCCGTCGGCGGCGCCCAGCCGCAGCTCCCTGTCCCCGAGCCGCAGCCGGGTCGCCGGGACCGCCTGGCGCCGGCTCCGCTCGACCAGCAGGACGAGCGCGTCCTCGACGCCGTCGCTCTCGTAGGGCAGGGGCTCGCCGAGCGCCTCGCGGACGTCGCCGCCGTGGACCCATTCGCCCAGCGCCACCCCGTCGAGGGCGCCGCCGGCCGCGGTCATGACCGGCGCGGCCTGGTGGTAGCCGCGTTCGAGCTCGGCCAGGACGGCACCGAGGGGCCAGGAGCGGCGCTCGGCGACGTCGGCCTCGTTGTCCTCGGGGGTGAACCGGTGCAGCCGGCCCTCTGCCAGCCGCACCAGCGCCGCTCCGCAGTGCGCCAGCACGTCGCGCACGGACCAGCCGGTGCAGACGGTGGGCCGGTCGAAGGCGGCGGCCGGGGTCCGGCGCAGGATCGGCAGCAGTGCGTCGCGCTCGGCCGTCAGCAGCCGTGCGGCGAGGTCGGCGGGCCGGTCATCGGTCATCCTGACGGCCGGAACTGGGCGCGCAGCGCGTCGCGGATGATCTCCATCTGGCCATGGTGCTGGCACAGCTCCTCGAGCACGTGCAGCAGCACGCCGCCCTGGGTCAGCGGCTGCGGCGGGCCCTCGTAGCCGCCGGCCGGCTGGGCGCGGAGGGGGGCGGAGGCCACGGCGGTGGCGAGGTCGTCGGCGAGCTGGGCCTTGCCCTGCTCCACCAGCGGGCCGAGCTCGGCCACCGGGCCGCTGGCCAGGAACTCCGCGTCGCGGTCGCGCTGCACCTGGCGGCCGGCGACCAGGGCGCCGGCCCAGTAGTTGACGACGCCGAGGCAGTGGATCACCAGTGCGTAGGGCGTGTTCGCGCCGGGGATCTCGGGACGGCGGTTGGCCCCCTCGTCGCCGAGCTCGACCGCGATCTGGCACATGCCGTCGAGCGCGTTGCCGGTGAAGTACAGGTACTCGTCGGAGTTCATGGCGCCATCTTGGCCGGCAACGGGGCGGCTGGCCAGGATCGGTACATGATTGCCGATCCCGGCGATCTTCCCGATCTGTGCGGGGGCTAGGAGGCCGCCGCGGGGAGCACCTGGCGGCCGTCGATCCAGGCCGCCTCCACCCGGGAGCGGACGTCGAGCGGGTCGCCGGACCACACGCACAGGGTGGCCGCCTTGCCCGGCTCCAGGGAGCCGACGCGGTCGTCGACCCCGATCACCCTGGCCGGGGTCAGGGTCACCGCCCGCAGCGCGGTCGCCCCGTCGAGGCCTTCCTTCACGGCCAGTGCGGCCTGGACCTGCAGCAGGTCGACCGGCACCACCGGATGGTCGGTGATGATGCCGATCTCCACGCCGGCCGCTGCCAGCCGGCCCGGGTTGGCGATCGAGCGGTTGCGCACCTCGACCTTGGACCGGGAGGTCAGCAACGGTCCGATCATCACCGGCACACCGCGCTCGGCGATCCGGTCGGCCAGCAGCGCCGCCTCGGTGCCGTGGTCGATCACCAGCCGGTAGCCGAACTCGTCGGCCATGCGCATGGCGGTGGCGATGTCGTCGGCCCGGTGGCAGTGCTGCCGCCAGGGGATCTCGCGGCGCAGCACCATCCCGAGCGCCTCCCAGCGCAGGTCGCGCTCGACGAACTCGCCGTCGCCGCGCTCCCGCTTGGCCTGGTAGTTGGCTGCCTTGACGAACGCGTCGCGGATCACCGCGGCGATGCCGAGCCGGGTCGAAGGAAACTCCTTGCGGTCGCCGAACACGCGCTTGGGGTTCTCACCGAGCGCGGACTTCATCCCGCTGGGGGAGCGCAGCACCATCTCGTCGACCGTGCGGCCGGCGCAGCGGACCGCGACCGTCTGACCGCCGATCGGGTTGCCCGATCCTGGGTTGACGTTCACCGTCAGCACGCCACCGGCGATCGCGTCCTGGAACCCGAGGTCGGCAGGGTTGATGGCGTCCAGCGCCCTGACCTGCGCGGTGACCGGGTTGGTCGCCTCGTTGGTGTCGTGCCCGGCCCAGCCCTCGGCCTCCTCGTGCACCCCCAGATGGGTATGGGCGTCGACCAGCCCGGGAAGGACCACCTTGCCGGACGCGTCGAAGCGATCGGCGCCGGCGGGGACGCGGACGTCGGGGCCGAGCGCCCGGATGGCGCCCTCCTCGACCAGGACCACGCCGTCCTCGAACGCCCGACCCTCGATGGGGATGACCCGCCCGCCGGTGATCGCCAGCGGTGCCGTGCCCGCAGTCGCTTCCACGCCAGTCCTCTCTCGCCGACCAGGCCGGGAACGCGCGGGCCCGGTGTGACGGTCGCCAGCCGGGACGGTTGCGAGCCAGGCAGAAGCCCAGCTGCCGCGGTCGCGTCCCCGTCCGCGGTAACCGCCGGATTCTACGGGCGCACACCGGCACGGGCCGCTTGTTGGCGGCCCCGTTCCGGTGGCAGCCTGGCTGGACCTACGTGGTCCCGCCCGGTTGGGCAGGGGATGGAGGCTGATGGACCAGGCGGTGGTCGACCTGTACCTGGCGCGGATCGGCGCGGACCGGCCCGCCTCCCGCGACGGGGAGGCGCTGGCAGACCTGCAGGAACGCCACCTGCGCGCGGTGCCCTTCGAGAACCTCAGCATCCACCTCGGCGAGGAGATCGTGCTGGAGGAGGCCGCCCTGGTCGACAAGGTGGTCACCCGCGGCCGCGGCGGCTTCTGCTACGAGTTGAACGGGCTGTTCGCCGCCCTGCTCCGCGCGCTCGGCTTCCGCGTGACCCTGCTGGCCGCCCGCGTCAACGGCCAGGACGGGTTCGGGCCGCCATTCGACCACCTGGCGCTGCGCGTGGACGCGCCCGAACCCTGGCTCGCCGACGTGGGCTTCGGCCACTTCAGCCACCATCCCCTGCGGCTCGACGTCGCCGGGGAGC
>DATLQA010000226.1:0-10637 GCA_035535495.1 Actinomycetota bacterium | reverse complement strand
GACGAGGCCTGGATCGCGGCGGCGCGCCGCTACGGCACGGCGGTCGAGCCGTTCTCCAGCGGCGTGTACGTCAACGACCTCGCCGACGAGGGCCAGGCCGGCATCCGCCGCGCCTACAGCCCTGCCAAGCTGGCGAGGCTGGCCGCGGTGAAGGACCGCTACGACCCCGACAACGTCTTCCACCTCAACCACAACATCCGCCCGAGTTCGATGAGCTGATCGGCGACCCGGACCGGCCGGTGCCGGTCACGGATGTGACAGGTTGGGGTCCTCGGATGGCACCACATGGTCGTGTTCCGGTTGGTGGTCGATTGGCCCCAGCGCCCGCGCGAAGGCTTGCGTCAAGGAAGCGCGCCTGAGGGCCCGAACATTTACACCAGTTCGTACCGCTGTCCGTGCGGACTTGCTCAGGAGCTCTCCGAGTGCCGATGCCCGCCGCGCGGGCGTGGTCTCATACGCTGGGAGCGGCGCTCCTGTCGCACGGCAGCAGGCCGAGTTCCCGTCACTGGCGTGCGGATGGGCATGGTGGGGAGGCCGCGGGGATGAAGCTCTACGCCGAGCAGGGGCCGTTGCGGGTGCGGCAGCTTGCCGGGGACCTGCTCGTCGCCGTATGGATCGCTGGGTGGGCGTTCCTCGGCGTCACCGTCTGGAGGCTGGTGGGCAAGCTGGCCGGGCCGGGGCGGACGGTCGAGCAGGCCGGCGCCGAGTTCGCCGGCAACATGAGCACCGTCCGCGACAAGGTGGGCGGGGTGCCGCTGGTCGGGGAGGAGCTGCGCGCCCCGTTCGGCCGGCTCGGCGCGGTGGGGGAGACGCTCGCCGGCGCCGCGCACACGCAGCAGGAGGTGGTGCGCCAGCTGGCATGGTGGCTCGGCGTGCTCCTGGCCGCCGTGCCGATCGTGATGGTGCTGCTGCTGTGGCTGCCACCGAGGCTGCGCTGGGCGCGTGAGGCGGCGGTGGCGGCCCGGCTCCGCGATGACCGGGCGGACCTGCACCTGTTCGCCCTGCGCGCGGTCGCCAACCGGCCGTTGCGCCAGCTCCGCCGCGTGACGCCCGACCCGGCGGGCGCGCTCGCCGCCGGCGACTACGAGGGCCTGGCCGCGCTGGAGCTCAACGCCCTCGGGTTACGGGTCGCCCCGCGGCCGCGGCAACGGCGTGGCATGGCGGAAGGATGACCATGGATCAGGCCGTCGGGGAGGGTGGCTAGACTCGGTGGCCGCCCCGCCGGTCACGCGGGAGCACGCCGAGCACCTGGCCTTGGAGCACCTGCTGTTGTGCACGGAGAACCTGTGGAACCAGGCGGACTGGACCTTCCCGGGCTACGTGGACCGGATCCTCGGCGCCGAGACGTGGAAGTTCTCGTGGGACGACTGAAGCCCTTCCGATCCGGTCTGCGACTCTTGTGCGATGCGTGGTCATCTGCTGAGATCGGACCGTCGGGCTGGCCGGCTCGCAGCTTGGAAGGGGAGTGCGATGCGCGAGGACATCGAGTTCGACGCCGAGGGCGTGACCCTGCGTGGATGGCTGTACCTGCCCGCCGGGGCGACGGGACCGGTCCCCACCGTCGTCATGGCCCACGGCTTCTCCGCGGTCAAGGAGATGCACCTCGACAGCTTCGCCGAGGCGTTCACGCTCGGCGGGCTCGGCGCGCTGGTGTTCGACAACCGCAACTTCGGCGCGAGCGACGGCGAGCCGCGCCAGGAGATCGACCCCTGGGCGCAGGTGCGCGACTACCGTCACGCGATCACCTTCGCCCAGACGCTCGCGGAGGTCGATCCCGACCGCATCGGGGTGTGGGGATCCAGCTACAGCGGCGGCCACGGGCTGGTGCTCGGCGCGATCGACAAGCGCGTCAAGTGCGTGGCCGTCCAGGTCCCCCTCGTCAGCGGCTTCAGGAACATCAAGCGGCTGGTGCGCCAGGACTTCATCGCCGCCAACCGCGCGGCGTTCGACGACGACCGCGCCGCCCGCTTCCGTGGCGAGGCGCCGGCGACGGTCCCGGTGGTCGATCCCGACCCCATGGCCGTCTCGGCGCTGCCGACCCCCGACTCCTGGGAGTGGTTCAGCGAGACCGGCAAGAGCCGCGCGCCCTCATGGAAGAACGAGGTGACGCTGCGCAGCGTCGAGATGCTCATGGAGTACGAGCCCAGCGCCTACCTCGAGCGCATCAGCCCCACCCCGCTGCTGATGGTGGTCGCCGCCGGCGACCACCTCACGCCGAGCGACCTCGCGCTCGAGGCATACCAGCAGGCGCGCCAGCCGAAGAAGCTGGTGCTGCTGCCCGGTGGCCACTTCGACGCCTACGTCAAGGACTTCGACGCCGCCAGCGGCGCGGCCCGTGACTGGTTCGTCGAGCACCTCGCCTCGAGGTAGCCCGGCACCATCAGGTCGTCGTACTAGCGCGGATACATCACCTGGGGGTGAGCCGGTTACCACCGCCGACCTACCGTGGTCGGGCGGGTAGACAGGCGCGCCCGCCGTCCCCGCGGCGGGCGACCGAGTTGGAAGGGCAGGGCAGTGGTGGATTGGGTCGAGTTCGCGGCACGCATGACACTGGCGGCCGTCGTCGTGCTGCCGGCGGGGATGGCGCTGCTGTGGGCCGTCCGGCACTGGTCCCGGTCCGCGGCCTCCGCCCTCCACCCCGGGTTGGACCGGGCGGAAGCCGCCGTCCTCATCGGGCGGGCCACCAGCGACCCGCGGCGCCGCCGAACCGCACAGCAGCCCCGGTAGCACCGCCGCCGGGCGCATCTCTGCCCGCCTCACCCGCATGTGGCATGCTCGCCCCGAAGGGTCGTCGGGGGTGAGCTGATGCACGGGAACGAACTGCTGTTGCTGGCGCTGATGGTGACGGTGGCCGGGCTGAGCATCCTAACGCTCCTCCTCGACGTGCCCTACCCGATCCTGCTCGTGCTCGGCGGCCTGGCGCTCGGGTTCGTGCCCGGGATGCCACCCATCGAGCTCGCGCCCGAGCTGGTCCTGGTCTTGTTCCTGCCCCCGTTGCTGTACTGGGCCGCGTTCATGTTCTCGCCGCGAGACCTGAAGGCCGACCTGCGCGCGATCTCGCTGTCGGCGGTCGGGCTGGTGCTCGCCACCATCGCCGCCGTCGCCGTGACCGCGCACGCCCTGGTCGACGGGCTCCCCTGGGCGGCCGCGGTTACGCTCGGGGCGATCGTGGCGCCCACCGACCCATTGGCCGCGACCGCCATCGCCCGCCGGCTCGGCGTGCCGCGCCGGCTGGTCACGATGATCGAAGGCGAGAGCCTGCTCAACGACGCGACCGCGCTGGTTGCCTACCGGATCGCCGTCGCCGTGGTGGTCGGGGGCAGCTTCACGCTGTGGCAGGTGGGCCTGCGGTTCGTCGGCGCCGCGGCCGGCGGCGTGGCGATCGGGCTCCTGGTCGGGTGGCTGGTCGCCCAGGTCCGCCGCCGGCTGGAGGACCCGCTGGTCGAGATCGTGGTGTCGCTGGTGTCCGGCTATGCCGCCTTCCTGCCGGCCGACCGGCTGGGCGCCTCGGGAGTCCTGGCCGTGGTCACCACCGGCCTGTACCTGGGCTGGCGGGCGCCCGAGCTGGCATCGGTGTCGACCCGGCTGCTGGGGACCTCCTTCTGGAAGGTCCTCACCTACCTGCTCAACGCCGTCCTGTTCATCCTCGTCGGCCTGCAGCTTCCGACCATCCTGGAGGCGCTGGCCGGGCGCTCCGCCGGCACCCTGGTGGCACAGGCGGTGCTGGTCAGCGCCGCGGTCGTCGCCGTCCGCATCGCCTGGGGGTTCACCGTCCCGTACCTGATCCGGGCGCTGGACCGGCGGCCCGCGCAGCGTCTCCGCCGCGTCGGCGCCAGGGAGCGGCTGGTGATCGGCTGGAGCGGGATGCGTGGAGCGGTGTCGCTCGCGGCCGCGCTGGCGCTGCCGTTCGAGACTGCCGGCGGGCAGCCGTTCCCAGAGCGCGACCTGATCGTCTTCCTCACCTTCGCGGTGATCTTCACCACCCTGGTGCTCCAGGGGCTCACCCTGCCGGCGCTCATCCGCCGCCTCGGGATCAGCAGCGACGGCGTCGAGGAGCGGGAGGAGCTGCAGGCGCGCCTGGGCGCGACCGACGCCGCGCTGGCCCGGCTCGACGAGCTGGCCGGCGAGGACTGGACCCGCGACGACACCGTCGAGCGGGTGCGCGGGCTGTACGACTACCGGCGCCGGCGCCTGTCCGCGCGGGCCGGCGAGATCGAGGACGACGGCTACGAGGACCGCTCCCTCGCCTACCAGCGCCTCGTCCGCGAGGTGCTCGAAGCGCAGCGGCGCGCCATCATCCAGCTCCGCAACCAGGGTGCGATCAGCAACGACGTCATGCACCGAGTCGAACGGGACCTCGACCTGGAGGACTCCAGGCTCGAGATCTAGGTGCGGTTCCAGCCCATTTCAGCCGTTGACGCCGGCTTCGACCGATGTCAGGTTTCCTGCGGACTTTGTCCGCCGGTGCTCATCGGGGAGGCTGGGATGACCAGATTGGGAAGACCGCTCGGCGGCAGGCGGCGCCTTGCCGTCGTCGCCACGATCCTGTCCATGCTCGCGCTCGTGAGCCAGCTGCTCGTCATGCAGAGCGGCGCGGCCGCGCCCACCACCGTGGCCGCCACGGCGGCGTCGGTCGACGGACGCGTCGAAAGCCTCCTCCGCCGGATGACGCTGGAGGAGAAGGTCGGCCAGATGGACCAGATCGTCCTCACCAAGCTGCGGGCGGCGAGCTCGCCGGCCAACGGTGACTGCAACGGCGGGAACAACGACCCGTTGCAGCCGGCCTGCCTCGAGAAGGTGCTGATCACCGACAAGACCGGGTCGATCCTGGCGGGCGGCACCGACAACCCGACCGACAACACCGGCCGGGGCTGGGCCGAGCAGTACAACACCATCCAGCGCTACGCGATCGAGCACTCCAGGCTCCACATCCCGGTCATCTTCGGCGTGGACGCGGTGCACGGCTTCGGGCACCCGTTCGAGGCCACGCTGTTCCCGCAGTCGATCGGGATGGGGGCGACCTGGGACACCAAGCTGGCCGAGGCGGCCGGCGCCGCCACCCGCCAGCAGCTGCTGGCGACCGGCGGGAACTGGAACTTCGCGCCGGTGCAGGACCTGGCCAGGGACAACCGCTGGGGTCGCTACTACGAGACCTGGGCCGAGGCGCCCGCGCTGAGCGCCGCCATCGGCGCCGCCAACATCCGCGGCATGCAGGGCGGCGGCTTCAACGCGCCCAAGGTGGCCGCGACCGTGAAGCACTTCGCCGGCTACTCGCAGTCGATCAACGGGCACGACCGCGTCCAGGCGGACTTCTCCATCAGGTACCTGCAGGACACCTTCCTGCCTTCCTACGCCGGCGGGATCGACGCCGGGGCGGCCACCGTGATGGTCGACTCCGGGTCGCTCAACGGCGTCCCCGCGCACGCGTCCCGCTTCCTGCTCACCGAGGAACTGCGCAACCGCCTCGGCTTCAAGGGCGTGGTGATCAGCGACTACGGCGACGTGCCGGCACTGGCGAGCGCCTACCACGTCGCCGCCGACCTGACCGGCGCGGTCGCCCAGGCGGTCAACGCCGGCATCGACGTGAGCATGACCCCGATGGACTCCGCCGGCTGGAACCGCGCCATGCTCGAGGCGGTGCGGCAAGGGCTGATCTCCGAGCGCCGGATCGACCAGTCCGTCCGCCGGATCCTGCGGCTGAAGTTCCAGCTGGGCCTGTTCGACCACCCCTACGTCGACCCCGACAAGGCCGACGCGGCGGTCAAGGCCAACCGGGACCTGGCGCGTCAGGCCGCCGGCGAGTCGATCACGCTGCTCCGCAACGCCGACGGCGCCCTCCCGCTCGGGACCGACCTCGGCAAGATCGTGGTGACCGGGCCGAGCGCGGGCTGCGAGGCCACCGATCCGGCCAAGGACCCGGCCTGCCAGGCCGCCATCGCCAACCAGCTCGGCGGCTGGAGCGTCAGCTGGCAGGGCCCCTACCAGCCGCTCGACCCGGCCGACCACCGCAACTGCTGCATCGGGCCGCCGAGCCAGATCCCGACCGCGACCACCGTGCTCGACGGCATCAAGGCGGCGGTGCCATCCACCGACGTGGTCTGGGCCCGCGACCAGCAGGCCGCGGTGCGGGAGGCGGGCACGGCCGACGCGGTGGTCGCCGTCGTCGGTGAGCAGCCCTACGCCGAGGGCCTCGGCGACAACCCGTCGCCGATGCTCCCCGCCGACCAGCAGGCCCTGATCGCCGCGCTCAAGGAGACCGGCAAGCCGGTGATCGTGGTGGTGATCGCCGGCCGGCCGCTCGCCCTCGGCCAGGCCGGCAGCACCAACGGCCTGCTGATGGCCTACCTGCCGGGCACCGAGGGTGGCTCGGCCGTGGCCGACGTCCTGTTCGGCAAGGTCAACCCGAGCGGCAAGCTGCCGGTGAGCTGGCCCTCGGAGGCCACCCGCAACCCGCCGCTGTCGCAGTTCAACCCCGGCGCTCCGTCCCTGCTCGGCGACCAGCCGAAGTTCTTCGACCAGCTGCCGGGCACCAACTCTGGTCAGGGCTCCGGCTACAACCCGCTCTACCCGTTCGGGTTCGGGCTCTCCTACACCACCTTCGACGTCAGCGGGCTGTCGGCCACCGGCAGCGTCTCACGGCACGGCACCGTCACCGCCAGCTTCACCGTGGCCAACACGGGCAGCCGCCAGGGGACCAACATCGTGCCGGTCTACGTGCACCAGCCGGTCAGCGGCGGCAGCATCGTGGTGCCGCCGAAGCGCCTGGTCGGCTTTGCCCGCGTGGACCTCGACGCGGGCCAGTCGAAGACGGTGAAGGTCTCGTTCCCGGTCACCCGGCTGGCCGTGACGGTCGGCGACATCGCCGGCGCCGGACGCCGGGAGGTCCAGCCGGGCGCCTACCAGGTCCAGGTCGAGGACCTGTCGGCGGACTTCACCATCAGGGGTTGACGTCAGGGGTTGACCGACGGACTCGGGGCGCCGGGTGTTCCCGGCGCCCCGAGCCAGCCCCTCCCGTCAGGGCGTTGCCGGCGCGACGATCCGGTCCAGCGGGGGCACCGCGATGCCGGCCGGTTCGGCGGCGGCGAACGCCGCCACGAACGCGTCGATGTCCTGGGCGCCGCCGAGCGCGTCGGTGCCCTCGTTGAACACCGTGAACCCGTCGCCGCCGGCCGCCAGGAAGTTGTTCATGGTCACCCGGAACGAGGCGGTCGGCGTCACCTCGACGCCGCCGACGAACATCCGGCCGATACGGTCCGCGCACGTGGAGGCCGCCGCGTTCTGCTCGTACCTGAAGGTGTTGGAGACCTGCAGGATCCGGTTGGTGGTCGGGACGGCACAGCCGACGAACTGCTGCTCGAGCAGGCGCCGGATCATGTCACCGGTCATCGTCTTGGTGACCAGGCTGTTGCCGAACGGCTGGACGGTGAACGCCTCGCCGTAGGTGACCTCGCCCGGCGCCTCCCCGCCCGAGGAGATGTCGCCCACCCTGAGGTCGGCGCGGATGCCGCCGGGGTTCATGAAGGCGAGCTGGGCGCCGCCGAGGTTGGCCGGCTGGGTGGCCGCCAGCTGCGCGTCGGCGATCACGTCGCCGAGGGTGGTCTCGCCCTGCGGCGACCCGGTGCGGGTGAGGTCGCCCTGGATGCGGCCGATGACCCGGTTGGCCAGCGGCGCCGCCGCGGCGACGTACTGGTCGACCACCTTCTGGACCTGCGGGTCCTCCTTGGACGGGTCGGGGATGCGGGTGACGCCAGGGCCCGGGGTGTTGAGGGCGTTCTCGACCAGCACGTTCTCGGCGCTGGCCTGCTCCAGCTCCCCGGACTTGTCGTTGATCGTCAGGGTGACGTCGCTGAGGACCCGGCCAAACGAGGAGGCGCTGGTGATCAGGCGGGTCACGCCGCCGGAGGTGATGGTGCAGCGGTACTCCGCGTGGGTGTGCGCCGAGACGATCACCTTGATCGCCTGGTCGAGCCGGCTGGCGATGTCGGCGATAGCGCTGCCCGCCAGGTTGCCCGCGCACCCGTTGAGCGCGGCCGGGGCCTGCTGGAAGCCGCCCTCGTGGACCACCAGCACGGAGGTCTTGACACCCCTGGCCTGGAGCTGCTTCACGGTGCGGTTGGCGGCGTCGGCCTCGTCCTGGAAGCTCAGACCGGCCACGCCAGTCGGGGTGACGATCGTCGGGGTCGCCTCGAGCACCTCGCCGATGAAGCCGACCTGGAACTTCCGGCCGCTGTCGCCCTTGAAGGTCTTGGTACCGAAGGCGGGGAACAGGGTCCTGCCGGTGGCGTCGACCACCACGTTGGCGGACAGGTACTGGAAGTCGGCGCCCGGGTAGACGTTGGTGGTCCCGCCGTTGGCCAGCGCGTACGGTGCCGCGGTGCAGCCGTCGACCGGCTTGCAGCCGCCGTTCTGGATGCGGAGCAGCTCGGCGGAGCCCTTGTCGAACTCGTGGTTGCCGACCGATCCGAACTCGGCGTGCATCAGGTTGGTGGCGATGGTGATGGGCTCCTCGAAGAACAGCCCGTTCGCCAGCGGGCTGGCCCCGATGTTGTCACCGGCGAAGATGGTCGCCTGGCCCTTGCCGTACTTGGCCTGCCGATCCTTGATCGCCTTGGCCAGGTAGGCGGCCCCGCCGGCGAACCTGCCGTAGAGGTTGTTGCCGCCCGCCTCCAGGTTGCCGTGCAGGTCGTTGAACGCGAGCAGGTGCACGTCGGTGGAGCGCCGCCTGTCGGGCTTGCTGTAGCTCACCGAGACCTGGTCCGACAGCGACCGGGCACCCGAGATGGTCACGGTGTCCGTCGCCGCCTGGTCTCGCGCGGCCAGCGGCGCGGCCACCACCACGCCGACCGCGACCGCCGTCACCAACAGGTGCCCTGCCCAGCTCCGCAGCCAGGTTCGCCTCATCTGTCCTCCTACCGCCGATCCGCCGTCCAAGGGCGCGCCCATGCGACCATGTCCGGAAGAAGTGACGGTTACATGAACATGTCGGGCGGACGGATGCCAAGGGGGTGGACGGGTCGGAGGAGGTCCTGAGGCAGGAGCAGGATCACCGCCGAGCCCGCCCGGTCGATCTCGGCGCCGCCGCCGTCGCCCTGGTGGTGGCCGCCGCGGCCCTCCTCCGGCCGCTCCTCGAAGACCTCCTCGACCGGCCCGCCGTCGCCCACTGGGCCACCGTGTTCGTCGCGATCGCCGTGCAGGCCCTGCCGTTCCTGGTGCTCGGCGTCACCATCAGCGCCGCGGTCGCCGCGCTGGTCCCCGCCGGGTTCCTTCCCAGGGTCCTGCCGCGCCGGCCGGCCCTGGCGGTCCCGGTGGCGGCGGCGGCCGGGGCGGCGCTTCCCGGATGTGAGTGCGGGTCGGTCCCGATCGCCGGGCGGCTGGTCGCCCGCGGCGTGCCGGCCGCCGCCGCGCTCGCGTTCCTGCTCTCGGCGCCGGCCATCAACCCGGTGGTGCTGGTGGCGACGGCGGTGGCGTTTCCCGGCCGGCCCGGGGTGGTGGTCGCCCGGCTGCTCGCCAGCCTGCTCGCCGCCATCGTGGTCGGGCTGGTGTGGGCACGCACCGGCCGCGACCACCTGCTCGACCGGGCGCGGCGGCGGCGCGTGAGCGACGGGCCGCCGCTCGCCGTGCTGGCCGCCACCGCGCAGCGGGACCTGCTGCAGGCCGGCGGCTTCCTGATCGTGGGGGCGGCGACCGCCGCCACCCTGCAGACGGTGGTGCCCCGGAGCGCCCTGGACGCGGTCGCCGGCGCCGGCCCGGTGGCGTTCCTGGCGCTGGCCGCCCTGGCGGTGGTCATGGCGATCTGCTCGGAGGCCGACGCCTTCGTGGCCGCCAGCCTCACCCAGTTCTCGCTCAGCGCCCGCCTGGCGTTCATGGTGGTCGGCCCGATGGTCGACGTGAAGCTGATCGCGCTGCAGGCGGGGACGTTCGGGCGCGGCTTCACGCTGCGGTTCGCCCCGCTGACCCTGGCGGTGGCGCTGGCGTCGAGCGCGGTCGTCGGGTGGTGGCTGCTGTGACCCCGGCGGGTGGGCTGATCAGCCTGCTGGTCGGCAGCGTGCTGCTGCGGCTGACGCTGACGGGGACCTACGGCCGCTACGTCCGCATCGGGATGGGCCCGTGGCTGGCGGTCGCGGGGGTGGCGGTGGTCGCCCTCGGCGTGGTGACGCTGGTCCAGGCGCTCCGGCACGCCGAGGTGGTCGACGCCCACGGTCACCACCACGGCGGCGACCGGGTGGGATGGCTCCTGCTGGCACCGATCGCCGTCCTGCTGCTGGTGGCACCGCCCACGCTCGGCAGCTACGGGGTCGCCCGCGGCGCCCGGGTGGAGATCCGTGCCGGCGGCGAGGTCCTCGACCCGCTCCCGCGTGGCGGCGGGCCGGTCCCGATGACCCTGCTCGAATTCGGCCAGCGCGCCTTCGACCACGGCGGCGCCAGCTTCAACGGCGCCGCGGTCGAGCTCACCGGGTTCGTGGCGGGCGCGGAGGCGGGCGGGTTCCGGCTGGCCCGCTACCAGATCGCGTGCTGCGCGGCGGACGCGGCGCCGGTGGTGCTGCGGGTCGTCGGGGTCGAGGGCGGCGGGCCAGCACGCGACCAGTGGGTGACCGTGACCGGGCGGTTCCAGCCTGGTGGCGGCCAGCTGCCCGAGC
>DATLQA010000225.1:0-12166 GCA_035535495.1 Actinomycetota bacterium | reverse complement strand
GCTGGCCGGGGCCAGGCGCTGCTGCGGTTGGGGGAGACCGCCGAGGGCGTGGCGTTGCTGGACGAGGCGATGGTCGCTGTCGAGGCCGGTGAGGTGTCGCCGATCATGGTCGGGAGCGTCTACTGCGCCGTGATCGAGGCGTGCCAGGAGCTGTTTGATCTGCGCCGTGCGCGGGAGTGGACGGCGGCGCTGAGCGACTGGTGTGCGTCGCAGCCGGACCTGGTGCCCTTTCGCGGGCAGTGCCTGGTGCACCGGTCCCAGGTCATGCAGGTGCGCGGCGCATGGCCGGAGGCGATGGAGGAGGTCCGGCGGGCCTGCGACCGGCTCTCCCACCCTCCGGGGGCGCCAGGGGTGGTCGGGATGGCCTTCTACCAGCTGGCCGAGCTGCACCGGCTGTGCGGGCAGTTCGCCAAGGCGGAGGAGGCCTACCGTGCGGCCAGCCAGTGGGGTCCTGCACCGCAGCCGGGGGTGGCGCTGCTTCGGCTGGCCCAGGGTCGGGTCGATGCGGCGGCGGCAGCGATCCGCGCCGCGTTGGACGAGGCGCGGGACCGGCTTGCGCGGGCCAAGATGCTGGCCGCGTACGTCGAGATCATGCTGGCGGCAGATGACGTCGCGGCGGCACGGTCCGCAGCCGATGCGTTGTCGGAGATCGCCGCCGACCTGGGGATGCCGTTCCTGCAGGCGGTGGCCGCCCACGCCACGGGCGCCGTCCTGCTCACCGAGGGCGATACCCGAGCCGCCCTGGCCACGCTGCGCCGGGCGTGGACGGCCTGGCAGGAGCTCCAGGCGCCGTACGAGACCGCGCGTGCCCGCGTGCTCATCGGGCTCGCCTACCGGGCGATGGGTGACGCGGATACCGCCGAGATGGAGCTGGACGCGGCATGCCGGGTCTTCCGGCAGTTGGGCGCCGCACCCGAGGTCGCGCGGGTGGAGGCGCTGTCGCGGACGGCAGTGCCCAAGACGGCGGGCGGGCTGACCGCGCGTGAGGTGCAGGTGCTGCGTCTGGTCGCCGCCGGCAAGAGTAACCGGGCGATCGCCGCCGACCTTGCGATCAGCGAACACACCGTCGCCCGCCACGTGCAGAACATCTTCGCCAAGCTCGACGTCCCGTCGCGGTCGGCGGCAACGGCGTTCGCCTTCCAGCACGGCCTGCTCTGACCGCCCGTGTGGTCAGAACTGACCACACGGGACCGGACACGACGTTGGTGATTCCGGGCGATGCCGGCCCTCGCCGAGTCCATCAGCATCATCGCAGCGGGCAACGGCGCGAAGCGCGAAGGACGAAAGGAGCGAGGGATGGCCACATCGCGAGCGGCGACGACGATCGCCCAGGGTCGCGGCTACCAGACCTTGATCGGAGCTGCCAGCTTGGCCGTCGGGCCGATGGTCATGGCCGTCGGCGACCTGCTTCATCCGCAAGAGACGTCGGACATCCGCGGCCAGGCCGAGATCATCGTGGAGCAGGCGACACGCTGGTACCTGGCCCATCTGCTGCTCCTCATCGGCCTGGTCCTGTTCGTCCCGGGGCTGCTGACCCTCACCAACCTCGCCGCGGCAAGAAGGCCGCGGGTCGGCTACGCAGCTCGCATGCTTACGGTGATCGGGGTAGGAGGAACAGCGGCCATCTTCGTCGCCGAGATGCTGGCGGGGCGGCTTGGTTCGGCCGGCGCGGCAGCGACCGAGGAGTTCCTGGACACGATGTTCTCCGGGCCGATCGCAGGTCCGATGCTCCCGGTTGCGCTGGCCTTCTTCTTGGGCGCGACAGTGTTCGCCGTGCCCCTGATCGTTGGTTCGGGGCCGCTGCGCTGGCCGGCGGTGGTCCTCCTCGCCGGGGTTCTGCTCATCCTGGCCGAGATCATCTCCTCGCAGGTGCTGCTGAGCCAGATCGGCAATCTCCTGATCTGGAGCGGCAGTGTCGCCTTCGCCTGGCTTCTGGTTCGCGGTGACGCCGGCGCGCCGGCGAGGGCAAGTGCAGGCGAGGCGCTCCCTGGCCGCCCCACCCCACCAGCCAGATAACGATCTACGGCTGGAGTACTAGCCGGTCTCTCAGTCGCCCCGTAACCGGCGGTTGCGATCCACGACGTCGTGGATCGTGACGACGCCGCGGGAGACCTCCGCGGCGGTCGGCATGCGCGTTCCCGGCTGCCGCAAGGCGGCCGCCGCCCAGCCCAGCGCCGCTGCCAGGGCCTCCACGCCCGCTCCTCCCGCAGCCAGGAAGCCGGCAAAGAGCGCGTCACCCGCGCCGACGGCGCTCTCCAGCTTGTCGACGACCGCTTCGCCGTGGATCACCCGCGTTGCCTCGACCAGTAGGGCACCATCGGCGCCCAAGCTGGTCAGCACGGCGCGAGCACCCAGCTCCCGCACGCGCCCGGCGGCGGCGACCGCCTCGCCGATCGAGGTGACCGGCATGCCGGTCACGTCGGCAAGCTCCTCGGCATTCGGCTTCACCAGGTCGGGATGGGCCGGGAGCACCCTGGCCAATGGCGGCCCGGACGTGTCCACGCCGACCTTGACACCGCGCCGGTGCCCTCCATCGACCAGTTCGGCGTAGAAATCGACCG
This sequence comes from Actinomycetota bacterium, assembly GCA_035535495.1. GTDB lineage: Bacteria > Actinomycetota > CALGFH01 > CALGFH01 > CALGFH01 > DASUZB01. The sequence goes on along the minus strand of DATLQA010000225.1, from coordinate 9,605 downwards.
GCATCCCCGGCGCGAGGCTCCCGCAGCCGGCGAGCCAGTCGCCCGGGTTCACCGCTTCAAGCGCGGCGCGAAGGAGGGCATCAACCTCATCGGAGGACAGCTCCGGCCCCGGCTCGTTGATCTTGGTGACGGTGCCGTCGGGTTCCACCAGGCTGACGTTGCTGCGGACCTCGCCACGGATCGGCACCGAGACGTAGTCGAGGCCCTCGGCCTCCATCATCGCGGGCAGGCGAGCCCCGTCCGGGCCGCCCGCGGGAAGCACCGCTCGGGTCTGGTGGGCGTTGCCCAGCAACGCCAGCGACACGTTGACCCCTTTGCCGCTGGCGTCGTGCCAGTTGCGCTCGCAGCGCAGTACAGCTCCCCGTCGCAGGTCCCTGATGGCCAAGGTCCGGTCAACGCTGGGATTGGGGGTGACGGTGACGATCACGGCGCACCACCTGGAGGCCGGTGTGGCTGCAGAGCCTGTGGTCGGGTAGCCCGGTTCGGCGGTGCCGGAGGAGGGGCTCGAACCCTCACGCCCTCGCGGGCCCGACGCTTTTAAGGCGCGGCTGTCTGCCGATTCCAGCACTCCGGCGGGTGCTCCTGGTCCCAGGTCAGCGCTCGGCCCGGGACCTCGTGAGCGAGGCTACGGCACCACGGGGCCGGCCGCGAGCGTGGTCAGCGGCGGTCGGCGGGGGCGGGCTCGGCCGGGGTCTCGCGGCGGCGCTCGGCGCGGACGCGGCGCGCGTACCAGACCGCGACCCAGAGCACCAGCCCGGCGGCGATCACGTAGCTGATCGGCTTGAGGTAGTGCTCCACCACCAGCCACTGGCTGCCGACCGCCCACCCCACCGCGGTGAGCGCGAACGTCCACGGCAGGCAGCCGAGGAAGGTGTAGAGCGAGAACCGCAGCAGCGGCATCTCGGCCACCCCGGCTGGCAGGCTGATGAAGGTCCGCACCACCGGCAGCAGGCGCGACACGAACACCGCGGTCTGGCCGTGGCGCTCGAACCAGGCCTCGGCCCGGTCCAGCTCGTGGGGGCGTAAGAGGATGTAGCGGCCCCAGCGCTCGATCAGGGGCCGGCCGCCGGCGTAGCCGACGCCCCAGGCGATCCAGGAACCCACCAGGTTGCCGATCGCCCCGGCCATGCCGACCGCCACGAAGTTCAGGGGCTTGCCGTTGTCGGTCACGTCGGCCACGAACACGGCGTTGGTCAGGGCCCCGCCGAACAGCATGGTGACTTCGCTGGGGATGGGGATGCACGCAGACTCCAGCACCATCAGCACGAACACGGCGAGCAGGCCGTAGCGCAGGATGGTGTCGACGATGAACTGGGTAAGGAACTCGGTCACTGGCTCAGCGTGCTCCTGATCGGATCCGACGACGCGTGCACTCTACCGGAGTGGCCAATGGGACGAGCGCGGCGCTCCGCGTGCGGTCAGCGGCTCCAGCGGCTGTCGCCGAGCAGGTACGCGGTGGCCAGGCTCTCGGGGTCCCGCTCGCCGGGAGGGCCGTCGCCCTGCTGCTCGACCGCCACCGAGATGGTGCGGGCCGCGTGCATCGGCAGGCTGGTGCTGGTGCCTTCGTGTTCCAGCTCGGCCTGGTCGTCGGCGTAGCCGGTCAGCGTCCAGGTCGAGCGCGGTTCCACGCCGGCACGGCGGAAGGTGCGCAGCAGCTCGTGGTCCTCGTTCTCGAAGCGGAGCACGCGCACCACGCTGCCGACCGGCGCGCTGGTGAACGGCACCCCCGGCTCGCGGGGGTAGTCGCCGATGGGGTGGCCGTGCGGGCAGGTGCGGATCTCGCCGATCATGGCGAGCATGCGTGCCTCGAGGCCCTCGGTGACGCCCATCTCGAAGGCCTCGGCCTCCTCGTGGACCTCGTCCCATGGGACGCCCATCACCTTGACCAGGAACGCCTCCACCAGGCGGTGGCGGCTGACCACGTGGCTGGCGACGCGCTCACCCTCGGCGGTCAGGGCGATGCGCTTGTCGGCGCCACGGCTGACCAGGCCGTCCGTCTCCATGCGGCGGACCATCTCGGTCACGCTCGGCGGTGAGACCTGCATCGCCCTGGCCAGGTTGATCGGGCTGCACTCGATGCCGGCCTCTCCAAGCCAGTAGAGCGCCTCCAGGTACTCCTGGACGGCTGAGCTCAGCGACGTGCCGGTGCGCATGCGCCAATGGTACCGCCCGGCCTCAGCGGGCCACGACCACCACCCGGCCGGTCATGCCGGCGTGCAGGCTGCAGACGTAGCTGTAGGTGCCGGGCTGGTCGAAGCGGTGCTGGAAGCTGCCCTTGGTCAGGTTCTCCGACTTGAAGCCGTCTGCCTGGACGTTGTGGGGCACGCTGCCGTCCTTGAACTGCCAGGTCACGGTGGTGCCGGCTGGGATCTGGACGGCCGGCGGCACGAACGCGAGGTCGCGGGCGACCACCACGTGGACGTTCACGGCCGGGGTGGCCCTGGCTGCCTGGTCGTCGGGACCGGACTGGCAGGCGGCGGCGAACATCGTGAGCGCGGTCACGAGGACGATGGCGGCGGCACGATGGCGGAGGGGCACGGGGATCTCCTGGTCGGGGCGGCCGCCAGTGTGCCACACGCGCGTGGCCGCATACTTGTGCCATGTCGCGCGTGGCCGCAGGGGCGCTGGTCTTCTCCACCTCCGCCGCTGTCCTGGTGCTCGAGATCCTTGCCGTCCGCCTGCTCGCGCCGTACGTCGGCATCACCCTGGAGACCTACACCGCCATCATCGGGGTGGTGCTCGCCGGCATCTCGGTCGGCTCGTGGGCGGGCGGGCGGCTGGCCGACCGGGTCAAGCCAAGGCGCCTGCTCGGACCCCTGCTGGTCCTGGGAGGAGCGCTCGCGTTGCTGGTCACGCCGGTGGTACGGGTGGCTGGCACGGTCGCCAACGGCGGGCAGGCCTCCTCGGTGCTGGCGCTGGCCTTCGCCGGTTTCTTCGCCCCGGCCGCGGTGCTCAGCGCGGTGCACCCCACCGTGGTCAAGCTCCAGCTCGCCGACCTGCGGGAGACCGGCAGCGTGGTGGGCCGGCTGTCCGCCATCGCCACCGCCGGAGCGATCCTCGGCACGCTGGTGACCGGGTTCCTGCTGGTGGCGGCGTTGCCGGTAAGCCGGATCGTGCTCGGGGTGGGGATCGCCCTGGTCGTCGCCGGGGTGGTGCTCTCGGTGCGGCTCCGCGGCGGCACCGATCTGCCCCTCGGAATGCTGGCGCTGGCCGTGACCGCCGCCATCTTCGGCCCACTGGTCGGCGAGCCTTGTCAGGTGCAGAGCCCCTACTTCTGCGCCAGGGTCGAGCGAGACCCGGCCCGGTCCTCCGGCCGGCTGCTGGTCCTCGACGACCTGGTGCACAGCTACGTCGACCTCAGCGACCCGACCTACCTCCGGGACGACTACGTGCGCGAGCTGGGCGGCGTGCTCGACGCGGCCGGCCCGGACGGCGCCCCGCTCGACGTCCTCCACGTGGGCGGCGGGGGCTTCACCTTGCCGCGCTTCCTGGCCGCCACCCGGCCGGGCTCGCGCAGCGTCGTGCTCGAGCTGGACCCGGCGATCACCCGCCTCGCCCGCCAGCGCCTCGGCCTGGTGACCGGCCCTGACCTCGTGGTCGAGCTGGGCGACGCCCGGCTGACCCTGGCTCGCCAGCCCAGCGCCCAATACGACGTGGTGATCGGCGACGCCTTCGGCGGCCGGGCCGTCCCCTGGCACCTGACCACCCGCGAGTTCGTGACCGAGGTGCGCCGCACCCTGCGGCCGGGTGGGATCTACGCGGCCAACCTGATCGACGCGCCACCGCTCGGCTTCCTGCGCGCCGAGGCCGCCACGCTGCGCGCCGTGTTCCGCCAGGTCGCCGTGGTCGCCCCTCCCGACGGCTTCGGCGACCAGCAGGACGGCAACTTCGTGCTGGTCGCCTCGGACGCGCCCCTGCCGCTGGCGGCCATCCAGCGCCACGCCGCCCGCCGCGGCCAGCCGACGGCGGTGCTGACCGGGGCGGCGCTCGACCGCTTCCTCGGCGGCGCCGAGGTCCTCACCGACGACCACGCCCCGGTCGACCAGCTCGTCACCAGGCGCGGCTAGCAGCCCCGTCAATGGGGGAGTGGCTCTCGCTCAGCCGACCGGGACGAGGGCCGCGCTCAACTCCACCATGCCGGCGCCGTAGCGGCGGTCGATCGCGGCCTTCGCCTCGTCGGTGAGGACCACCACCTTGACGTCCACCCGGTTGGCGACCTGGTCGATGCTCGAGGTGACGACCTGCAACCCGAGGCGCTTGGCGAGGTCTCCGGTGACCTCGTCATGGATCCGGCCCAGCTCCTTCAGGGAGCGCTGGAGGCGGGTGACGCACAGCCGTCCTCCCCAGAGTCGGCGCAGCTCCGCCTCGTGCCGGGCGAGATCGCCGGTGAACGCCGCGTTGAGCACGAACTCTCCCGGGTCCTCGGCGACGTTGCCGCCCATCGGCTCCAGGTATGACAGCCACAGGCCGGCGAAGTCCGGCTCCGCCTCGGCCGCCTTCGACGCCGGTTCGAGGTATCGCTCCGAGCGGTGCGCCGGGTCGGGCACCTTCCACCCGCCCTCGGGCTCCTGGCACGGCGTCTTGGGCTCGTCCTCGAACCGTTCCTGGGCGCTCGGCGGCGGCTGCCGCTCGGGCGCACCCGTCTCCACGACCGCGAAGGAGGTGCCGTCGTAGGTGCCGACGACGCGATACACGCCCCAGGTCGTCCCGTTGCGCGACTCCTCGCCATCGACCTGGTCCCAGCGCCAGTTCGCCACCGGCACGCCGCCGCACTGCGGCGGGAGGGAGTCGAGGACGCCGCTCAGGCACAACTCGGGCCCGTGGGACTTGTCCTGGAGCACGGTGGCGGTGGTCTGGTAGCGCTGCTGTGCCGGCCGCTGGGCGGCCGGCTGCGGGTCGCGTGCCGCGCACGCCTGCACCAGCAACAGCGCGATGATCGTCAGCGGGAGCGTGCTCGTGCGGCCGCGCATACGTTCGACCTCCCCCGGTCGGCACCTGGCGCGTGACCAGTTCGACGCTCCCGGCGTCCGTGGAGTTCCACACCGCACCTCGGAGGCAGGGGAAATTCGGGCGCGGCCGGGGTGGCCCGCTGTTAGCATCGCCAGCAGCATGCCGACTTCTTCGACCCTCCTGCTGTACACGGCGACGGCGGTCGCCGTCCTGCTGGTGCCCGGCCCCGCGGTGCTGTTCATCGTGTCGCAGAGCGTCCGGCAGGGCCGGCGCGCGGGGATCGCGTCGGTGCTCGGCATCCACGCGGGGACGCTGGTCCAGGTGGCCGCGGCGGTGGTGGGGGCGTCCTGGCTGCTGCTGTCGTCGGCGCTCGCCTACAGCGTGGTCAAATACCTCGGCGCCGCGTACCTGATCTACCTGGGCGTCCGCAAGCTCCTCGGGCGGGACGAGCCGCTCGCGGTCGAGCCTGACGGCCGGACCAGGGCGCAGCCCAAGCGGCCCGCGCGGCTGTTCTACGAGGGCGCGCTCGTCAACGTGCTCAACCCCAAGCTGGCGCTGTTCTTCCTCGCCTTCCTGCCGCAGTTCGTGGACCGCTCCCGCGGCCCGGTGCCGGTACAGGTCGCCACGTTCGGGGTCATGTTCGTCCTGCTCGGCCTGTTCACCGATTCAGGCTACGCGATGGTGGCGGGGACGGTCGGGCCGTGGCTGCGCGGCCACGTCAGGCTGGTGCGCGGCGAGCGCTACGTGGTCGGGAGCGCCTTCGTCGGTCTCGGCGTCGCGACGGCGCTCTCCGGGTCGGACCGGACGCGCTGACCCGCCGCGGACGGGGCTCAGGCCTGGTCGGTGGCGTCGAGCGCGGCGGTCCAGCCGGCGGCCTGGTCGGCCACTGCCAGGCGCAGGATCCAGCCGGTGGCTGGCATGCCGTCGTCCCAGCACCACCAGGCGAGGCGGGCGACCGCGGCGCCGAGCACCGCCGGGTCCGGCGGCCAGTCGAGCTCGGCCAGGGCGCTCGCCGCCCACCACGCGTCGAACCGGCCGAGCGCGGCGCCCCGCCGCTGGCCATGCGCCCCACCGCTGGCCGCCGCCCAGGCCATCCGGGCGAGTGCCTGCTGGCCGGTGAGCCGGCCCAGCCGGTGACGCGGCCGGCCGAGGGTGGCGATCGCCTCGGCCGGGCCGCCCTGGACCACGACCGCCCGCGCGGTCCCGTTGGACTGGGCGGTCCACACCTCGACCAGGTCGGTCAGGGCACGCACCACGTCGGGACGGTCCACCGCCGCCGCCGGGGCGGCCTCACCGGCGCGCATCGCCACCGCTTCGGCGGCCGGGTCGGGGACCTCCACCTCGTCGGGCTTGTAGGTGGCCAGGGCGTAGTCGGGCTCCCAGTCCTCGAGCACCAGCGGCAGCTCCAGCACCTCGGGACGGGCGCGCGGGTCGGCGCGGAGGTCCTCGCCGCGCAGGACCCGCTCCTGGGCGACCGCGCCGGCCACCCCCGGGTCGGCCAGGTGCGGGGCGAGCTCCTCCCAGGTGTGGGCCGCACCGGCGACCTCGGTGAGCGGGCCGAGCGCGAAGCGCCCGGCTCCGGGCAGCAGCACACCGGCCGCTTCCCGCGCCGGCGCCTCCAGGGCGAGCCGGTAGTCCACGTAGGTGCGCAGCGGCCACAGCGGCCGGCCCCGCTCGACCGCTTCGGCCAGCCGCTCGCGCAGCTCCACCAGCCCGTCCCAGTCACGCCGGCCGCAGAGCGCGTCGACCGCTTGCAGCAACCCGCCCGGGTCACCCTTCTCGACCAGCTCCGCGAGATACGACTCGGTCACGGCACCTCCGGCGGCTCCCGATCCGGCCCGCCCCGTCTGGCGCGGCCGGCCGTCATCTTGCCATCGCCCGGCCGCGCCGGCGGGTTGGAGGATGCTCAGCCGAGGGACCCGGCCAGCGGTGCGGTCGCCCCGCCGGCGGGGTCGTCGTACATTCGGGCCATGACGTCCTCGACCGGTCTCAGCGAGCGCCTCTTCGCGCGGGGGCGGCGTGGGCTCGACGCCCAGCTCGCCCATCCCGTGGTCCGCGGCATCGCCGACGGCACGCTGGCCGAGGAGCGCTTCCGGCGCTGGCTGGTCCAGGACTACCTGTTCCTGCTCGACTACGTGCGCCTGTTCGCGCTGGCCGCCGCGCGGGCGCCGGACACCGACGCGCTGGGGGGCATGGTCGACCTGGCCCACGCCACCTTCCACGACGAGCTGTCGCTGCACCGCTCCTACGCGGCCGAGTTCGGTCTGACCAATGAGGACCTTGAGGGCGCTGGCAAATCGCGCATCTGCGCCGCCTACACCGATTTCCTGCTGCGCACCGCGGCGACCGGCGACTTCGTCGACATCCTCGCCGGCCTGCTGCCGTGCATGTGGGGCTACTCGGAGCTGGGCCGGGCGATGGCCGCGGCCGGCATGCCGGCCGAGCCGCGCTACCGCCGCTGGGTGGAGACCTACGCCGACCCCGGCTTCGCCGAGCTGGCGGCGTGGTGCGCCGGCCTGCTCGACCGGGCCGCCGCCGGCCTGCCCCGTGCACGCCTGCGCCAGCTCGAGACCTGCTTCACCACCAGCCTCCACCACGAGCTGGCCTTCTGGGACGCGTAGCGCTGCCCCACCCGGCGTGGTTGGCCGGCACCGCCGGAGTCGGATGACCGTCCGGTATTGACGTCCTCGACCCCATCGATACGCTGATGCGAGCGGCAGGTGGAGTGGGCTGCCCAAACCGGCGAGGTAGCGATGAGGGAGGAGCGGCGGCCACTCGTGTCGGCGCTGCTGGTGGTGTTGCTGATCATCGCCGCGCTTGCCCTCAGCGACCACGTCAGCCGCCATGGGGTCCCCGAGCAGGGCGGCCCGATCCGCGGCGGTCCGGGCGGCTGGAGCACCGACCACACCAGCACCGGCCCGACGGTGCCGCTGCCGTGGCACCTGCCGTTGCTCGATCCGCAGACGCGGCGCCAATAGGCCTGGCCGCTCCAAGCCATGCTCCGCGGCGACGCTGCCCCGGACGCGTGAGGCGGACGCCGAGCAGGACCTCAGCCGGCCCGGCCGCCGCGGCGGCCGGCGGGGCCGGGGAGGTGCTCCTCCGCCCACTCGCGCCATGATGGTGGCAGCTCGGGGACCTCGAGGAGCTGGGGCACGAGGCTCCGGTCGTCATGGTAGGCGCGCGCCACCGTCCTGACCTCGACCTGGTGGTCGGGACGGTGCACGACCTCGACCGGGTCGCCGGCGGCGACCTCGCCTTCCTGGACGATCGCCAGGTAGGTCCCGGGGCGGAGGGCGGCGGCGAAGCGCCGCGGGAAGGCCTCGTCGTCCATGCGGATGCCGAGCTTGAAGCAGGGGATCCTGGGGGCGGTCACCTGGACGACGGCGCTGCCGACCGACCAGCGCTCGCCGATCAGCGCGGCGCTCGGGTCGAGGCCGGCGATGGTGAGGTTGTCACCGAAGCTGCCCGGTCCGACCGGCCGGCCGAGGGTCGACTCCCACCAGCGGTAGTCGTCCAGGCCGTAGGCGTACAGCGACATGCGCGGGCCGCCGTGGACGCGCCGGTCGGCCTGCTCGTCGCCGGCGAGGTTGACGCCGCGCACCGGGACGCGCCCGGCGATGGGCGCCTTCCAGATCGCGGTGGTGACGGTGCGGCCGCGCCACCAGATGGTGCGCGCCCGACCGACGTTGACCGAGGCGACCTGGGGCATGACGGCTCCTTTACAGATACGCTCGGTGGCCTTCGCCGCTCGGTGCGCTGGCTTCCCTCGTCGCGCCTTCGTCGCCTGCGGCTCCTCGGAGTCAGCCGGCGATCGAGGAGCCGTGGATGGCGCGGAACATGGCGGTGTCGTCGGTGTCCGCCGGCGGCTCGACCAGATGGAACCAGTAGAACCCGTGGGGGCCGATCGCCAGGCGGTAGGAGTGGCCGTCGATGATCGGGAACGGGTTGCGACCGAACATCTCCTCGGGGACCAGGCCGATCCAGCGGGTGAGGTCCAGCTCGACCGGCTGGGCGAAGCGGGAGAGGTTGGCGATCACCAGCACCACGTCGGCGCCGAGCTGACGCACGAACGCGAGCACGCGCCGGTTGTCCGGGTAGAGCGGCTCGTAGTCGCCGGTGCCGAACACCGGGTGCTGCTTGCGCACCTGCAGGATGCGGCGGAGCCACTGCAGCAGCGAGGTGGAGATCCGCTCCTGGGCCTCGACGTTGCACGCCTGGTAGCCGTAGACCGGGTCCATCAGCAGCGGCAGGTACAGCGCGGCGGGGTCGGCGCGGGAGAAGCCGGCGTTGCGGTCGCCGGTCCACTGCATCGGGGTGCGGACCCCGTCGCGGTCGCCGAGGTAGATGTTGTCGCCCATGCCGATCTCGTCGCCGTAGTACAGCACCGGGCTGCCAGGCAGGCTCAGCAGCAGGCTGTACAGCAGCTCCATCTGGCGCCGGCCGTTGTCCAGCAGCGGCCCCAGGCGCCGGGCGATGCCGATGTTGCGGCGCATGCGCGGGTCCTTGGCGTACTCCGCGTACATGTAGTCGCGTTCCTCGTCGGTCACCATCTCGAGGGTGAGCTCGTCGTGGTTGCGGAGGAACAGCCCCCACTGCGCCGCGTCGGGGATCTTGGGGGTGCGGTTCATGATCTCGACGATCGGGGTGCGGTCCTC
>DATLQA010000224.1:0-2799 GCA_035535495.1 Actinomycetota bacterium | reverse complement strand
GAGGCCACCCGGACGGCGCTGGCGCTGTGCGCCATCTACACGTTCCTCATCGAGGGGCCCCGCGCGGTGCGATCGCTGGTCGCCCTGCAACGGCTGCCCCCGGCCCCGCCGGACACCATGATCCGAGCCGCGGCGGTCGTGCTCGGCGCCGCACCCAAGGATCGCTCGGCCCTGTACGCGCTGTGCGACAGCGACGAGCCGCTGGTGGCCGGTGCCGCCAACGGCGTCGTCAGCTACTTCTTCGAGAACGTGGGCGACCTGGACGGCGCGCTGAAAGCCGCCAGGCGGTCACTGGAAGCGTTCGAGCAGCGGAAGCTTCCGTACCTGCAGGCGGGCGCCCACGCCCGGATCAGCGAGCTGTGCCTGCAGGTGGAGCGGGGCGAGGAGGCACGGCGCCACCTGCTGGCGGCGCTGCCGGTGATGGAGCGGCTGGGGAACTGGTCCGCCCTGGTCGGCATCCGGTGGTGGCTGGTGCTCGCCAGCCTGCAGGTCGGCGACGTCGACGAGGCGGAGCACTGGCTGGAGCAGACGGCGCCGCCGCAGGCGGACGAGCCGATCGGCACGCTCACCTACGGCCTCGGTGTCCGGGCCGAGATCCTGCTCGCGCGCGGTGAGGTCGAGGCCGGCCTGCGCCTGTGGCGGCGCGCCGTCGACCTGCTGGTACACGCCGAGGGCCCGATCTTCGGCGTCGACACGGATCCCAGCGAGGACCAGTGGACCCTGGAGGCCGAGGCCGTCACCGTGGTGGCCCACGCCCAGCATGGCCGGCGCGACCTCGTCGAGTCGCTCACCGGTGAACTGCCGCACCGGCTGTCGACGTTGCTCGCCAACCCCGTCGCCAACCCGCCGCCCTACCTGATGGAGCTGCCGACCTGCGGTGGGTTCCTGCTGGCGCTGGCCACGGTGGACCTCGACCGCGGCGCACGGACCGGCGACCAGCGGGCCACCAGGTCGGGGGCGCGGATGGTCGCCCTGGCCGAGCGCTTCGGGTTCCTGCGGAACTTCCAGCCGACCATGTCCGCCGCCCGGGCCCGCCAGGCGGCCGAGCAGGCCGACAGGCCGGCGTACGAGGACGCGGTGTCGTCGTACGCCGGCCTGGGTCATGAGGAGCTGCGAGCCGCCGCCCTGGTGGCGCTGCGGGAGCGGGAGCAGCACTGACGGCGGGCTACCGGGCGGGGTCGGGGTCGCGGTTGTACAGCTTCCTGGCCCACAGGTAGCTGGCCAGGGTGATGGCGACGCACCAGGCGATGGCGATGGTGGCGCTGTTGCCGATCGCGGTGCCCAGCAGCAGCCCCCGCACGGTGTCGATGAAGGGCGTGAACGGCTGGTCCTCGGCGAACCAGCGCAGCCCGGTGGGCATCGAGTCGGTGGGCACGAAGCCGCTGCCAAGGAAGGGCAGGAACACCAGGGGCTGGGGGAGGTTGCTGGCGGCCTCGACGGTCTTGGCCACCAGGCCGAACGCGACGCAGAGCCAGGTCAGCGCGAAGGTGATCATCGCCAGGACACCGGCCGCGGCCACCCACTCGACCGGAGTGGCGCTGGGCCGGAACCCGATGAGCAGGGCGACACCGGTGACGACGGCAAGGCTCAGCATGGTCTGGGTCATGCTGCCGAGGACGTGCCCGGTCAGCACCGAGGGACGGAAGATGGCCATGGTGCGGAACCGGGCGATGATGCCCTCGGTCATGTCCATGGCCACCGAGATCGCCGTCCCGGTGGCCCCGAGGGCCACGCCGATCAGCAGGATCCCGGGGACGACGAAGTCGAGGTACTCGGCCCGGCCGCCGGTCGGGCCGCCGAGCCCGGCGCCCAGCGTGCCCCCGAAGACGTAGACGAACAGCAGCAGGAGGACGATGGGCATGCCGATCAGCATCAGCGTCATGGACGCGTAGCGGAGCATGTGGCGGAGCTGGCGGCGCAGCATCGTCGCCGAGTCGGCCACGGCGTAGGTCAGGGTGCTCATGCGACTGGCTCCTTCTCGTTCTCGTTGTCGGGTTGGCCGGTGAGGGTGAGGAAGACGTCGTCCAGGTCGGGGGTGTGGATCGACAGGCCGCCGACCTCGATCGACTGGCCGTCGAGCCGGTCGAGCAGGGCCCGCAGCGACTCGACGCTGCCGTCGCTGGGGATCTGCAGGGTGAGCGCCTCGTTGTCGCGGGTGGGCGCGCCGAGGGTGCGGGCGGCCGCGTCGAGCCCGTCGGCGGAGGCGAACTCCAGCCGGATGTGGCCGCCGGGGATGCGGCGCTTGAGCTCGTCCGCGGTGCCCTCGGCGACCAGCCGGCCGTGGTCGAGCAGGGCGATCCGGTCGGCGAGCTCGTCCGCCTCCTCCAGGTACTGGGTGGTCAGCAGGATCGTGACCCCGCCGGCGACCAGCTCCCGGATGATCTGCCACATGCCGCGGCGGCTGCGCGGGTCCAGGCCGGCGGTCGGCTCGTCCAGGAAGATGATCCGCGGGTCGCCGACCAGGCCCATGGCCAGGTCGAGCCGGCGGCGCATGCCGCCGGAGTAGGTGGCGGCCGGCTTGCCGGCCGCCTCGACCAGGTCGAACTGTTCCAGCAGCTCGGCGGCCCGTCGCCGGCCGTGACGTGACCCGCGAGCCCGACGCGGTGCGCGACGCGATCGGCGTCACCGGCCAGTTCTCCGCGGTGGACAACCTGCTCACCGGCGAGGAGAACCTGATCCTGATGGCGGACCTGCACCACCTGTGCCGGACCGAAGGCCGCCGCCGCGCCGCAGAGCTGCTCGACCGCTTCGACCTCGCCGACGCGGCGACGAAGACCGCCGCCACCTACTCCGGCGGGA
>DATLQA010000223.1:0-2747 GCA_035535495.1 Actinomycetota bacterium | reverse complement strand
CGCCGTGGCCGGCACCGGCACCGCGCTCGGGCTGCTGGTCGACAACGCGCTCGCCGCCCGCCGCCACGGCGGCGTCGCCCTGGCCAGGAACGCCATCGCCGGGGTCGGCAAGCTGGTGCTGCTCCCGTTCCTCGTCCACCTGGGCCCTATCGGGGTGTACCTGTCGATGACCCTCCCGATGGCCGCGTCCACGGCGGCCGCCGTCGCCGTCCTGCCGCGCCTGGTGCCCGGCTACTCCTTCCGCGACCTGCGGCCGAGCCCCGACGTGGTTGCCCTCTTCGGCTTCTCGCTGCGCAACTTCCCGGCCGCGCTGGCCAGCGGGGCGCCGACGTTCCTGCTGCCGGTGATCGTGGTGAGCCTGCTGGACGCTAGGGAGAACGCCTTCTTCTATGTGGCCTGGAGCGTCGGCCAGGTCGCACAGCTGGTGCCGTCGGTGGTGGCCAACATGGCCCTCAGCGAAGGCGCCACCGAGGGGGCGGTGCGCTCGGCGGCCAGGGCGGAGCGGTTCGTGCTCGCCCTACTCGTCCCCGCCTGCGCCGTCGGCGCGCTGATGGCTGGCCCGCTGCTCGCCGTTTACGGCCCGGCGTACGCGCGAGCGGGGGTGTTGCCGCTGCGCTGCTTCGTGGTCGCCGCGGTGCCGTGGGCGGTGGTCCTGGTCAGCCAGTCACGCCTGCGCCTGGAGGGCCGCTACCGGGAGGTGACCGCCCTGACGCTATCGTTCTGCCTACTCTCCCTCGGGCTGGTGCTCGTCCTGGTCAGGCTGCTTGGCCTGCCAGGAACCGGGCTCGGCTGGCTCGCCGCGGCCACTCTGACCGCGCTGGTGGTGTACGCCCGACGGCCGTCCCGGCGGGGAGCCGCGCCGCCGACGATCACGCCGTGAGCGGCCCGGTCACCCGCCGCGACGTCATGGCCGCCGGTGGCTGCGCGCTGGCCGCGGCCGGCTGCGTCGCCGCAGCGGTCCCCTGGCTGCGGGTGGTGGCCGGCCTGTCCCTGTGCCTGGTGCTCCCCGGCCACCTGGCCACCCTCGCCCTGGCTCCTAGGGCCGGGGACCTCGGCCGGCGCACCCGTCTGGTCGTCGCGGTCGCCCTCTCGGTCGTGACGACCATGGCGGTCGGGCTGGTCACGGCGGCCACCGTCGGCGTCGACGGCGGGTCGGTCGCGCTCGGGCTGGGCGCCGCCTGTCTGGCCCTGACCCTGGTCGGCCTGGTTCGCGCCGACCGGCGGTGGCCGCCGGTCCGGTCGCGGCCGTGGCCGGCCCGCCGCCTCGTCATCCTGCTGCCCCTGGTCCTGGTGGCGGCGACGTTCGCGGCCGTCACCCTGCGTGCCGCCGGCGGGCCGTCGGCCACCGGCTTCACCGAGCTGGCCGTCGAACCGCAGGGGAACGGGCTGGTCGCAGTCGCGACCAGCCACGAGCACGCGACGATCGGGTTCCGCTACCAGGTCCTGGTCGGCGGCCGGCCGGCGCGGGCCGGCGCGATCGCTCTCCGGCCTGGAGAGCGATGGGAGCTGCCCCTGCCGGCTGCCCGTGAGCGCCGGCTCGAGGTGCGGCTGTACGTTGCCGGCCGGCCCGGGCCCTACCGGCGCGTGGACGTCCAGGCGCCACCGGCCCGCGGCGGCGCTGGTGTTGAACGGACGGCGGCGCGCCGGCGATCCCCGGTCGTGTCGCGTGCCGGCTCATCGTGTCCGTGCCGCTGATGCGAAAGAGCCGCGGTCGCTCCGAGCAGCAGCTTTGCCTGGCGGTGGGGGAGCGTGCCGTGGGTGTTCGCCGCTGTGCCAAGCCGTCGCCCAGGGCGGGCGGAAGCCCGGTCGGGACGGCGAGGAGGGCGGGTGGTGAGCGGGGTCGAAGGGGTGACCGGCCCGGAGCTGCCGGAGCGGGTCGAGCTGGTACGTGCGGCGCTGGCCGAGGTCGACCGGGTCCGGTTCGAGCAGGAGCTGGACCAGGCGTTGGACCTGGCCCGGTCGACCCGGGACCTGCGGCCGCTCGGCCACGTCGTCGAGGCCTGGTCTCGAGTAGTGTTCGCCCGCCAGTACGGCGGTGGGCGGTGGGCAGACGCCGAGGCGCGGTTGGGCCGCGGCGAGGAGCCGGAGTGGGAGACCGAGGCGTGTGATGTCGAGGAGGCGATCGGCCGCTATCTGACCTGAGCCGCGCCGGAGCTGGGGTGGTCTGGTCGTCCAGCCACGATCCAGCACGGTCTTGGGTGCTCTTGGCTCGTGGCCGTCCGGCTGGGGCAGGCCCCGAGTGTCCAGGGGGCGTTACACTGGAGGCTGCGAAATTCCGATGACCAGAGTTGACCTGCGCGGACAGTAATTTATGGGCGTGTGGCGCAGTGGTAGCGCGTGTCGCTTACAACGACAAACCGGGGCCCAGATTCCCTCAAGCGGTGACCAGCAGGAACAGCCATTCGTGCAGGTCAGCCCCGAGTATAGCCTCTCCAGCAAGTAGCAGCGACTGGCACCGAGTGGCAACGGCTACACGAAATTCCGCATGAGTTTTCGGCCGAGAATCGGTCAATCCAGCCGCCGTTTCTCTCACGCGTGCCGCCACAAGCCTGTTGCTGCCAGGTCGAATGGACCGGGGTTGCGAGGACCGGTGGCGATCCTCGGCCTACAGGTCGTCGCGGTCGCGGACCACCAGCTCGTCGTAGCCGGTGGCAGGATCGTGCTCGCGGCCAAACAGCAGCCGGTCGTCGGCGGCCAGGACGACCTCGGCGGTAGTGCGCACGGCGCAGCCCTCGGCGAGGTGGCCG
>DATLQA010000222.1:0-3108 GCA_035535495.1 Actinomycetota bacterium | reverse complement strand
CGCCGCCGGAGCCGCTCCGCGCGCTCGGCGCAGTCGGCGAACAGCGACAACATCTCGTCGGTGGTCAGCTCCAGAGGATAGGGCGAGAACCAGACCTCCAGGCCGAGATCGGCGGCGTAGGTCGCGGCGAGCTCCAGCCGTCCCGGATCACCGCCCATCACGCGGACCGCGTTGCAGTGCAGGTCGTCGCGGATGATCTGCAGCTCGCGCTTGACCACCTCCGGGTCGAAGGGCTCGCGGGCGTTTCCTCCTTTGCTGACGAAGCCGGTGTCGTAGCTGATGCCCTTGCCGCGCATGCCTCGTACCGTCCTTCCCTCTCAGATACGGTACTCCATGTACCTTAAAGAGTAGGCTAGCACGATACTCGTCAGAGACCATGGGGTACGATACGTACCGTGAGCGGAGAGCACGTGGTCGATGACCCGACCGGGCGGCCTCGTTCCGGCCCGACCAGGCGGCGCGGGGCCGACCTGGAGCAGGCGATCCTCCGGGCCGCGCTCGACGAGCTTGCCGAGACCGGCTACGCCGGGCTGACCATGGACCGGGTGGCCAAGCGCGCCGGCACCAACAAGAACGCGATCTACCGGCGCTGGACCAACCGCGCCGCGCTCGGGCTCGCCGCCTACCGGGAGCTGGTCGTGGCCGACCAGGAGCTACCCGACACCGGCGAGCTGCGCGGCGACGTCCTGGAACTGCTGCGCCGCGCCAACCGCCACCTGTCCTCGCCCGCCGGCGACATCCTCCGCAGCCTGCTGGGAAGCGCTCGCGACGACCCCCAGCTCCTGGAGCAGCTCCGGGAGCAGACCGCCGACGCCGGCTCCGGCACCTGGCTGACCGTCCTGGGTCGCGCCGTCGCCCGCGGCGAGGCCCCTCCCGAAGCCCTCCACCCCCGGGTCGCCACCGTCGCCGTCGTGCTCCTGCGCAACGAGTACATCACCCGCGGCACCCCCACCGTCCCCGACGGCGTCCTGGCCGAGATCGTCGACGAGGTCTACCTGCCGCTGGTCCGCGGCCGGGGCTAGGGCTGGGCTGTTGCCCCCGCTCCGCGCGGCTTGCGTGAACCGCGGCGTCGCCTGGTCCGGCAATCAGGCATGACGGCGAACCCCGAGCGGGTGCCGACCGACGCCGAGCTGCTGGCGGCGGTGGCCGAGGGGGACCCGGAGGCGTTCGGGGTCCTGTACGACCAGCACGCCCCGTGGCTGCTGGTTCGGCTTCGCCAGCGCACCGCCAGCCCGGACCTGGCCGACCAGGTCGCCCAGGAGACGTTCCTGGTGGTGTGGCGCGACGCCGGCCGCTTCCGTGGCCGGGGTGAGGTGGGCGCCTGGATCTGGGGGATCGCCATCCGGCGGCTGCTGGATACCCAGCGTGGCGATGCCGCTCAGGGGCGGCTGGCGGGCCGGCTGGTGCACCGAAGGGTCCCGGACGCGGCCAGCGCCGAGGAGCAGGCCCTGGTCACGCTGGAGCAGCGCGACGTGATCCGGGCGCTGAACCGGCTCGCGCCGGAGCTGCAGGCGGTCCTGCAGGCGACCGTGCTGGACGGGCTCAGCACCCGCGAGGCGGCCGTGCTGTTGGGGATCCCGGCGGGCACGGTCAAGACCCGGGCGCGGCGGGCGCGGGCGCGGCTGCGCCAGGAGCTGGCATGAGCCAGGGAGGGAGGGACGACCATGGGCGGGTCTGACACCACGGGGGCCTGGCATGCCGACGGCGAGCTGCTGGCCGCCTACCACGACCAGCAGCTGGACGCCGCGGCCCGCTGGTCGGTGGAGGCGCACCTGACCAGCTGCGCCGCCTGCCGGCTCCGGGCGGGGGCGTTGGTCGACCCGGTGCGCCTGCGGCGCCTGCGGGAGGCACTGATCGACGCGGTGGACCTGCCCCGCGCCGGCATGGCCGAGCGGCTGCTGGTGCGCCTTGGCGTGGCCGGGCACACCGCCAGGTTGTTGGCCGCGACGCCGGCGCTGCGCGGCTCGTGGCTGCTGGCGGTGACCGCGGTGCTGGCGTTCGCGGTCCTGGCCGGCTGGACCCATCCCGGCCAGGACGCGAACCTGGCGTTCCTGTGCGTCGCGCCGCTGCTGCCGTTGGCCGGCATCGCCGCGGCCTACGGGCCCGGGGTCGACCCGACCTACGAGATCGGGCTGGCCGCCCCGCTCGGCAGCTTCCGGCTGCTGCTGCTGCGTGCCGCCGCGGTGCTGGGGACCGCGACCCTGCTGGCCGCGGCGGCGAGCCTGGCGCTGCCCCAGCTTGGCCCAGGAGTGGCCGGTTGGCTGCTGCCCTCCCTGGGGCTGACCTCGTCCAGCCTGGCGCTGGCCACGACGGTCGCGCCGCTGCGCGCCATCGGGATCACCGCCGGCGCCTGGATCCTCGCGGTCGCGGTCACCGTGGCGCCTCCGGCGCCGTCGTCGGTCCTGTTCGCCGTGGCCGGGCAGGTCGCCTTCGCGGCCTTGGCGCTGGTCGCCGCCGCCGTGCTGCTGGTTCGTCGCGGCCGCTTCGAGTCCGACCGCGGCTTCGACACCACCCCCCGGTTCGCCGCAAGGAGGCTGCGATGACCATCCCTGATCCGACCGTCCGAGTCCGCGACCTGGGGATCACCTTCGGGCGCACCCGCGCGCTCGACGGGGTCACCCTCGACCTCGTGCCTGGGGTGACCGGGCTGCTCGGTCCCAACGGGGCGGGCAAGACCACCCTGCTGCGCGTCCTGGCCACGGTGTCGGCGCCCGATTCCGGTTCCGTCCAGGCGCTTGGCCTGGACCCCGGGCGTACCGACCAGCGGCTGGACCTGCGTGGCCGGCTCGGCTACATGCCCCAGGAGCCCGGGTTCCATGCCCGCTTCACCGCCTTCGAGTTCGTCGACTACGTGGCCATCCTCAAAGAGCTCCACCAGCGGCGCGCCCGCCACCAGGAGGTGCGGCGGGTGCTGGAGCTGGTCGGGCTGGGCGCGGTGCGGGGCAAGCAGATCAAGGCGCTGTCGGGCGGCATGCGCCGGCGGGTCGCGCTGGCCCAGGCGCTGCTTGGCGACCCGGACCTGCTGGTGCTCGACGAGCCCACCGCCGGCCTCGACCCCGAGCAGCGGCTGCGCTTCCGTGAGCTCGTCTCCCGGCTCGGGGAGGGCCG